>JAEZUY010000039.1 GCA_023420895.1 Bacillota bacterium | reverse complement strand
AATTCTATTATTAGTCTTCTATAATGTCCACATGAACATATGCATCGTGCATTGCCTGTAGCGCTTCTTCTTCAGATTCAACTTTTTCCATCTTAACAGCTGATATCTTGTATTCTGCTGTCTTAGTTACTGGGTCGAATTCTGAGTTAGTAAGGTCGTTAACTGGAGATTCTTTGTAGTGGAATGTCATAAACATCATACCTTTTTTCATTCTGTCAGTTATCTTAACTCTAGTTACGATGCTTCCTCTTCTAGATGTAACTCTTATAAATGAGTTTTCATCTAATCCATACGCTTCTGCGTCTTCAGGATTTATCTCAGCAAGTTCGTGAGGTCTTAATCCGTCAAGCGAATCAGATTCTCTAGTCATAACGTTGTAGTGATAAAGCATTCTTCCTGTTGTAAGAAGTATTGGATATTCTTCATCACATAATTCTGCAGGCTCTTCATATTCAATTGGAATCATTAGACCTTTTCCTATAGGGAATTTACCTTCGTGAAGATATTTAGTTCCAGGGTGGTCTTCTGTCGGACATGGCCACTGAAGTCCTACCTTGTCTATTCTTTCATAAGTCATTCCTCTGTAAGAAGGCATACATTCTCTTATTTCATTGAATATATCTTCTGCACAAGTATAGTCGAATCCAGGTGCTCCCATTCCTTTAGCTATATCACAAAGGATTTCCCAGTCAACTCTAGCTTCTCCTGGCGGATCTACTGCTTTTCTAACACGCTGAACTCTTCTTTCAGTATTTGTGAATGTTCCGTCTTTCTCAGCATAGCATGTAGCTGGGAAAACAACATCCGCATATTTTGAAGTTTCAGACATTATTATGTTCTGAGTCACTAAGAATTCAAGATTGTTAAGAGCTTTCTTAACGTGGTTAGCATCAGGGTCAGTAAGAACAGGGTCTTCTCCCATTACTATCATAGCTTTAACTCCAGTGTCGTCTGCTGCAGAGTCAAGCATTTCAGGAATTCTAAGTCCTGGGTTAGTGTTAAGTTTAACTCCCCATCTTTCTTCATATTCTTCTATAACTCCAGGGTCATAAGCCTGTCTGTATCCTGGGAAGTAGTTTGGAAGAGCCGCCATGTCACAAGCACCCTGAACGTTGTTCTGTCCTCTAAGAGGGTTAACCCCTGCATTAGGTTTTCCAAGGTGTCCTGTAAGCATTGCAAGGTTAGCAAGGTTCATAACGTTTGCTGTACCTGTTGTGTGCTCAGTTATTCCCAGTGTATAGAATATACCGGCTTTATCTGTAGTTGCATAAAGTCTTGCAACTTCATAAAGTACATCTTCCGGTATTTCTGTTATTTTTGATGTGTATTCTGGAGTGTATTTTTCAACAACTTCAGCAACTTCTTCGAAGTCGGCACATCTTTCTTTTATAAATTCTTTATCATGTAGATCTTCTTTAATTATTATATGCATTAAACCGTTAACTAACGCTGCGTCAGTTCCTGATTTAAGAGGCACATGAAGATAAGCGAAGTCAGCTATTTCAGTTCTTCTAGGGTCTATAACTATAAGTTTAGCTCCCTTTCTAGCCGCCTGCTTCATTTTATTCCCTATTATAGGGTGCGCTTCTGTGGTATTAGAACCTATAATGAAAAGAACATCATTGTCCTGTATTTCATTTATGGAGTTAGTCATAGCTCCACTTCCAAACGTAGCTGCAAGACCTGCAACTGTTGGAGCATGTCAGGTTCTAGCACAGTGGTCAACGTTGTTCGTTCCGAAAGCGACTCTCATCATTTTCTGGAATACGAAGTTGTCTTCGTTGACACATCTAGCTGAACTTAGTCCCGCTATAGCGTCCCCGCCGTATTTCTCCTTAATTTCTTTAAGTCTTGAAACAGTATATGACATTGCTTCTTCCCATGAAGCTCTTCTGAAACTTCCATCTTCCTGTCTTATAAGAGGATATTTCAGTCTTTCATCACTGTTAATCATGTCTATGTGGAATCTACCTTTAACACACATAGATTTCTGGTTTACAACAGAATCAAGGTGCGGAGTAACTCCCACAACTTTACCGTCTTTTACATTAAGATCGAAGTTACATCCTGTTCCGCAGAACGGACAAGTTGTAGTAACTTTTTTCTCAATTTCCCACGGTCTAGTTCCAACGAACTGTCTGTTTAAAATAGCTCCTGTAGGACATTCTGATATACACTGTCCGCAGAATCTGCAGTTGTCCTGATTAAGGTCAACGTCAAATCCTGTAGCTATTTTAGATTTTATACCTCTATTTATAAAGTCTATTGCCCCTGTACCCTGAACTTCTCTACATACGTTTACACATCTTCCGCAAAGTATACATTTGTTCTGGTTTCTTATCATTACAGGGTTTCCTGTATCTAGTTCATAATCTTCTTTGTTTTTCTTATATGGAGACTGTGATACTCCATATCTGTACATGTATTCTTGAAGTTTACATGTTCCGACTTTTTCACAAGTCAGACAGTCTGACGGGTGATTTGCCCAAATAAGCTCAAGTAAGTCTTTTCTTACTTTTACTACTTTTTCCGACTCAGTCTGTATATCCATTCCCTCTTGAACAGGTGTTGAACAAGCAGCCATAAGTCTTGCACTACCTTTAACCTCAACTACACATATTCTACAACCCGAAAAGTTTTGTAATACCTCACTGTAGCAGAACGTAGGAATATCTATTCCTATGCTCTTAGCTGCATCAAGTATAGTAGAATCTTCAGAAGCCTGAACATCTATTCCGTTAATCTTTAAGTTAACCATAGTATTCTTCCTTTCTACCTTAAAAATTTTGTTTGAATGAACTCTGCGAGCTTGTCTGTCTGATTGAACCCAAAAACCGGTATATCTCTGTCCGGCAGTTCAATGTCGGACACTACCCCTATGATATTTCCGTCTGGATCTTTCAGCCTTGGATTGTCTAGCTCACTTCTATATACTTCAATCTTGGGGAAGTTCTCCCTTTTGTAGCCTTCCACAAGAATTAAGTCAACATTTTCTATCTCGGAAAGTATCTCAGAAAGAGTTTTCTCTTTCTTCACTCTTTTTATGACAACGTAATTGCTTTTTGACGAGAGACTTACCGAAGAGGCTCCGGCATTTAAGTGTTTTGTGCTGTCTCTGTCTTCTCCGAGATCCAATTTCCCTCCATGATGATGTTTAACTGTTGCAACTTCATAGCCTTTTTCTGTCAGTATTCTGAGCAGTTTTTCGACTATAGTGGTTTTTCCGGAATCGGAAAATCCCGAAATCAGAACAGCCGGTATCATCTTAAATCTCCTCCTTCGAGAAGTATTACTTCAACTTCTTCTCCGGCTTTGAGACCGTCGCTTGGAGGCATAACATCAATTAAACAGTTGCTTACAGTCATAGACTGAAGCGTTCCTGATTTCTGATTCTTAGGTATGAAAACATAATTTTCTTTTTCTCCTATTTCAAAACGCGCTCTCACGAGCCTTCTTCTAGGCGATTTTTTTATAAAATCAGTTTTTAATCTGGCTTTAACTTTCTTAGGTTCCCAGTCAGCCTTTCCTCTCAGCTTATTGATAACAGGCGTTATCAGATAATCGAAAGAAACGAAAGCCGCTCCCGGATTTCCCGAAAGACCTATAAGAAGCTTTTCTTTATAATAAGCCGAAAGCATAGGTGTTCCCGGCTTCATATCGACTCTTTTAAAAATAACTTCAGCATCGAGTCTTCTGTAGACATCGTAAATAAAATCATAATCTCCTACTGAAGCTCCTCCAGTTGTAAGAACTATATCTACACTGTCCACATATTCATCGACTGTATCAGCTATCTCGTCTATATCATCTGTCGCAATTCCCATGTTTACAGGAATGCATCCCATTCTTCTCAGTATAGAAGCTAAAGTGTAGTAGTTGCTGTTGTAAATCTGTCCTTCGGAAAGCGGTTTTCCTACAGGTAAAATTTCTTTTCCCGTATTCAGAATTCCGACTCTGGGCTTTCTGACTACTTCCACTTTCTCTGTTCCCAGACTTGCCATAACTCCTACCATTCCAGGGTTTACAACTATACCCTTTTCAGCAATAACATCTCCTGTTTTGACATCTTCGCCAATCTGAACGACATTAGCTTTGTCTTTAAGCTTCTGTGATATATATACATATCCGTCCTTCTCCTCGACAATTTCCTTTTTGATGACTGTGTTATAGCCGTCAGGAACTGATGCTCCGGTCATTATTTTTACTGCTGTATTTTTTTCATGACCGTTTTTCTGGAGATTTCCGGCTTCAATATAACCGTGTATTTTAAATGCTTTCGGTTCATCCTCTATATCCTGCGTGTCCGCAAAATCAAGAGCAAAACCGTCAAGTGCAGATTTTCTGAAATTAGGAATATTAACTTCTGATTTAAAGTCTTCATACAGTATTCTGTCTAGACTCTCTTCTATATCAACTTTTTCTGGTTCAAGAGTTTCAACTTTCCCTAGAAGAAGTTCCCTTGCCAATTCAACTTTGATATCTTCAATCACTGCAGTAAGACTCCTTTCATATAATCTACATTAACTGCTGATTTAAAAAATTACAATTTATACTCATATGCGATTTTGAATCACGCTTTCTAATTGAGAAAAAAGCCTTAATCGCTATACTCATATAATTATAAAATATTCAGATAAATAATTTCTCAGAATATATTTAAAGTGAACTTTTCTGCATTTTTCGGCAAAATCATCCACTTTTCTTAATTTTATCCAAATATATCGTTCTTATATAAATTATACTACATTTAATACTAAATGTATATTTAATTTATTATTTATCAATCTGAACGTATTGAGAAGAGACTTTCGTTTTTAGTTTTTTTATATAGAATTTTGAGAATACATTCAAAATATTTATCCTCATCTATCTATTTATACCCTTAATTTAGTGCTTTTATTCACATTTACAATTGTATTTTTCTATCCAATTTCATTCTCAATACACTATTTTCTTCTTTTTTCAGTTCAGAATCTTCGTTCATTATTTCACTTGCAAGTATCTGAACAGCGGAAAGAATTTTCATGTCTCTTGGGAGTTTCGATATTCTAAGTTCCGGAACTCCGTGCTGCTTCAGTCCAAAGAATTCTCCAGGACCTCTGAGTTCAAGATCCTTTTCCGATATTATGAATCCGTCATTAGTATTCTGCATAGTCTTAATTCTTTCAATAGATACCTGAGATCTTCCCTCTGTCAGAAGTATGCAGTAAGACTGGTATTTTCCTCTCCCGACTCTTCCTCTCAGCTGATGGAGCTGTGCAAGACCGAATCTTTCCGAATTTTCTATTACCATTATATTGGCATTCGGCACATTTACGCCTACTTCAATAACTGTGGTGGACACTAAAAGATCTATTTCTCTGTCTTTAAATTTATTCATTATCTCATCTTTTTCTGCACCCTTCATTTTACCGTGAAGAAGACCCACATTTATATTTCTGTAAACTCTTCTCAGCTCTTCATATACTTCCTCAGCAGATTTGAGCTTCATAATTTCATTTTCTTCAACCATAGGGCATACAACGTAAGCCTGTCTTCCTGATTTTATCTGCTTTTCCACAAAGTCGTATATATTCTTTCTGGCATTGTATCTTCTTCCGTAAGTTCTGACAGGTTTTCTTCCCGGAGGCATTTCATCTATTATTGAAATATCTAAATCTCCATATACTATAAGTGCGAGCGTCCTTGGAATTGGAGTCGCCGTCATGACTAGAATATCAGGATTCAGGCCTTTATTTGAAAGCTTCGCTCTCTGATTGACCCCGAATCTGTGCTGCTCATCCGTTATTACAATTCCGAGCCTGCTGAATTCAAGATAGTCTTCTATTATTGCATGAGTCCCTACTACTATGTCCGCCTGTCCGGTTTTTATTTTCTCTACAGCTTCTCTCTTCTCTTTTGCTTTGAGATTGCTGACTATGAGCTCTATATTCACTCCGTATTCTTGAAGACTTTCTTTAAGGCTTTCATAGTGCTGTCTTGCAAGTATTTCAGTAGGAGCCATCATTGCTCCCTGATAGCCTGATTTGACCGCTTTTAAAAGAGCGTAGGCTGCTACCATAGTCTTTCCTGAACCTACATCCCCCTGAATGAGTCTGTTCATCTGTTTTTCAGACTCCATATCTCTTTCTATATCTTTTATTGAATTTCTCTGAGCATCTGTCAGCCTGAAAGGCAGATTATTTTCAAATTCTTCTAAAAGACTTATTTTAGGAAATACTGTGCATCCTGTAATCTTCTGTCTTTTGTTTTTAAGCATCAGAAGTCCGAGCTGAAGCTCTAAAAGTTCTGAAAACGAAAGCGTATTTCTCGCAGTCAGATAATCCTCTCTGTCTTCAGGAAAATGGAGGCTGATTATTGAAGAATGTATATCTCTCAGACCGTATTTTTCCTTTATATATTCAGGGATATCCGGAATCTCTTCAATGCTTTTAAGACTTTCTTTTACAAATTTTTTGACTTCTTTATTGCTGAGTCCTTTCGTAAGAGGATATACGGGATTTATACTCCCTATTCCTCCGCTGCCTCCTAACTTTTTACTTACAACAAGAGTATTGAATTCTTTAACTATTCCAACGGTCTTAGGTTTTCCGCTCACATATATTTCGTCTCCGTCTTTAAACTGACTGTATCTGTAGTTCTGATTGAAAAACGTGAGATAGGCTGTGTCAGTTCCGTCTGTAACAGCCACTTTTATTATATTCATGCCTCTTCTCGGTCTGTAGGATGTCGGATTTCCTTTGACTCTGACTTTAAAACTTGCAAGTTCTCCGTCTGCCGCATCTCTTAAATTTGTAAATCTGCTTCTGTCTTCATAATTAACAGGAAAATAGTATATCAAATCCTCTACCGTTTTTATTCCAAGATTTGAAAGCAGCTTTTCTTTCTTCTCTCCTATGCCTTTAAGCGTTCTTACGCTTTCTTCCAGCATACTCAAAATATCATCTCCTGTTTTCAGTATAACATTACTTCCTGCTGCAGTTAAATTTTACAGCGGAATGTAAATGCATTCTGTGATTATAGTAAAATTTTACTAATATTCTTCTAAAAATAATCTTCTACAAAAAAAGAATCTGAATTTTCAGTCTGAAGTAGAAACTTCTGTCTGAATTCCCAGATTCTTTCTGATTTTATTCTACAGATATCAGATAGTGATAAAGAGGCTGTCCTCCGTTTATCAGCTCTACATCCGAATCTGAATATTTTTCTTCAACTATTTTGAAAAGCTCTTCTGCATCGCTTTCTTTTACATCTTCACCATAGATTATAGTTATTATATCCGGTGTTTCTTCTGAAAGTCTGTCTATTACGTCTAGAGTGACTTTCGGAACTTCTTTTCCTGTGCAGATAATTTCTTTTCCCATAAGACCCATTATATCGCCTTTTTTAATCTCTGTTCCGTTGATGCTTGTGTCTTTAACTGAAAAAGTTATCTGTCCTGTTTTTATCTGCTCGTAAGCATCTATCATATTTTCCACGTTTTCTTCCATTTCAGCTTCAGGATTGAATGCAAGAAGCGCTGATATTCCTGCCTGAACAGATTTTGTAGGCACTACTTCCACATTTTTCTCTGAAATAGATTTTGCCTGAGATGCCGCAAGTATTATATTGCTGTTATTCGGAAGAATTATTATATTCTCCGCATTCATGCTGTCTACAGCTTTCATTATATCTTCAGTGCTCGGATTCATAGTCTGTCCGCCGGAAATTATCTTGTCTACTCCTATTTCTTTAAACAGTTCGCTGAGTCCTTCACCTACCGAAACTGATATTATTCCGTATTTTTTCATCTCAGCACTTTCTTCTGCTTTCTCAACTTCTTCATTTGAGAAATTATTATGACTGTGCTGATATCTCATATTGTCTATTTTTATGTCTATAAGTTCTCCAAGTTTTACCGCTCTTTCAAGAACATCTCCAGGATTATTAGTGTGGATATGAACTTTTATTATATCGTCTCCGCCTATAACGAGCATTGAGTCTCCGAGCGGGTCAAGCTCTTCTCTGAACTTGTCGGGATCTGCATGAGTGTTGTTTATTATAAACTCAGTGCAGTAACCGAACTCTATATTCGCATCCAGCTGAGCTGGAGCCGCCTGAACTGCAGGAGCCTGTTCAAATCCTGAATAATCGAGTTTCTCTCCTGTTAAAACTGAAAGCATTCCTTCAAGTATAGTTATATACCCTTTTCCTCCGGCGTCTACAACCCCTGCTTCTTTAAGAACCGGAAGCATTTCAGGAGTTCTGTCCAGAGTTTCATTTCCTGCTTTTATAACTTCTTTTACAAATTTAGCTATATCAGTTTCAGTTCTTGAAAGCTCGTATGCGGCATCGCTGCATCCTCTTGCAACTGTAAGTATTGTTCCCTCTGTAGGCTTCATAACTGCTCTGTAAGCTGTGTCTGTAGCCTCTCTGAACGCATACGAAAGCGCTCTTACTGTTATTTCTTCTTCATTTTCCAGTCCTTTTCCGAATCCTCTTATTATCTGTGAAAGAATAACTCCTGAGTTTCCTCTCGCTCCCATAAGAGATCCTTTAGTAACTGCTTCTATAACTTCTTTTACACTTTTATCTTTACCGTCTACTAGTCCCTTTACTGCTGATTTCATAGTTAAAGACATATTCGTTCCCGTATCTCCATCCGGTACAGGATATACGTTAAGCGCATTTATCATCTCTTTATGTCTTTCAAGATTTTTGGCCGCACTTAAAAACATGTCTTTAAGCATATTTCCGTCTATATTACTTAAAACCACTTATTCTTCCTCCTATTTATGAATTAATTTTCCTGTACACGTACTCCCTGAACATGTATATTAACTCTTTCAACATGCATTCCTGTAGCTTCCTCAACTGCGTACTTAACTTTTTCTATTATGTTTTCTGCAACTGTAGAAATGCTTATTCCGAACTGAACTATTATATAAAGGTCTATAGTTATACCATATTCCTCTGTCGAAACTTTAACTCCCTTAGTCAGATTCTCCATCTGAAGAAGTGTAGAAAGACCGTCTCCCGCACCTTTGCTGGCCATTCCCACCAGTCCGTAGCATTCCATAGCCGCAAGTCCTGCTATAGTCGCTAAAACATTGTCTTCTATTATTACATTACCTATCTCATTCGTATATTTAGCTGGCATATTTACGCGCCGTTTAAAACGGCTACCTCCTTATCTCTGTTTAATGTTTTATTTTCATTTATATGATAATTTTCTTAATTTCTAATTGAACAAAACTGTACTCTTTATATATTATCATATATAAGCGGTATTTATCTACTTTATACACATCTTTATATCTATATAATTGCAAAATTTAATATTTTAGTCTTTTTTTAACATATTTTTCTTTAATTTCCGTATTTTTCTATTTAAAATAATTATTGAAGTAGTCCATATGCTGTGTTATAATCAAGTGTAGTGTTTATTTCCGGAAACGGAATTTAGGAGGTGTTTTAATAATGGCTAAAGAATGTGCAGTATGCGGAAAAGGAACAGCAGCAGGAAACCAAGTTACTTTCTCTCACCACAAAAGCAGAAGAACTTGGAAGCCTAACCTACGTAGAGTAAAAGCTGTTGTTGACGGTTCTCCGAAAACAATAAATGTTTGTACAAGATGTTTAAGATCTGGAAAAGTTGAAAGAGCAATATAACAGGCTTCCGCAAAGGAAGCCCCTTTTTTATACATAGAACCTTTCAGTTTTGTCAGAACTTGAAACAAAAAAGCGGCAGATTTAAATATCTGCCGCTTTTTTACAGTCTGTTTCAGTCTTTAGATTTTATAACGAGAAGTTTTCCTTCTTTAACTTCTATTTCAGCAAAGTCTGCTGTTATTTCATTGCTGACCCCTATAACAGAGTCAGATTCTATTTCAATTGAATCAGCTTCATATTTAGTTCCTTTTATGCTTATGCCTGAAGCATTTCCGCCGAATGGAATAATCGACAGATATTTAAATCCGGGATCCTTTTTCACTTTCAGATATCCTGAAGTGAATCTTATCTCATTATGTCCGTCAGCTATTAGCCCTTTTGCTCCGGCCTTTTCTATTCTTGAAAGAAGACTCATGTTCCCAAGCGTATGGTCGAGTCTTGTTCCAGTAGCTCCAACCATTACAATCTCTTTAAACCCTCTTTCAAGCGCCGCAATTACAGCAAGTTCTGTATCTGTTTCATCTTTTTCTGCTTTAACTTTTATAACTTCGGAACTTTCAGAATCGAGCATTTTTCTTGAAATATCGTCTATAGAATCGAAATCTCCAATAAATAAATCCGGTTCTATATTCATTTTTCTCAAGATGCCGGCTCCGCTGTCGACCGATATTATATACGAATCTTCTCTGTATTTTTCAATAACTTCTTCCGAGGAGCTTCCTCCCGATATAAGAAGGGCTTTTTTCATGTCTTTCTTACCCCTATCCTATTATTTCCTTGAATTCTCTTATTCTTTTTTCAACATTGTCACTGCCGTAAACTGCAGAACCTGCTACCAGAACGTCTGCTCCTAAATCTACAAGCTCTTTGCAGTTTTCAAGATTGACTCCGCCGTCTATCTCAATTTCTATATCGAGATTTCTCTCTTTTATAATATCTGAAAGTTCTTTTATCTTTTTCTTTACCTGAGGTATGAACGACTGTCCTCCGAATCCGGGATTTACTGTCATTATAAGAACTAGATCTATATCATCCAGCACATATTCTATATCTGACAGCGGAGTAGCCGGATTCAGTGAAACTCCAGCCTTAACCCCAAGAGATTTTATCTGCTGAATATTTCTGTGCAGATGTCTGCACGCTTCAGCATGAACAGTTATTATATCTGCTCCTGCATCTCTGAAATCTTTCACATAGTTTTCCGGTCTGTCTATCATAAGATGGACATCGAAAATCTTGTCTGTGAATTTTCTTATCGCTTTCACTACAGGCGCTCCAAAAGTTATATTGGGAACGAAGCTTCCGTCCATCACATCTATATGAACGTATTCCGCTTCGCTTCTGTCAAGTATCGATATTTCCTCTCCCAGTCTGCTGAAATCAGACGAGAGTATAGATGGTGAAAGTTTTGCCATTAGTATACATTCCTTTCCATTATATCTTTTAAGAACATTAGATAATTTTCATATCTCTCTTTACTTATCTCTCCAGCTTCCACTGCTTCTTTTACTGCGCATCCAGGCTCTTTATTGTGTCTGCAGCCTCTGAATCTGCAGCTTTCTGAACGCTCTCCTATTTCTATGAAATAATCTTCAAGGCTGTCCTCATCTAAAAAATCGAGTTCCAGAGAACTGAATCCCGGAGTGTCGAATACGAATCCTCCAAAATCCAGTTCATGGAGTTCAGAGTGTCTAGTCGTATGTCTTCCTCTTGCTGTTTTTCTGCTGACATCTCCAGTTTCAAGTTCAAGACCTGGCTGAATTTCATTAAGAAGAGTCGATTTTCCGACCCCTGAAGGTCCTGCTACTGCAGTGGTTCTGTCTTTCATTATTTCCTTAATCTCATCTATGCCGCGTTTTTCTTCAACGCTGCTTAAAATAACCCTGTATCCGGCTTTTCTGTAAATTTCTGCCGTTTCCTGAGCTTTTTCTTCTTTTACTAAATCTGATTTATTAAGACATACAGTTATATCCAGCTCCTGCGCTTCAGCCTGTATCAGAAACTTATCCAGAAGCCATAAATTCGGCTTCGGATTCTTCAGCGCGAAGATTATAACTATCTGGTCTATATTTGCGATTGGAGGTCTCAGAAGCTGATTCTTTCTTTCAAGAATCTCTTCAACATATCCTTCCATGTCTTTCTCATCGCTTATTCTTATTTTTACGTTATCGCCAACAAGAGGGGTTTTTTCAATATTTCTAAAAACCCCTCTTGCTCTGCATGTATATATTTCGCAGTCAGCAGTTTCTACATAGTAGAAACCGCCAACCCCTTTTATTATTTTACCTTCTAACATAGTTCACCTCTAAAAATCAACCTGTTTTGACGACTGAGGAATTCCGTCTACATAAAGCTCGTAAACTACTTTTCCTTTATCACTGTCACTGAAACTCACAGACACTGATCCGCTAGTCGCGTCAACATTAGATTTAGTATAAACTGTCGATCTGTTTCCATCTTTCAGTTTGTACACCGTAACATCAACCGGTTTAGGTGTTATATTGCTTGCGCTTATGCTTATCTGCTTAGAGCCGCTGCTGTCCTTTTTGTCATCCTTCGGCTCTTCTTTCTTTTCAGGACCGCTGCTGACTACCATGTCTACGCTCGACCACTGCTCTACGTCAGTTCCGGCATTAAGGCTCTGCGAAATAACTGTTCCGCTCTTCTGATCATTATGCTGATATGAAACCTGACCTATTGAAAGTTTCGAATTGTTCAGCTGATTGCTGGCCTGAGAAAACTCAAGTCCTACAAGATTAGGAACTGTAGAGTAGTAAATCTCTCTTCCCTTGCTTATAACTATATTTACTTCTGTATTCTTCGGAACTTCTGTATTAGGAACCGGATCCTGAAGCATTACAAGTCCAGCTTCTATATTGTCATCAAATTCTTCAGACTGAGAACCCAGTATGAGTCCGTGGTCTCTAAGTGTAATTCTTGCTGTTTCCGGATCCAGCCCCCATATATCAGGAACTACTGCCGGCTGCGCTCCTTTGCTCATTACGACTCCTATAGTGTCTCCTTCTTTAACTTTTGCAGTAGGAGGCACTGTCTGGCTTATTATCTTTCCTGCTTCCTGCTCTTCGCTGAATTCTTCTCCATCCACTTTCACTTTAACTCCTTCAGGTGAAAGCAGATTTTCCGCTTCTTCAAGCGTCAGTCCTACTATCGAAGGAGCTGCAGTTTCAGATTTGAATAAATCTCCGTCGCTTGCAAGATATATCACTGATGCCACTATTACGGTAAGCAGTGCCAGCATAGCGGCCAGTATTGTATTTCTTCTGTTTTTTTCTTTATCTTTATCTTTTCCTGAAGCTGCCTGTTCTGCAGCGGCTGCAGCAGCTGCGGCTTTTTTCTTCTCTTTTTCTTCTTTAGCTTTTTTTCTAGCTTCTATTCTCTGAAGTTTCTTTTCTTCTTTTTCTTTGGCCCTTGCAGCTTTTTCTTCTTCAGCTTTTTTCTGTCTGTTCTTCTTTTCTTCTTCTTTGCTTTTCTCTTTGACGAGTTTATTTCTCTCTTTAATCATCTCATCGTTTATAGGCGGTATTATCTGAGTTCTTGAATCTATATCTTCAGCCGCTTTTATAGACGATGCGAGTGTTCCGTCTTTCTGATAAGATTTAAGATCTGCAAGAAGAGATTTCACATCCTGATATCTTTCTGCAGGATTCTTTTTCATAGCTTTCATTATCATGAATTCCAGTTCCCTCGGAATATCCGGATTTATTTCTCTCGGCGGCACTGGATCTTCCTGAATATGCATTATGGCAACGCTTATAGGGCTGTCCGCATCAAACGGAACTTTTCCTGTGGCCATCTCGTACATAACTACTCCTAGTGAGTATATGTCTGATCTCTTGTCCACCATTCCGCCTCTCGCCTGCTCCGGTGAAAGATAATGCGCTGATCCTAAAACCCCTCCGTTATTGGTCATGGTCACGCTGCTCGTAGCTCTTGCTATCCCGAAGTCTGTAACTTTTATTATTCTGTCTTCTGTAACCATTATATTATGAGGTTTTATGTCTCTGTGGACTATTCCGTTCTTATGAGCGGCTTCCAGCGCCTCTCCTATTGAAATAGCCGTATTAACTGTTTCTCTTGTATCTAGATGACCGTATATTCTTATAAGGTCTTTCAATGTTTTTCCATTTATATACTCCATCACTATATAGTTTTTACCGTCTTCTTCTCCGACGTCGTAAACATTAACTATATTAGGATGTGAAAGTGATGCTGCCGACTGAGCTTCTCTTTTAAATTTAGTAAGTACATCAGCGTCATTTTTGAACTGGTCCCTCAGCACTTTTACAGCAACATATCTGTTTAACAGACGGCATCTGGCTTTATAAACTTCAGCCATGCCTCCGCCTCCAACTTTTTCAATGATTTCGTATCTGTCTCCAATCACTTTGTTTATCAATACAATTCACCTGCCTAACTTTTTTTAGTCATTAAAATCGTTATATTGTCAGGTCCGCCTAACTCGTTCGCTTCGTAAATAAGATCTTTGCAGACTCCGTCCAGATCTTCCGGCGTTTCATTTATCTTGTCTATTATATAATCTTCACTTAAAACTCCATGAAGTCCGTCTGAAGTGAGGAATACTATATCCCCCTTTTTTAAATCGAAGCTTTTTATATCAACTTCTATCTTTTCATTCGTCCCAACTGCTCTCGTTATTATATTTCTCTGTGGATGCGTCTTAGCTTCCTCTTCAGTTATACTTCCCGATCGGATGAGCATTTCCACTAGAGAATGGTCTGTCGTAAGTTTTTGCAGTTCTCCGTCTCTCACAAGATACGCTCTGCTGTCTCCTACGTGTCCTATATAGGCTCTGTCTCCTTTTGTAACGAGAATCACTGCAGTCGTACCCATAGTTCCTCCGTCTTCTATATCTTTTTTAGAAAAACTGAATATCTCGCTGTTTGCTTTCTGAACAGCCTGATTTATGAATTTCGGAATCGGGAGTTTTCCTGCTGCGAGCTCTTCATAATGCTCATCGAAACAGTTTTCTATAGTATACGCTGTCAGATTGCTTGCAAATTCTCCGTCTCTGTGACCGCCCATTCCGTCAGCCACCATGTACAGAGATACTTCTCCCTGGCAGTAGTAGTATGCATCCTGATTTTCTTCTCTGGATACTCCTGTATCTGTGTATGCAAAAACTTCCATCTAATCACCTCACTAAAAAGTCTATTCTTCTTCCATAAAGTCGATTCTAAGCTGACCGCAAGCAGCGCTTATATCTGATCCGAGTTCCCTTCTTATAGTTGAATTAACTCCAAGTCTGTCCAATGTTTTCTTGAATTTCTGAATGGAACTGCTTTTAGACTTTACCTTATCATATTCTTTCACATCGTTCAGCGGTATGAGGTTTACATGACAGTTCAGTCCTGAACACAGCTGTGACAGCTTTTCAGCGTGGCGCGGAGAATCATTTTCTCCGTCTATAAGCGTATATTCAAAAGTTATTCTTCTGCCTGTCTTTTCATTGTAGTATTTGCAGGCTTTGAGAATATCTTCTATAGAATATCTTTTTGCCGAAGGCATTATCTCCCGTCTTTCTGAATCGAAAGGATTGTGAAGAGATATTGCAAGATTTAAAGGTCTGCCTAAATCTGCAAGATCGTAAATTCTATCAGTAACTCCGCATGTAGAGAGAGTTATATTTCTATAGCTTATATTCTGTCCTTTCTCGCTGTTTATTATTTCCAGAAATTTTAAAACATTTTCATAATTGTCCAGCGGTTCTCCGCTTCCCATAAGAACTATATTGGAAATTCTTTCTCCAGTATCTTTCTGAATCGAATAAACCTGGCTTAGAATTTCTCCAGCCGTGAGATTTCTCACGAGTCCTCTTTTTGTAGATGCGCAGAAAGAGCATCCCATTCTGCATCCTACCTGTGTAGATATGCAGACCGTATTCCCATGTCTATATTTCATAAAAACGCTTTCAATAACATGGCCGTCTTCCAGCAGGAACAGATACTTTTTAGTATCATCCAGTCTAGACTCTAGCTTTTTAGCTATTTTTATATTAACTATTTTGTAATCTTCTTTAAGCTTTTCTCTGAATTTCTTAGATAAAGTAGTCAGATCGTCTATATCCTCTGCCATATTTTTATGAATGGCCTGATAAATCTGATCCGCTCTAAACTTCTTTTCACCTAATTGAAGTATTAAGGAAGTGAGTTCTTCTATATCTAGTGATTTTAAATCTGTCATAAGCCTCTCCTCCTAAGATATTATTATATCACATTTATATCCTTATTTAACTAGTTTTGCACAGCGTTTAGTCCCTCATTTTCCCTTTAATCGTCTGTATTGTCTGCTTACAGTCAGATTATTAACTTTTTATATCTTTTGATACTGAGGGCTTCCTTCATATTGCTGTTTTTAATTTTCATTCTTTTTCATTTTAGCTATAAAAAATCCGTTCGTTCCGTGAACATTAGGGAAAAACTGAATCATTCCTTTTTCAGCGTCATCAGATATTATGCTCTTTTTTATATCTGAACTGAAATCAGAAAGTTCAAACTCAGGATTTTCTTCAAGAAATCTTTTAACAAGCTCTTCATTTTCCCTTCTGTTTATGCTGCATGTGCTGTATACGAGTGTACCGCCTTTTTCAACATACTCTGATGCATTTTTAAGTATATTCATCTGAGTTTCAGGAAAAAGTTCCATAGATTCTTCAGTTCTGAAATACTTTATCTCCGGCTTATTTCTTATAAGTCCCAAGGCTGAACATGGAACATCTGCAAGACATCTGTCCCATTTTTCTGTATTTTCTTCTCTGAAAACTTCAGCATCTCCAGTTTCAGCTTTAACACATGAGACTCCCAGTCTCTTCATCTTATCTTCAATCTGAGAAATCTTGTTCTCATATATATCTCTTGCTGAAATACTTCCTCTGTTATCCATAAGATCTGCTAAACAGCCTGTCTTCCCGCCTGGCGCCGCACATATGTCGAGTATATTTTCACCCGGCTTCGGACTCAGCGCTTCTGCCGCCATCACTGAAGTTATATCCTGAATATCTATTTTTCCGTCTCTGTAAATTTCACTGTCTACAAGCCCCGAAGGATTTTCTATTTTATAAGACATGTCCGAATACTCAGATTTTTCGAATTCATATCCGTTTTCAGAAAGAAATCTTTCAATATCTTCAGCTTCCGCTTTAAGACCGTTAACTCTTATATTCATATAGTGGCGCTCATTATTCGCCCTGCACAGTTCTTCTGTAAATTCTGCGCCATAATCGTCTATCCACATCTTTATCATCCATTTCTGATATGAATATCTGACTGAAAGATATTCCGCCGTGTCTTTCCTGCTTATTTCAGGAAGACTGTCTTTCTTTCTGGATATGCTTCTGAGAACTCCGTTTGCAAATCCTTTAGCGCCTCTGTTTGAATACTTTCCTACCAGCTTTACAGCCTCATTTACTGCAGCTGAGTCCGGAATTCTGTCCAGACAGAGAATCTGATGTATGGCCGTCTTCATTATTATTTTCACATCTTCATCTATCTTTTTCATCTTTATCTTTGAAAACTTCGAAATTATCCACTCATAATAAATGCTGTTTTCAAGAGTTCCGTACATGAGTTCTCTTAAAAAAGCCTTCTCTCTTCCGTCTAAATCTCTGCTGTATTTTATAGCAGCCAGATTAGAGTAGCTCTTATTTATAAATATGTCTTTGAGAGCTTTAAAAGCTCTGTCTCTAACATTTATCTTCATTTTTTCACCGCCCGGTATTCTGTCACTTCCGATTCTTAAATCAGAATCTGGAGTAATCTGTAAAATGCAAAACCCCCCGGTTTTTCCGAGGGGATAATTATCTCAATATTAAAACTGACTTCAGAAATTAGTCTCTTCTTCTCATTCCTATAAATCTCAGAAGAGTTCCTATTGAAACTAATGCCGCAGCTACATAAGTAAGCGCAGCAGCTCTCAGAACTTTTTTAACCGGCTTTATCTCGTCTGCCGGAATTATTCCGTTCTGAAGCTCGCTAATAGCTCTCCCGCTGGCATCAAATTCAACTGGAAGCGTAATTAACTGAAAGAACACTGTCGCCGCAAAAACTATTATTCCAAGATCTATAAGACCCGCAAATCCTATCAACATCCCTATAAGTATCATAGGAATCGCTGCTTTTGAACTGAAAGCTACAACAGGAAATATCGCATTTCTTATAGAAAGCGGAGCATAGCTGTTCTGATGCTGTATAGCATGTCCGACTTCATGCGCGGCAACTCCTATAGCAGCTATAGAGTTGCTTCCGTAAACAGGCTCTGAAAGTCTCAGTATTCTGTCAGACGGATCGTAATGGTCCGTAAGCTGGCCTCTGACAAGCTCTATAGGCACATGATTGAGTCCATGTCTGTCAAGGAGCATTCTTGCAGCTTGAGCTCCCGTCACTCCGCTCTTAGAATACACTCTGCTGTACGATTCGAATGTGCTCTTTATCTTGGACTGTGAATAAAACGACAGAACCATCGCTATTATTATCACAATCCATCCTAATGTATAATAGTCCATTCTATCACCCCTATCTTAAAACCGTCTTTTCGATTTCATTTCCTCTCAGATAGTCTTCTACAGACATAGCTCTTTTTCCCGGAAACTGAATTTCTTTGAGGACTATGACTCCCTCTCCAGCCGCAACAGCAATTCCGCTATTGTCGACAGATATTATAGTTCCCGGCTCCTTGTCCAATTTTTTATCTGAAACTTCCGCTTTCTTGACCTTTACAGTTTCTCCGTTATAGTCGAAAAAGCTTCCAGGCCATGGCTGAGTTCCTCTGATGAGATTGAATATATCCTCATTAGACTTTTCCCAGTCTATCCTGCCAAGCGATTTATCCATCATCGGAGCGTAACATGATAAAGAATCGTCCTGAACTTCGCCTTCTATATTCTCTTTTTCTAGATTTTTAAGAGTTCCAGAAAGCAGTTCTGCTCCGTCAGCCATGAGAATGTCATGAAGCTCTCCGGCATTCATATCTCTTCCTATTTCAATTTCAGATTTGCTTATCATATTGCCGGTATCGAGTCCTTCGTTCATTCTCATTATAGTGTTTCCGCTCTTCTTTTCTCCGTTTATTATAACCCAGTTTATAGGAGCGGCTCCTCTGTATTTAGGAAGGAGAGATGCATGAACATTCAGGCATCCGTATTTCGGCATATCTAAAATATCCTTTTTCATTATCTGTCCGTAGGCCACAACTACTATGACATCCGGATCTGCTTCTCTTATCTTTTCTATGCTTTCTTCGCTGTTCACATTTTCAGGCTGATAAACATCTATTCCGAGTTCTGCTGCCTTCTCTTTTACAGGTGTGAACTGAAGCTTTTTTCCTCTTCCTCTTTTTTTGTCCTGCTGTGTTATCACCAATTTTATATCATGGCCGTCTTCTGCAATTCTTTCAAGAGTAGGAACTGCAAAATCGGGTGTTCCCATAAAAATGACTTTCATCATATCATCCTATCTAATTTCTTATTATTCTTCTTCAACAAGTTTATCTATATAAAGAATTCCGTCTAAGTGGTCTATCTCATGACAGAAAACTCTTGCAAGAAGACCTTCTGCCTCTATTCCAACTTCATTTCCTTCTAAATCTTCATATTCCACTATGACTTTATGCGGTCTTAAAACTTTTCCGCTCTTTCCCGGAACACTGAGGCATCCCTCTTCATCTATTTCTTCACCTGATTTATCAACTATCACAGGATTTACACACGCCATCGGTCCTTGACCGATATCTATTACTATAAGTCTCTTTAATATGCCTATCTGCGGAGCTGCAAGACCTACACCTTCAGCCGCTTCCATAGTTTCAAGCATATCCTGAGCAAGAACTTTTATTCTATCGTTTACTTCTTCTATTTCTCTGCTTTTCTTTCTTAGTAGAGGATCTCCCTCAACTCTTATCTTTCTTAATGCCATAAAATCACCTCTATAAAATAAATCGCGGACCGATGTCCACACTTACTATTATATCAGAATTGAAATTAACTTTCTTATCAATACAGTATTTCCTCACAATTTCTTTTATAAATTTCTTTTCTTTTTCATCTGTCTTTATGAGAATTTTAAATCTGAATCTGTTTTTAACTCTGTATATGCAGGCATTATTTGCGCCTGATATTTCAGTCTGGCTGAAAAGCCTGTTTTCAGAATAATCCTTCTTTATTAAACCTGAAAGTTTTTCTGCGGCCTGATAAGTCTTCTGCTCGTCAGTTCCTGAAACTGTTATATCTATAAGTTCGCAGAAAGGAGGATATCTGAATGCTTTTCTTATCTTGACCTCGTCCATGTAGAATTTCTTGTAGTCGGAAAGTTCCGCAGCTTCTATGGCATAATTCCCCGAACTGTAGGTCTGAACTATGACTTCTCCTTCTTTATCGCTTCTTCCTGCCCTTCCGGCAACCTGAGTTATAAGCTGGAAAGTCTTCTCCGGCGAAGCATATCCCGGTATATTCAGAGATATATCGGCCAGTATTATTCCCACAAGAGTTATATTCGGAAAATCAAGACCCTTGCTTATCATCTGGGTTCCTATGAGGATATCTATGTCTCCGGATTTCATTCTTCCCAGAGTCTTCTCATAGCTTCCCTTTCTGCTCATAGTGTCTGCGTCCATTCTCGCGATTCTGGCTTCAGGGAAGAACTTTCTCACCTGCTGCTCAACCCTCTGAGTTCCTATTCCCATATGCTTTATATACCTGCTTCCGCATTCAGGACATGTATTCGGAACCCTCTTCGTCTCTCCGCAGTAGTGACATATCATTCTGTTCTTGTCCTCATGGTATGTCATGCATATATCGCATGAATCACATTTTACAGTATATCCGCATTTTCTGCATTTAACAGTCTTTGCAAATCCCCTGCTGTTCAAAAAAAGAATTATCTGTTCATTCTTCTCCAGTCTGTCTTTTACAGCATGGTATAGCATTCCGCTGAATATAGTCTTGTTTCCTCTGTTCAGCTCATCTCTCATATCCACGACGTCTATCTTCGGCATAGGTATATTTCTGACTCTGTTTTTAAGCTCCAGAAGCTCTATCTCGCCTGAAACTGCTCTGTGATAGTCTTCAATCGAAGGAGTTGCAGAGCCGAGAACGAGTTTGCATCCGTAGACTTCGGTCATCTTCTCTGCAAGCTTTATCGTGTCATACTTCGGATTCTGTTCAGATTTGTAAGTCCCTTCATGCTCCTCGTCTATTATTATCAGACCTATATCTTTAAAAGGCGCGAATATAGCAGATCTTGTGCCTACGACTATATCAACTTCGCCTCTTTTCATTTTTCTCCATTCATCATATCTCTCTCCGTGAGAAAGCTTGCTGTGAAATACTGCAACTCTCTGTCCGAATCTTCCTATGAATCTCTCCAGTGTCTGAGGTGTGAGAGATATTTCGGGAACTAGAACTATGGCATTCTTTCCGGCCTTCAGATTTTCTTCTATAAGCTGAAGATAGACTTCCGTTTTTCCGCTTCCGGTAACGCCTTTCAGCAAAAACACCTTTTCATCAGAATCTGATATTTTTTTGAAAGCATTCTCCTGTTCTTCGTTCAGAACATGCTTCTCATATTTCTCTATTTCTCTTTTAACAGGATTTCTGTACTCTTCTTCTTCCTCAATCTTTATGAAATTTCTGTCAGCTAAAGCGTCTATTGAAGAAGATGAAACTTTGAGTTCTCCTGTTAGTCTGCTGAATTCTATTCCGTCACCATGCTCTTCCAGAAATTCAATTATCTCTTTCTGCCTGACAGCTCTTGCACTCAAAAGATCTAAAACGTCTTCTGCATCTTCATAATTTTTATAGACTTTTTTCACAAAGCTCTTCTTCACTTCCTGCTCGTATGATTCGTCAAGAACCGCATATTCATTTTCTATAAGAAATTCAAGACTTTTTTTGAGATATTCCTTTCCGAATTTCTTTTCGAGATAATTCATGCTGACTCTTTTTCTTTTGTTCAGGTATGAATATATCTCTCCCTCAGCTTCAATCTCTCTCTGGACATTTACAAATTTGTTCACTTTCACGCTTAAACCCGCCGGAAGCATAGTTCTTATGACATCTATATATCTGCAGAGATATTCATTCCTTATCCATCTCACCATCGCAAGCTGCTCTCTTGTAAGAGAAGGAGTCTTCTCGAGAAAATACTCTATCTGTTTTATTTTATAAGATTTTTCCTCTTCGGTTAAATCTTCCGTTATCTCTATTATTATTCCTTCCAGAAGTCTGTTGCCTCTTCCAAATGGAATCAGAACTCTCATTCCAGTCTGCGCTTTTTCAATATAGCTTTCCGGAATCTCATAAGTGAAAGTTCTGTCGAGCTCGCTGCTCGTATTATCTGTTATAATTCTTGCAAATAATTTCTCTGACAATCGAATCATCCTCTGTCGTTTCATTTCAGACATTCAGCCATCAGACAGAATTCAAATATCTGTCCTTTTCCGGCTAAAAAAATAGAGAGCTTAAAAATTAAGCTCTTCTGATTTCTTTTATCTTATCCAGTATCATTCCGGCAAGTTCACTTTTTGTAACTTTTCCTGTATCAGTTTCTTTTCCGTCTCTGTCTATTATCTTTGCTGAGTTGTAGTCTGATTTAAAACCTGTCTCTGCAGATTTTATATTATTAGCCACTATAAAATCGAGATTTTTCTTCTCAATTTTCTTTTTAGCATTTTCAGCCAAATCCTCACTCTCTGCAGCAAAGCCTACAACAGTCTGATTTTCTTTTTTAAGATTTCCGAAATGCTTCAGGATGTCCTGTGCTCTTTCAAACTCGAGAATAAGACCTCCGCCTGCTTTCTTTATCTTCTCTTCTGAATAAGATTTTATCTTATAGTCGAGCGGCGCCGCTGCTTTCACGATTATATCTGAATCACTGAACTCAGCTTCTACAGCCTTAAACATATCGTCAGTGCTCTCAGCATAAACTGTCTTTATTCCTTCAGGCGCTTCAAGATTTACAGGACCTGAAATGAGAGTGACATCAGCTCCTCTTTTTTTCAGAGCTTTGGCAATCTCATAGCCCATCTTTCCGCTCGAATTATTGCTCACATATCTCACAGGGTCTACTCTTTCTATAGTAGGTCCTGCAGTGACAAGCGCTTTAAGCCCTTTAAAATCCTTCTCCAAATTTTCCTCTTCAAAAAATTCTTCAATATACTTAATTATATTTTCAGGACTTTCAAGCTTTCCTTCTCCTGTATCTCCGCATGCCAGTCTGCCTGATGCCGGAGATATGAATCTATATCCCAGCTCTTTAAGGCTTTCCACATTCTTCTGGAATATAGGATTTTTATACATATTCGTATTCATAGCAGGCGCAAACACTACTGGCGCTTTTGTGGCCATAACCGTCGTGCTGAGCATATCGTCTGCTATTCCGTTTGCTATTTTGCCGATTATATTGGCAGATGCAGGTGCTATGAGAAAGAGGTCAGCCCCTTTCGCAATCGCTATATGTTCAACATCCCATGAAGGTATATCTGCAAACATATCGGATACTACATAGTTCTGAGACATAGTCTGAAAAGTGAGAGGAGTCACGAATTTTTCTGCCGCTTCAGTCATGACAACTTTAACTTTAGCTCCTTTTTTTATAAGTCTGCTCACTATGTCCGGAGCTTTATAAGCAGCTATTCCGCCTGTAACTCCCAGCACTATATTTTTATTTTTCAGCAAATTAAGCACCTCTTTTATATTATTCTGCTGATTCGCTTTCCGAATCTTTGCTTTCTTCAGCTTCCTGCGCTGCAAGCTTTTCAAGTTTCATCTGTTCTATTTCTTCTTTAGTCATTCTGTGAAAATCGAATTTATCTTCAGTAAGTTCTCTGAGTGCAACTGAAAGCGCTCTTTCGTCTTCCTCATCTTTTTCTACTAGAGGACTTGCACCTTCAAGAAGCTGTCTTGCTCTCTTAGAAACCACTGTAACGAAACTGTATTTACTGTCTATATGCTTAAGAATTTCTTCATTTGATAAATTAGTCATTCTTCTCTCCTCCTTATATATTTTTCTCTTACAAACCCTCGATAAAGTTCTTCTGTCTGTGAACTCTGCATTTTTCAGCTTCAATTATGGCCTGTATCTTGTCCACTGCCTTGTCAACCTCATCGTTCACAACTGCATAGTCGTATTTAAATACGTATTTTATCTCATCGTATGCCGATTCGAATCTTCTAATCATGGACTCCTTCGTTTCTGTTCCTCTAGACTCCAGTCTGTTTTTGAGTTCTTCCATTGAAGGAGGAACTATGAAAATGAATACTCCGTCCTTATACTGTTCTTTTACTTTAAGTGCTCCCTGTATGTCTATTTCAAGAAGAACATCTTTTCCTTTCTCAAGCTGTTCTAAAACTTCCTTCTGAGGAGTTCCGTAATAATTTCCGTAAACTTCAGCATGCTCAAGAAACGCATTATTTCCAATTCTCTCTATAAATTCTTCTTTTTCTATGAAATAATAGTTTTTGCCGTGAACTTCTCCCGGTCTAGGATCTCTTGTCGTAGCCGAAATTGAAAGACATATATCTTTATCTCTTTCCAGAAGTTCCTTGCATATAGTTCCTTTTCCCGCCCCTGACGGTCCTGAAACTACTAAAAGAAGTCCTTTTCTTAACATTTCTCTACCCCTCTCTACTCAGAATCAGACATGCCGTCCTTATTGTCCAGTCTGTGTGAAACCGTCTCCGGCTGAACTGCCGAAAGCACTATATGGTCACTATCCGTTATAACTACCGCTCTCGTTCTTCTTCCGTAAGTAGCATCTATAAGCATTCCTCTTTCTCTGGCCTCCTGAATAAGTCTCTTAATCGGAGCAGATTCCGGACTTACTATAGCTACTATTCTGTTTGCTGAAACCATATTCCCGAAACCGATATTTATAAGTTTTATAGCCATTTTTATCACTCCTGTCTTGTATTCCGCTTTTCACGCTTATCTATTCAACATTCTGAATCTGTTCTCTTATTTCCTCAATTTTAGATTTTATCTCAACTACTGAATTTGTAATACTGATATTTCCAGTTTTTGAGCCTATCGTATTAGTCTCTCTGTTCATCTCCTGAATTATGAAATCCAGTTTCTTTCCAATGCTTCCTTCCGATTCTGCAACCTCTCTGAGCTGTTCCAGATGAGAATGAAGTCTAACTATCTCCTCATCTATATTGGACTTGTCAGCATAGTGCGCAACTTCATTTGCAAGCTTGTATTCATCCAGAAGACTTTTATCTTTAAGTATATCATTTATTCTGTTTTCAAGCTTGATTTTGTATTCCTCAACTACATTTTCTTTGAGTTTTTCTATACTTTCAAGCTCAGTCTCTATAACTTCAATCTTTCCTAATATATCTTTCAGTATATTTTCTCCTTCAGTCGATCTCATGTCAACGAGTTCGAAAAGAGCTATTCCGAGAGCTTCATCTGTAATTCTCCATACATCGTCAGTATCAGTCTCTTTTCTCTCTGAAACTATTATATCAGGAAAATCTAAAAATCTGTCCATCGTTATATCAGAATAAATGCCTATTTCTCTTCCGAGCAGCTCAACCGCATCCATATAGGCATTAGCAAGCGATACATTCACTTTTATATTATGTTCGTCTTCATTTTCTGATTCAATATTAAAAAATACTTCGAATCTTCCTCTGTCAACGGTCTCTTTAATTTTACTTTTTATTTTATCTTCAAGACAGACAAGGTGCTTGGGAGTTCTTATATTTATATCGCAGTATCTATGATTAACAGATTTAATCTCCACGGTGATATTATATCCCTCTCGGCTGACTTCACCTCGTCCGTACCCCGTCATGCTTTTCAAATTAATGGCGTTGCCAGGCTTTCCGGCAACTTCCTCCCTTCATATCTTATTAAAAGAAAGTATACTTATTATAACATAAAAACCGATTAAATATCGTGATATACTTATCCTTTTGTGATTTATATTATGATTTTTTCACAGTTTCTTCAGGCTTCTCAATTTTCAGCTTTATTTCACTTTTCCCCCTACATATATTATAATATAATTATATTCTGCGTAAAATCTGCAGAATCAGAGAGGTGATTAAATGGCATTAGACGGAATAGTTTTAAGAGCAGTTGAAACTGAATTCAGAGATATATTAATAGGATCTAAGATAGATAAAGTTCATCAGCCTGAGAAAGATGAGCTTTTTTTAAACATAAGAGGAAAAGGAAAAAATTTCAAACTCCTCGTATCAGCAAGCAGCAATAACCCAAGAACTTATATAACGGATATGACTAAACCGAATCCGATGACACCGCCGATGTTCTGCATGCTTCTGAGAAAGCATATTCAGGGCGGAGTGATTACTGACGTCTACCAGATAGACCTTGAGAGAATACTCGTAATCGAAATAGAGTCGATGGATGAACTGGGATATATGTCTAAGAAAAATCTAATAGTGGAAATAATGAACAAGCACAGCAATATTATTCTTGTAAAAAAAGACGACGGAAAGATAATAGACTCTATAAAGAGAATCTCCCTTGGAACGAGTTCTGTAAGACAGGTTCTTCCGGGACTTGAATACAGTTTTCCGCCTTCGCAGCATAAAGAAATTCCAACTGAAACTGAAAGAAAAAAGTTTTTCTCTATTGCTGAAGAAACGGAATCGTGCAATCCCGCTTTTAAATTCCTGTATAAAAACTATCTTGGAATGAGTCCTCTCATTGCAAGAGAAATAGTGGACAGAGCTAAAGTGGATACGGATAAGAGCATAAGAGATTTTGAAAAAGAAGATATAGAAAAACTTTACAGCGCTTTTTCGGAACTGTACTCCAAAGTCAAAAACAGAGATTTTGACCCCACGATAGTCTTTGAAGAAAACGGAACGGATGTTCTGGCTTTTTCAGCTGTCGATTTAAACCAGTTCGGAGACAGACCTAAAGAAAAAAATGAATCGATTTCATGGATACTCGATTTCTTCTATACCGAAAGAGACAGACAGGACAGGATAAAACAGAAATCCGGTGATCTCAGAAAAAGCATTATGACTAAAATGGAAAGACTCATAAACAAAACAGGAAAGCAGGAAATCGAACTCAGGGAATCACATGACAGAGACAAATACAAGACTATGGCCGACCTTATAATGGCAAATATCTACAGAATAAACAAGGGAGATAAAGAGGCCGAGCTTGAAAACTTCTACGACCCTGAAATGAAAAAAGTAAAAGTGAAACTCGACCCCAAGCTTTCCCCGGCAGACAATGCTCAGAAATACTATAAGAGATACAATAAGCTTAAACATGCCGGAAAGCTGCTTCAGAACGAGATAGAAAAATCGAGAGAAGAAATAGAATATCTCGACAATATAATATACTCTATAGATTCTTCAACAAGCCTTCAGGAAATAGACGAGATAAGAGAAGAACTTATCAAAGAAGGATATATGAAGAACTACCATCTGAAGAACAAAAAACAGAACCAGGAAAAATCAAAACCTCACCACTATATTTCAAGCAGCGGAGAGGATATTTTCGTAGGAAAAAACAACAGACAGAACGACAGACTCACTATGAGAACAGCGATGAAAGATGATTTATGGTTCCACACTAAAGATATTCCGGGTTCTCACGTTATTCTTAAAACTGACGGAACAGAGCCGTCTGAAGAATCAATCAGAGAAGCGGCTATGCTTGCAGCATACTACAGCAAAGGAAATATGTCTGAAAACGTGGCTGTGGACTATACTGAAAAAAGAAATGTCAAAAAGCCGAGCGGTTCTAAACCTGGAATGGTTATATACGAAAATAATAACACCATATATATAACACCGGATAAAAATTCAGTTCTCAAAATGCAGAAAGAAAACTAAATTTTTATAAAATAAAAAGCTGAGGAGCAGTTTATGCTATTCCTCAGCTTTTTCTATTAAAACTTTACTGTCATTTTCATCAAATACCACTTTTATTCTTTCATCTCTCGATGTAGGAACGTTTTTTCCCACGAAATCAGGTCTTATTGGAAATTCTCTATGTCCTCTGTCTATAAGAACTGCCAACTGAACTTTTTTAGGTCTTCCATTGTGAACTATTGCATCTAGAGCGGCTCTCACCGTTCTTCCTGTATAGAGAACATCGTCAGCCAGAATTATAATCTTATCTTCTATATCGAAGCTGAATACGAATTTGTCAGTATTGTCTCTGTCGACATCATCTCTGTAACCCTGGATATCTATGCATTCGACATCAATTCTTCTGTCTTCTATGCTCGAAATTCTTCCTCCGAGTTTCTCCGCAAAAGGAATTCCTTTTCTTCCTATTCCGACAACTATTAAGTTTTCCGTCCCTTTATTCTTTTCTATTATTTCGTGTGAAATTCTTGTAATTGCTCTTTCCATCGAAGCATGATCCATTATCGACGCTTTAGCTCCCAATTTTTTCACCTCAAACTTTCATAAATTATATATCTTCAGGAAGTTTCTTCAGCTTTCTTAAAACCTCTTCAAAATAGTCTGGAAGAGGATAGCTGAATTCCATGTATTCTCCTGTTGAAGGATGTATAAATCCTATAGTGTGTGCATGAAGAAGCTGTCCTTCAAGACGGAATCTCTGCTTTCTTATTCCATAAACCGGATCTCCCACTACAGGATGCTTTATATACTTCATGTGAACTCTTATCTGATGAGTTCTCCCAGTTTCAAGCTGTGCTTCCACAAGAGTATTGTCTTCAAATCTTTCTACTACTCTGAAATGAGTAACTGCTCTTCTTCCTCCCTCTACAACAGCCATTTTCTTTCTGTCTGAAGGATTCCTTCCGATAGGAGCGTCTACAGTGCCCTTATCTTCTTTTATTCTTCCTTCCACCAGTGCGAGATACTTTCTTGTCACACTGTGTTCTTCAAGCTGTTTTGCAAGCGATTCATGAGCTTTATTGTTTTTCGCCACCAGCAGAACTCCTGAAGTGTCCTTGTCTATTCTGTGCACTATTCCCGGCCTGATATCCCCGCCGTTTACATCCGAAAGTGAATCCATATGATAGAGAAGAGCATTCACCAGCGTTCCGTCTTTATTGCCGTCTGCAGGATGAACGACCATTCCCTGCGGCTTGTAAACTACTGCAAGATCTTCATCTTCATAGATTATATTTAAATCTATATTCTGAGGTTCAGGTTTTCCGTCCTCTTCTTCTTCCTCTATTTCCACTTCTATCTCATCGCCGGGTTTCACACTGTATTTAGCTTTCTTCATCTTTCCGTTGACAGAAATTTTGCCTTCTTTTATCAGTTTCTGAATGAAAGATCTCGAACGTCCTTCAAGTTCTTCAGATTCTGAAAGAAATACATCAAGTCTGTCACCCTTTTCATCGGCCTTTATTTTTACAAGCATTGTATCAGCTCTCCCCGTCTGCTTTCTCTTTTTCATCCGAATTTTCGGTGTCCTTATCTGTAACTACAAGGAATATTATAATTGCCGTTCCGACAACTACTGCTATATCTGCTATATTGAATACTGGAAAATCATAAAGATTTCCAAATTTGAAATCCAGAAAATCAGTTACGAATGAAAAAACAACTCTGTCTATCAGATTTCCTACAGCTCCCGCGAGTATAAGCTGAAGAGAAAACTCTCCGGCTCTGCTTATTCTGTTTCTGTATTTTTTTCTTATATAAAAAATCGCCGCTATTATTATTACTGTAGTAACAATAAAAAAGAGTTTCTGATGCTGAAGTATTCCAAAAGCCGCACCTCTGTTCTCTACATAGCTCAGTCTGAAAAAATCTCCTATAATGCTTATTCCATCCGTGCCTCTGAGGTAATTTCTGGCCAGATACTTAGTCACCTGATCCAGAATAAGAACTATGAAAAATACAGCACTCATATTCTTCCTCCTCTTTATCTCTGTGCCAGGTTGCTCTGCACAATTTCAATTATATCCGCTATGAAATCTCCTATTATAGGAAGAGAAATCATATTCTGAAGAATGTATAGAACTACTGCCGCAAGGATAGTGAATCCTATAACAGTTCCAAATCCTTTAGCAAGTCCTGAAAGAAAATTTATCAGCAGAAGCTTCTTCTTGTTGTTCACAAGATGAAGATATTCCTGAAGCTGATTTCTTTCAAGCTTGTCTGCAATCTGACCTATTTTATCCGCCAGAACGTACATTTCTCTTTTTTCATTTTTCATAGCTTCAAGAGTTCTATTTACTTCATCTATTTTTTCATCCATTTTTTTTCTTTCTATTTCGTTTTCTTCAATTATTCCCTTTATATTGTCTTCTTCTTTTCTGTAGTAGTCATGCCTGTCTCTAAGACGGTCCTTAACTTTTCCCATCGTCATATTCCGTACCACCTTTGCCAATTAGATATATCTTTCCACTCTGTATCTTATCTTTCCTTTTCTGCTCTCTCCCAGTCTGCTGCAAACTACAGACCTTCCATGGCCTCTTACCGAAATAAGACTTCCTTCTTCTACAGATCTGGACTTGTTAAATACAGGCTGAAAATCAACTTTAACTCTCTTGCCCTCTATGAGGGATGAGGCTTTCGTTCTCGAGAGATTGTATATTTCAGATACAAAATTATCAAGCCTTTCTGATGCAACCGTTATTATCTTCTCTTCAGTTTCAGGCTTTTCGTATTCTATTTCCTCAAACGGCACTTCCTCTGTTTTTACAGTCTCTCTTCCTATTTTCTGAAGATTTGCAAGCACATAATCCAGTATGTCGCCTGAAACTACTATATATGCTCTGTCTTCAAAAGAAAATATATCGCCTATCTTCTCTCTTTTTATTCCAAGTCCCATAACAGAACCCAGATAGTCGCTGTGAGAAGATCTGTTGAATTTAAAATTTCCCGATACTTTAACTGCCTTTATCGGATTTTCTATACTGTCATAATCCATATAGGATGGAAATATGACTATGCTTTTTCTCTCAGCTTCCTCAATTCCGCCCTCATATCTGTAGTCTATATCATCTATTCTGTTGAGGACAGATTCAGCAAGCCTTCTCTGATATGGATCTAAAAAATCCGTATACTCCACCGTATAATTTCTGAGAGAAATATTGAGTTTATCTATAACTTTCTTCAATACCTCTATCTGTTCATTGTCATTTATATGCTGGAGATATAAATCGCTGTCTATATACATAAACTTCTCCTATAGTAATATTCCCAGTATCAGCTGTCTCAGTATATTTATCAGAATAATCGCTATAAGGGGAGAAAAGTCTATCATCCCCGGATTCCCTCTGATTCTATACATCATATTTCTCACCGGCACTAATACCGGATCTGTAAACATTCGAAGTCCTCTTACTATCGGATTGTTCATATCTCTGATGAACATTATAACGAAACTTCTTATGATTATCGCCCATATCAGAATTTCTGTAAACATGTAAAATGCTCTTGCAACTACATTCATATATTTGCTCCATTCTAATTTAAAACTTTTATTCAGTTAAAATAAGAGCACCCGAAAGTGCTCTTATGTATTTTCTATATTGTTTGTACTCTTTGAGTTTCAGCTACATTCTGCCGCCGATAATTCCTCTGTTAGCCATCTCTTCAGAAAGTTTCTTAGAATCAACTTCCACATTTGAAGGCGCTATAACGAATATATCTTTAGCAACTTTCTGCATGTTTCCGTCAAGAGCATATACCGCTCCGCTCATGCAGTAGAATATTTTCTGCTTAACTTCTGTTTCAAGTCTAAGCATATTCATAACTATTATTCTTTCATTTCTTATTTCATCTATAAGCTTTGTAACGTCGTCATAGCTTGAAGGTTCATAAACCATAACTTTAACTGTACGTCTCGAATACTCTTTATTTGTCTTGTTGATATCGACAACTTTGCTTCTAGTAGTTTCTATATCTCTATCGTCGTATCCTACAGATTCCTCTTCATCGTAATCAAATTCCTGAGGATCCATCATATCATCTTCATCATCATAATCATCAAGTCCTACAAATTGTTTAAATTTATCCATAAATTCTGCCATATCCTTACCTCCGCTGTCTGTTTATTTAGAATAGTCTCTTGCTCCGAATATCGCAGTTCCGACTCTTATCATATTAGAACCTTCTTCAAGCGCTACTTCAAAGTCATTAGACATTCCCATTGATAAATACTGCATATCTACATTCTTGATATCTTCTTTTTTAATCTCTTCAAAAAGCTCTTTAAGCTCTCTGAAAACGTATCTTGTATCTTCAGGATCTTCATAATGAGGCGCCATAGTCATAAGACCTTTGATTTTTATATGGTCATAGTCTTCTATGCTTTTTAAGAAATCTATAACTTCTCCAGGCGCAAATCCTGATTTTGTCTCCTCTCCGGAAACATTTACCTGAACTAAAACATCCATGACTCTGTCGATTTTTTTAGCTCTCTTGTTTATTTCTTTTGCAAGACTCATTCTGTCCAGTGAATGAATCATTTTAACTGAGTCTATTATAAATCTTACTTTGTTAGTCTGAAGACTTCCTATCATATGCATATTGAAGTCTCCTTTTAGCAGAGGCATTTTTCTCTCTATCTCCTGAACCTTGTTCTCTCCAAGGTCTTTTGCTCCAAGAGCTATAGCTTCATTAACTATATCTTCGTCTACAGTCTTTGAAACTGCTATAAGAGTTACATCCTCTCTGCTTCTTCCCTGTTTTTCTACTATTTCTTCGATTTTTTTATTGATTGAATCTAAATTCTCTTTTAAGCTAATTTTAATTACCTCCCAAATCAGTTAAGTATAGTATTTTCTTTAGCCAGGCTGCCGTTCTTTATAACCTCGTCGTAAACACTCAGAGCCTTTCGGTCCTGAACTTCTCCGTCAATAGTGGCCTTTATATTTCCGCCGGGTTCTATTCTTACTATAGCATTTTTGCTGTCTATATAATCCAAATTCACAGGAACGAATTTTACTATTCCATTTACATCTTTTATGTAAACACCCTGCTGATTGCTTTTCTGAGCTATAGCAGATTTAGGAACTTTGAGTCCGTTATATTTCGCCTTTTCAAGCTTCACATCAGTCTCTCTTATATCGTAGACATCATGAAGACTCGAATCGAACTCCAGAAGAATGAGCATTTCTCTGTCTTCTTCCTTTATATTAATAACTTTTCCCGGCAGTTTCAAATCCTTAGATTCTATCTTGAAATTGACATAATCTTTGCCGTCTATATATCTCTTATAATCTATATTCGTTTTTACAAGAGCGTACCACGAAGAATTGTCTATTATCTTCACCTTTGTGGCAGCAGGCTCTTTATTATCTTTTTTAAAAAGTTTTTTCAGCACACTCGGTTTTATATTAGCCTTTCCGACATCAGCTATTATCTGATCGAATTTTTCCACTCCGATATCTTTCAAATCTTTAACCGGAAGCGTCTTTTCAAAACCGTCTGTACTGTGACAAAATATCCCGGTCACTTCAGCTCTGTAGTCTATCGGACCCGTACCAGATTTTTCTTTTGTGTTTTCTATCTTTTTCTCTAATGAATCAATTTTCTTCTGAAAGAAATCCTCATTCTGAACTGTTCCGCTGACAATATCTTCTTTTATTTTCTCAACAGATTCAGTATCTTCCGGAAAACTCTCTTTCAGTTTAGTCATATAATCATTCAATTCTGTTTCATCTATATTATCAAGCTCTGCATAGTACTTATAATTATCGAAAAGATCCTGATAATTTTTTATCTCATCATCATACGAGTCTATTTCGCCTTTTTCTTCACTTCCCGGTGAAATGCTCGCTGTAGCTATGATCTGGTCTTTTGCTACCTTCTCTCCGTCTTTCACTTTGAACTTGAGATTCTTCGTTCCGACTTCCTGAACGTATTCATCTCTTATTATAAGCGCCTTAGCATCCTCTTCATCTACATACGACTCTACCACCGCTGTAACTGTAGATGCATTGGATGATATAAGGAACGGTATCCCTCTGAAAAGCAAAAAATATAATAATACAAATGTTATCGTTACGAATAAAACAAATCGTTTATTCAAAAACTTTGTTCTGCTACGTTTCCTTTTTCCTTTTTTCTGTCTGGCTCCCGGGGATTCATTTCTTCTACTCATGAAACCACCTCATAGCTCAATAATGGTTAGGAACTGAAAAATTTACCATATCTACTTATTACTTTTATCTTGCTAATATCATTGAAATCTATTTCCTTGAGCTTATTTTTGGTATTCATAAAAACAGTTCTTCCTTTCTCTTTCGAGAAACCGATTATTATTCCTTTTATGACTTTTCCGCTGATAAGCTTCAGTTTCACTTCATCTCCAGTTCTGAGTTTTTTATCCATGAGCTCCATTTCGACTGAATCTATGCGGTCGATAGTGTCCCGCCCTGCCGGAACATTTTTCAGAATTATAGTTCCCTGTTTCAGTCTCATTTTCTCATTCAGAACTGCAAGAACATAGCCCCCGAGTGAAAAAATCAAGGCTATAAAAGTCAATTTAAGTAAATGAATAAGCATTTATCTACCTTCTTCAATTATTATTAAATAATCCTCATCTTTCATTATAACATAATTTTGAATGCTTCTCACCTATTTGCTCCATTCAACTGTCTTATTATCAAGAATCTCTTCAAGTTCGTGCTTTTTACTTCTTCCCATCAGGTTTTCAAGCGCCTTTTCAACTGGAAGATTTTCAAAGATTATCTTATAAAGCTCTTTCGTTATAGGCATGTCCACGTCATATTTTTTTGAAATCTCATAAGCCGCTTTAGTAGTCTTTATTCCCTCAACTACCATTCCGACCTTTTCAGTCGCTTCAGATGCAGTCATTCCTTCACCCATCATAATTCCTGCTCTTCTGTTTCTGCTGTGCTGACTAGTACATGTAACTATCAAATCTCCAACTCCTGAAAGACCTGAAAAAGTTATCCCTGAAGCTCCCATTTTAAGTCCGAGCTTCGCCATTTCTATAAATCCTCTGCTCATAAGAGCCGCTTTAGTGTTGTCTCCATATCCGAAACCGTCAGAAACTCCTGCTGCAAGAGCTATTATATTCTTAAGCGCTCCGCCGATTTCAACACCTACAACATCAGGATTAGTATAAACTCTGAATCTGCTGGTCATGAAAACATCCTGAATTTTTTCAGCCACCTCTCGTGATTTCGAAGAAACGACTACAGTAGTAGGTATATCTCTTCCGACTTCCTCTGCATGAGAAGGTCCTGAAAGAACACAGTATCTCACTTCCGGAAGCTCCTGATTTGCAATTTCAGAAATTCTGAAAAGAGTTCCGACTTCGAGACCTTTTGAAACATTTACAAGAATCGCATTGTCTTCAATTCTGCCTTTTATTTTCTTAAAAACCTCTCTTGAACTCTGAGTAGGTATTGCAGAAATTACAATTTCCTTTCCTTTAACCACATCTAAATCCGTAGTGAAATCCAGATTATCTGAAAGTTTCACTCCCGGAAGATATTTTCTGTTTTCTCTCACTCTGTTTATTTCTTCAGCCTGCTCTTCATTTCTCAGCCATACTGAAACATGGTATCCTTTGTTGGCTAGAAGATTTGCCAGGGCAGTTCCCCAGCTTCCGCCTCCTAGAACAGCAATATTATCCATATCAACATTCTCCTTTATTAATTGAGCTCTAAAAAACCGCTCATAAAACTGCTCACAAATTGCACTGAAAAATCACTAGTCTGTTCCGACTTTTTTTGTAACCTTATTTTCCGTTCCGTTCATAAGCCTTTCAATATTAGCTCTGTGTTTAAATATTACGATTGCAGCTAATACGAATGAAACTGCAATAAGAAGTATTCTCCCGTCTTTTAAATAAGCTATAAGATTCATAATAGGCCAAAGCGCAATAGCTGTAAGCGCTCCTAGAGAAACGTATTTCGTCTTTATCAGAATAGCCACACCTATGACTATTGATATCAGCGCGGTCACAGGAGTCAGAGAAAGTCCGACGCCTATCGAAGTCGCAACTCCCTTTCCCCCTTTAAATCCCATAAATACAGGCCATATATGACCTATTATTACGAAAAGACCTGCTATCACTTCTCCAGTTTCTGCGAGAATCTTTCCTCCTATATAAACAGCCAGAACTCCTTTTAACAAATCTATTATAAGAGTTGCCGCCGCTATCTTCTTTCCGAATACTCTCAGCGCATTAGTAGTTCCGGCATTCGAACTTCCATAATCTCTTATATCTTTTTTAGCAATTAGCTTTCCCAGAATATAGGAAGTCTGAATATTGCCTATGAGGTAGGATATTATGATTATTAAAATAATTTTCCCTGTCAAAACTACCCCTCTTTCTTTTCATTTAATTCAAACTGTATAGGAGTGCCCGTGTATTCGAACGACTCTCTGATTTTATTTTCCAGATATCTCTCATATGAAAAATGTGAAAGCTCTCTGTCATTTACGAACAGCACAAATTTAGGAGGCTTTATACCTACTTGAGTAGTATAGTAGATCTTCAGTCTCTTTCCTTTGTCTGTCGGAGGCTGATTCATAAGAATAGCTCTTCCTATTATGTCGTTCAGAACTCCTGTACTCACTCTCTTAGTATAATTTTCATAAACTTCTTTTATAAGTCCTAGAAGTTTATCCACTCTTTTTCCTGTTTCAACCGATATGAAAAGAATCGGCGCATAAGACATGAAGCTCAGTTCTCTTCTTATGTCTTCTTCAAATCTCAGATAAGTCTTGTCTCCTTTTTCTACAAGATCCCATTTATTTACAAGTATGATAGAAGCCTTTCCGTTATTGTGAGCATGACCTGCTATTTTGGCATCCTGCTCAGTAACTCCTGTAGTGGCATCTATCATTATTACGCATACATCCGATCTTTCAATTGCTGTAAGTGTTCTTATAACTGAATATCTCTCTATATCTTCAAAAATTTTCTTCTGTCTTCTAAGTCCCGCAGTGTCTATGAAAAGAAATTTATCGTCTTCCGTTTCATAAAAAGTGTCTATAGCGTCTCTGGTAGTTCCCGCTATATCGGAAACTATTACTCTCTCTTCTCCGAGAATTCTGTTTATTATAGAAGATTTTCCAACATTCGGTTTCCCTATTACTGCAACTTTTATGACTTCATCGTCATATTCTGTATCTTTGTCTTCAGGGAAAAATCTCACAACTTCATCCAGAAGATCTCCTAGTCCTAAGCCCTGTCCTGCTGAAATTGGAATAACATTGTCCATTCCAAGTTCAAAGAACTCATACATTGAATCCACTTTCTTGAAATCATCTATCTTATTGCACGCTATTATAACCGGCTTGCTGGATTTTCTAAGCATCTGAGCAATTTCAGCATCTGCCGGCGCAAGTCCCTGCTTTCCGTCAACGACGAAAATTATTACGTCTCCTGTGTCTATTGCGATTTCCGCCTGTCTTCTCATCTGAGAAAGTATTATATCGTCAGTGTCAGGCTCTATCCCTCCAGTGTCTATAAGTGTGAAATATTTATTAGTCCATTCTCCCTCTGCGTATATTCTGTCCCTAGTAACACCAGGTGTATCTTCAACTATGGATATTCTCTTACCCGCAAGTTTATTGAACAAAGTCGACTTTCCTACATTAGGTCTCCCTACTATAGCGACAACCGGTCTGCTCATATTAATCAACTCCTCTTTATTCCTAAACCCCAAGATTTAACTGTCGTTATACTTTATATCTTGAATATTTACTTTATTTTTTTATTAATACTTCCCATTAAATTATACCCCATACCCATTGTTAATACAATATTCTTGAAGTTTCCAATAAAAAAATCAGACGGTGAGGAACCGTCTGATTATATATTAATAATTGATTTTAAAATTTCAAAACATTTCTCTTATTAAGTATTAATTTAAAGATTTTATTTAAACAGTTTCTTTACTTCACTATCTGAAAGATTTTCTTCAGCCCATGATTTTGCTTCGTCATCTGTAAGAGGAATTATAGCATCACCGTCTTTTTTACCATTTTCTCCTAACGGTGCCGCATAAGGACTGTTTATTCCTCCTTCTCCATAAAGGAAATATTTTCCGTCGTCTCTTCTGTAAAGAGTCTCACACTGCCATCCTGAAGTATCTTCATTCTTGCAGTATTTTTCTGTTAACTGTTCTGATCCTTTTTCAGTGTTGTAAATTTCTCCGTTCACTTCTCTTTTCAATTTCAAAACCCCCAAATTTATTTCTTGTAAATATATATACCCAGATATATAAGCATTACACAGAATTTTTAACATTTTATGTAAATATTTTTTAATATGAAAAAAGCCGCCCAAACCTGAGATTCGGGCGACTCTTCTATATCAGCACATAGTGCTTTAATTTCTATATTATTAGTGATTAAGCATATAGAGGGTATTTTTCTATTAGTTTGTTAACTCTTTCTTCTGCTTCTTCACCTTTTTTGTCTATAAGGATGAGCTTCATTATTGCAGCTATCTCTTTCATGTCATCTTCAACCATTCCTCTAGTTGTAACAGCTGGAGTTCCTATTCTAAGTCCGCTTGTTACGAATGGGCTTTCTTGATCGAATGGTATAGTGTTTTTGTTAACTGTAACTTTGTATTCGTCAAGCATAGCTTCTGCTTCTTTTCCAGTAAGTCCTATAGCTTTAACGTCAACTAGCATTAGGTGGTTGTCAGTTCCTCCAGTTACTATTCTGAATCCTTCTTCTTGAAGAGCTTCAGCTAGAACTTTAGCGTTTTTAACAACTTGTTCTTGGTAAGCTTTGAATTCTGGTTTAAGAGCTTCTCCGAATGCAACTGCTTTACCAGCGATTACGTGCATTAACGGTCCACCTTGTAGTCCTGGGAATATAGCTTTGTCTATCATTTTTGCATATTTTTCTTTACAAAGTATGATTCCACCTCTAGGTCCTCTTAGAGTTTTGTGTGTTGTACTAGTTACGAAGTCAGCGTGTGGAACTGGGTTAGGATATAGTCCTGCTGCAACTAGTCCAGCGAAGTGAGCCATATCAACCATTAGGTATGCTCCAACTTTGTCAGCTATTTCTCTGAATCTTGCGAAATCAAGAGTTCTAGCGTATGCTGAGAATCCAGCAACTATCATTTTAGGCTGTTCTTTAACAGCAACTTCTTCTAGCTTGTCATAGTCTATTTCTTCTGTTCCTTCTTCAACTCCGTAGTCTACGAAATTGTAGTAAACTCCTGATATGTTAACAGGGCTTCCGTGAGTTAAGTGTCCACCGTGTGATAGGTTCATTCCTAGAACTTTATCTCCTGGTTTAAGAGTAGCGAAGTATACTCCAAGGTTAGCATTTGCTCCTGAGTGTGGCTGTACGTTTGCGTGGTCACATCCGAATAGTTCTTTAAGTCTGTCTATTGCAAGGTTTTCTACAACGTCAACGTATTCACATCCACCGTAGTATCTTTTTCCTGGGTATCCTTCTGCATATTTGTTAGTAAGGTATGATCCCATTGCTTCCATAACACTTTCAGTAACTATGTTTTCTGAAGCTATAAGCTCGATATTGTCTTGCTGTCTTTTAAGTTCGTTCTCAATTGCCTCCATTATTGCTGGGTCTGAGTTTTTAAGGTTTTTGAAATCCATGTTTTTAAAAATCCCCTTTCGTAAAATCAATCATTAATAATATTATTTTTATAAGCCGGGATCATTTTCTAATCCCTGAGCTTTCCTCACATACCATATCTCTGCTTATACAGTCATATGTATTATTGTAGAGAATTTTCGGTATTAATAACAAAGCCTTTTTGTTAGGCCCTACGAAATCTAGTCTGCGTTTTGTGCTTCAACTGTTCGTCATTTATTTTTGCAATTGTTCTTATTACATTATTGCAATTGTTTTTAATTCTATACATCAATGTTTCGTTTTGGCCCTACTTACAATATAAACTTTATTTTCTTTTATTGCAAGCATTATTTAAAAATTTTTGTTAAGTATGCAAAACGATTGTCACTATCCCCTCTCTGGCGCTTTATAACAGCCGTAGAAAGAATTGTTCGTTTCACTACTTAATACAATACAAGATAATTCGTTTTTATACAATTGTTATAAGACTATAAATATATCACATTTTCAAAGTCATTCCTTTGTATGTTTTCTATAATCATTTCAGTCTTTGTTAAATATTCTCCAAAGAAATAACGTTTTCCTAATATTTATACTCTATTTCGATGTATTCTATATTTTTATTAACTGTATATTCTTATGCGCAGTCTATAGGCTTTCATTATATATTTATACCATTTTATTAAAAAATGTGATACTATCATATTAGCGTTTATTTATAATATAAAAGTATGTAAAATGATATAATTATATAGAATAAAAGGAGGTAGAACATTGCCGTACAGTATTCCTGCTTATAATTCAGAACAGTACAGTGACATTGACTTAAATTTAACAACTCAGGAAAAAAGAGAAAGAAAAGCAAAGGCCAGACAGGGTATGAACATGGTTGTTCTCGCCGGAGAAATCATGCTTCAGTCCGGTGCCGAAACTTACAGAGTTGAAGACACCATAATAAGAATGGCTAAAGCTATAAAAATTGTAAATTATGTAGACGTATTCGTAATACCTACCGGTATATTCCTGACTTTTGGATATGATAACAATATAAATACAATAATAAAGAGAACTCAGATACAAGGCACAGATTTGAATAAAATTACGCTTGTAAATGAATTTTCACGTGATTTCACATCTTCAGACATGACAATCGCTGAAGGAATGTCGAGACTCAGAAGAATCAGAAAAGTGGAACCTTATAAAAATTTCACAAAAGCAGTTCTCGGCGGAGGACTTATCGGAGGTTTCTCAGCTATGCTTTTTGGCGGAGTAGTCCAGGACTTAATGGCGGCATTCTTCGTGAGCACCATAGTTACAGGACTTAAAGCCGTTTTAGGACCTAAACTCAATATGATAAGCTATATAAATGATTTTTTTGCTTCCCTCATAATAGGACTCCTCTCATATCTGTCAGTTCAAATAGGAGTGGGAGTAAATATGAACGAAGTCATAATCGGATGCCTTATGCCTCTCGTTCCGGGATTCGCAATAACGAACGCAACCAGAGACTCTCTCAGCGGAGACTTCCTTGCCGGAATGTCGAGGGCTTCTGAGGCTGTAATTTCAGCACTTTCAATAGCTTTTGGAGTCGGGCTTGCACTTAAATTCATAAGTCATTTCGGAATCGGAGGTGGATTATAATGGTTTTCATGATAAAACAGGCAATATACGCGTTTCTGTCCACTATGGGATTTTCGATTCTGTTCAACGCTCCTAAGGACTGCATCATAAGATCGAGCATATGCGGAATGATGGGATGGCTTGTGAAAATCAATCTGACGGACTTATTTCTTTCAAACGTCGGCGGTACTTTCTTTGGAGCCTCTGTCGTTGCTGTAATAGGTGAAACAATGGCAAGAAAATACAAAAAACCGGCAACAGTCTTCATAATTCCTGGAGTAATTCCGCTAGTGCCCGGAGCCGGTATGTATTATACGATGCTTAATTTTATAAACAATGACTTCTCAAAAACTATAGAAGTTGGAAGTGACGCTTTCTTCACAGCAATATCGATTGCTCTTGCAGTAATAGTTGCATCTTCAATTTCTAAAACTACTATAAGAGCTATAGACAAAAAGAGAGGAAATGTAGAAATTATAAAGAAAAAACAGAGATAATAAAACTTTACTTATAAATAAAAAACACCATCAGTCAATCCTACATGATTTTCTGATGGTGTTTTACTATTTTGCGCTTCTTTCTACCGAAACTATTTTAAACTGCTCTTTCGACAGTTTATTTCCTAAAAATCTTATAACGAAAAAACTGACTGCAAGAAGAAGTATTCCTGAAGCGAATCCTAAAGCTTCGAAGTTTGCAAAGCCCATACCTTTGAAAAGATAAGTCCCTCCAATAGATCCTATCATCAGAAATATCAGCGGAACTAGATATGCTGCAAAAACTGAAAGCATCATATTAGATGTAGACGACTCCAGACGCACAACATCTCCCTTATTCAGTTTCTGTTCTGTAACAGCTGAAACTGTCACCTGAGACTGATTGCAGCTCCCTCCGCAGCTCTTGCAGTTTGAACCGCATGCCGAAACTCTCACAACCGCAACCTCAGCTATATTTCCATTCTGTGAAACTACTACTCCTCTTTCTTCCATTACATTCACATCCTTTCAAAACTTCTAAAATGTTTTGATTTATTCTTCTGTTTAAAATCCGCTTGTATATTCTTGTTAATTTTATTTTATCGGAATGAGACTATAAATCTTCGTATCCAATAAGATCTTTTACAACTTCCGATGCTATTATGAGTCCTGATACAGAAGGAACGAATGCTGTACTTCCCGGAACTCTTTTATTTCCCCCGCTTTTGCCGTCTGCTCCTTCACTGCTCTCTTCAGAGAATTTCTCTCCTTTGAGCATCTCCGGATTTATCGGTTCTACAGGCTTCTCTTTAGAATAGACTACTTTAAGCTTTTCTATATTTCTGTTCCTCATTTCTCTTCTCATAACTCTCGCGAGAGGACATACAGAAGTTGAATGAATATCGCTCACTTCCAGCATAGCCGGGTTCAGCTTGTTTCCCGCTCCCATTGCTGATATTACAGGAATATCTCTGCTGCAGCAGTATTCTATAAGGGCAATTTTAGACGAAACCATATCTATAGCATCTACAGCATAGTCTGCTCCTTCAGACATTATCTCATCTATATTGTCTTTATTCATCATAATATTTACAGCTCTCACATCTATATCGGGATTTATTCTTTCAATTCTTCTTTTCATCTCTTCAACTTTAATTTCTCCGACCGTATCTGTGAATGCGTGACTCTGTCTGTTTATATTCGACTCAGAAATCGTGTCATAATCTACTACTGTGATTTTTCCGACTCCCGACCTTGCAAGAGCCTCAGCAGTAAAGCTTCCGACTCCGCCTACACCGAATACTGTTACACTGCTTTTCTTAAGTTTTTCAATTCCCTCTTCACCAATAAGCATAGCCGTTCTGATAAATTTTTCATCAACCATTTTATACTACCCTCGCAATTCATCATCCATATTAAATACTTTTCTAATCTATATTATATTTATTTTTCTCTTTACAGTACACTGTCTGAATCAAATTTTATCTGAAATATTATCTTAATTTGAAAATTTCTCTGTAAAATAATAAAGTGAACCCTTAAGGGTCCACTCTATATTTATATAAAAATAGGCTTACAATCTCTTTTTATTTCAACTGCCTGCAGCTATTAAAGTTTTTCTATCTTAGCTGTAAGTTCATCCAGCCAGTCTCCCTCATAGCTTTCAAGATCTCCTGCATCTACAAGTCTAGCTATTTCAGGATTCATTGGAACTTTAGCGAAAATTTCTATTCCTGTCGCTTTTGCAGTCTCTTCAACTTTGCTTTCTCCGAACACTTCTATTTTCTTTCCGCAGTCCGGACATTCAAGATAAGACATGTTTTCCACGATTCCTATTATTGGGACATTCATCATTTTCGCCATATTAACAGCTTTTTCAACTATCATCGAAACAAGCTCCTGAGGCGAAGTCACTATGACTATTCCATCAACAGGAATTGACTGGAATACAGTTAGCGGAACATCTCCTGTTCCAGGAGGCATATCTATGAACATATAGTCCACATCTCCCCAGATAACTTCTGTCCAGAACTGTTTAACCATGCTTGCTATAATAGGTCCTCTCCATACAACCGGATCAGTATCATGTTCTAGAAGAAGGTTTGAAGACATCACTTGAATTCCTCTCTTAGAGTTAAGCGGCAGCAGACCGTCTTCATTCGCCATAGCCTTTTGATTTATTCCGAAAGACTTAGGAATTGAAGGTCCTGTTATATCGGCATCTAAAACTGCTGCAGAATATCCTTTTCTGCTCATGTTTATTGCCAGCATAGATGTTATAAGTGATTTACCTACTCCACCTTTCCCGCTGACGATACCTATTTTTTTCTTTATATTGCTCAGTCTGTGAGGCGCTTCTCTGAAATCTTCTATCGACTGTTTCTGGTCTGAACTTTTAACGTCCCCGCATGATGATGCTGAAGGACAGCCTGAACAGTCGCTTGGTTTGCAATTATCGCTCATTCTATACTACTCCCCCATCTTTACAAAATTATACTTTTTAAACTGCATATAAGGCTCAGTCCGTAAATTGCGCTGCCCTTGGCCCGCATCCGCAGAGATTCTTATCATTCGTCAGTTCTCTGCGGATTTCAGGCTCTCTCGCAATTCCGACTCTATCTGCCTTAATTCAATTATAACACAAAACTATAATATCTGTATCTATTTATTGACATCATCTATATAGCCCGATCTTCCTCCGATTACTCCAGCAGTTACAAGGAAAACGGATATTATTATGAGAATCAGCACTGGAAAAACATATCCTTCAGTATTGCTGAACAGATATCCCAGCAAAACAGGTCCTATTGCGGCAATTATATATCCTATGGCCTGTGAAACTCCTGATATTATCGCAACGGTATGAGAAGTTCTGGATCTCAGTTCCATCAGAATTATAGCGGCCGCATAAGTTCCCGAACACCCTATAGCCATTATAAACATTGAAACTGCTATCTGAGCTTTCGTGCTTCCGAACATCAGACCTATATACCCCAGGAGATACCCCATAGCGGCAAAAACTGCCATTACTTTCTGATTCTTCATTCTGTCTGCAATTAAAGGAATCAAGAATGAAAGCGGGAGTGCGGACATCTGAAATACTGTAAGCATAACACTTGCAAAGTCGTATCCGAATCCCTTCATATTCAGAATTTTAGGAAGCCAGGTTACAGTCGTATAGAACAAGAATGACTGAGACCCCATATAGATTATTATCGCCCATGCTATTTTGGACTTGAATATATCCAGACGTTCAAATATATTTCTCGTATCTCTGTTGTCATGCATCAAATCTTTTCTCACGAACAGATTTACCGACCAGAGTATCAGACTTGCAACCGAAGTTATAAGCCATACTGAGAGCATAGTCCTCCATGGAACTCCTTTCTGAGTCACAAGATAGAGACTCGAACCTGTAAACGATGCGGATATCAGATTCATGAACACTCCGTAAAGTCCCGTCACAAGACCCAGCCTGTTAGGAAACTTCAGCTTTATTATACTCGGAATGAGAACATTCCCTGCTGAAATTCCAAGTCCCAGAAACGCCGTTCCAAGAAGCAGCGCTTTAAAGCCTGCACTTACTCTTATCACTTCTCCTAATATCATCAGAATTATACTTATGAATGTCACTTTAGTATATCCGTATTTTATCCCCAGGTTTGAAACGAATACCGATGAAATCGCAAACGCTATAAGCGGAACCGTCATCACGAATCCTGAGTAAGTCTCATTTATTCCTAAATCTTTAGATATTACATCCATAACTGCAGAAGCTCCAGTAATCGGCGCTCTTAAGTTGAGACTCAGAACTAAAATACTGAACAGTATGAATACCGCTTCAGCAGTTATTCCTTTCTTCTTCCCATTTTCAGCATATTCAGAAGAAAGTCTTTCTCCATTATTACTCACCTTATCACCTCAATTTATTTTAATTTTTCTTTCAGATTTTCTCTCAAAATATAAACAACCCAGCATAAGCTGGGCCGATTAATTTCGATTCTATCTGTACTTATTGAATAATCCTATTTCCATTATCTTTATATCTTCAATTTCTCCCTCTTCAAGAAGAAGATCTTCAAGTGTAAGATTGTCATCTGAAGGTTCAAGTTCAATTATAGCTACATCTTTAACTATAAATCTTATGAATCCTTTTATTTCATCATCAAAAGTATCATAAATTCTTCCTGCGCTCTTAGTGCCTTTCGCCACTGTATGTATGCTGTTGGCAACATATCCTACAGTATTCAGGGACTCCATTTCAATTCTTATGGCTTCCTCATCGAATTTGTTGTCATAGTCTTTTACAAGAAGCACTTCCTGACCTACGCTGAAAATCTTAGAACCGTAGTAGTTGTCTGCTCCTGTAAGTGTAATGTAATCGCTCATATCTTCACCTCTTGAATAGTGATTTTTGTTACATATATACCTTTAATTTTAGTCTATCTTAAAGGTGCATTATAGTCAAATGGATAATGATTATTTAACTTAATATTAATCTTAAATTCTGCGTTCAGGTCTTCTGAAGACTTCAGCTATCTTCATTCTAGTCCCTGAAATCATAAGTCTTTCGCCTTTTTTCCTTCCTATATAATTGGCGCTTATCCCTATAGAGGATATCTCGATTACTTCTAATTCCGCCTTTTCATGATCTAAATCTTTTACAATGATTTTATCTCCCGCCTTTATATAAGCAGCATCAGGATTAACTTTTCTGTATCCTTCTTCTCTAAGTTCATATATCAGTTTCCTTCTGAATAATTTATTCTTAGTTTTAGCATCTGATGTTTTTAAGTCTGATTTCTTTTTGAAATCTTTTTCCTTATAATAGTCACAATGAGATGATCCTGTGCACTTCTGAATAAGTTTTTTATAGACTATAGACTATTTAACAGAAAACGGCCAATAAAAAGAAGATACCTTTACAGCATCTTCTTTCTTTATAAAGGATATTAAATTTATGATGCTCCCATTCCCCTTTTTATGCATCGAGGCTTAATATATTTAAAAATATTATGGATATCAGATTCTGCTAGTTTATCTCAAGCTTCATTACAGTCTTAGTGTTTGGAAGATAGCTTACCTTAGCCTGAAGTTTTCCGTCCTTCTCTATGCTTTCTGAAACTTCTTCATAGCTGCTTCTGCTTATATTGAAAGATTCACCTTCAGATCCATTTAAGATGTATGTATCTGCATTCTTTCCTTCAATATGTTCCAAGTCAATATTATTTATTACAGTTTCCTTCTGATTCTTTAAATAAGCTATATCCTTAACAGGATTTCTGACAAGAAAAAATGCTGAGACAAACACTGTTACAGAAACTGCTATTAAAAGCAGTCTGGCCCATATGCTTATCTTCCTGTTAACTATAGCCGTGCGCATACTCGAACATGCCGTAAGGAATATGAATGCCGCTATAGTCAGTCTGAATATGATATCTGTAATAAGACCTGGAGTTCCTTCAATCACAGTGCTGTCTGCTCTCCAGTCTGCAACCATAAGAACACCGACAAGAACTGCAATACCTATAATCCA
>JAEZUY010000026.1 GCA_023420895.1 Bacillota bacterium | reverse complement strand
ACAGTACAGAAATACAGAAAAAGGCTGATTCAGAAATAGTTGAATCTGTAGATACGGCAGAAGGCTCAGAAAAAGTATCAGTTAAGAAATCAAAGTTCAATACAGCGACAAAGCTTTATGAACAGGTTACAGTTGCAGATATAAAAGGCGGAGTAGAAAATACGGCAGAAGCAGGTTTACAGGAGTATAAAGTTCTTGAAACAGGCGAAGGCAGTGAAATTACAGAAGAAGGAACTGCAATATCTTCAGGCAACGTACTTGAAGTAACAGCAGAGAATGGGACAAGTAAAAAAGAGTATTCTATAGAGTTTGGAACGAATATAATACCGGCAGCACCTGAAGTAAGTAAAACAGATACGACAGATGGAGAAGCCAACGGAAAGCTTAAAGGTCTTAATAATCAGATGGAGTATAAAAAATCTGATGATTCAGACTGGACAGCGGCACCTAACGGAGATGTCGAAAATCTGGCTGCAGGAAATTACAGTGTAAGATATAAAGCTGATGATAATCTGGGACTGGATTCTGGTGAAGAAAAGACACTAGAAATAAAAGGTTCAGAAGCTGCTCTTTCAAATAATACAGAAATACAGAAAAAAGCTGATGCAGTACTAGTACATTGAAAGAAACTCAAAGTGGACATGAAAAAATATTAGTAAGTGATCTTAAAAATGAGATAGAAGGTCTAGATGAAAAGCAGAAATCAAGAGAAGTAGTAGATTCTTTTTCGGGGCAAGTAATTCCTGATAATGAAATTCTTCAAGAGAAACATAAATTCAAGGTAGTAGCAGAAGATGATACTGATACTTTATACAGTATAGCATTTTTAGATAGAGATCAGGCTGCACCTCAAGGTGTAGGTACTCAACCTGGATATCTTACAGGAGTGAATTCAAAGATGGAATATGCATCTGTAACAGATGAATCCAGTTCTGATTTAGAGTGGAATTCAATAGAAGAAACTGATTTATGGGAAAGTAATAAAATATCTGTTCCCGAAGGTAAATACAAAGTAAGATATAAAGCTGGAGATGGTTTAAAAGCAGGAGAGCCTACAGAGACGATAACAGTAGCGCGTGAGATTTCAAATGAAACAAAAATAAAAATAAAAGAACCTAAAAATGTTGTAGAAAAAATTGAACTTATGGGACCTGTAGGTTCTATAGATGTTTATAAAACAAAGATGACTGAAAGTGGATATATAGATTCAAAACTGTCAGATATACTATCTGAGATAGAATCAGAAGATGGAAGCAGTCAGCTTCATATTATAGAGCGTAGAACAGAAACACAGCAGGACCCAAACAATCCGACTAATCAGGTTGGACCGGAAACAGATATCAAAAATATTCCATCTGGGACTATGATTACAGTATACTCGGAAAATTATAAGAATGGCGGTCCGAAAGCTATGTATTTAATAAATGTTGTAGACAGACCTCAAACAAAACCAGAAGGAGTTTCGGGAGGAGAAGGCAAGATTACGGGCCTTAAGAAAGGAATGGAGTACAGACTTTCTACAGGTTCAGATGAAGACTGGATTAATGTAGAAGAAGACGGAGATGCAATAAATCTTGAAGCAGGAACATATATAGTAAGATATGGAGCAAATACAGATTTAGGTCTTCTAGCAAGTGAATCAGTAGAGGTAGAAGTTCAGTAAATCCTTGACTTATAAGATTGAATTATAAATGTATAGAAAATTTAGCAAATAAAACTGAGACTAAATTAAGAAGAAACCCTCTTAATATATTAAGAGGGTTTTTTCATGTCTATAAAAAAATAGAAAAATATGGAAATTATTCTTGATTTTAAAAAACAAAAAGTGCTAGAATAGAATTAAAGATTCAATTCACTTGAATATATGTACAAATATATCAGTCAAATTAATTGTCATTTTAAGTCTGGGAAACTTGAAATTATAAAGCTAATACAGGGGGGAATTAAAATGAACAGAAAAAAAGCAGTTTCAATTTTACTAGCAAGCACTTTAATATCATCCAGTTTTTCATTTACTTCATTTGCATTTGAAGATATCGATAACCACTGGGCCAGTCCATACATAGAAGGACTTCAGAGCGAAAAAATATTGACAGGTTACGGTGACGGAAATTTTCATCCAGAAAGCTTCATATCTAGAGAAGAAACAGCCGTTATAATCGATAGAGCTATAAAAATTAGAAAAGCCATTATAGAAGGAAAAACAAAGGAATTTAATCTATCAGATATTTATGGAAGATGGAGTACGGAATCTATTGAATCTTTAGTATCTAAAGGAATTATAGAAGGATATCCTGACGGAACTTTTAAACCAGAGAACAATATAACTAGACAGGAACTTACAGCTATAGTCTATAGAATCATAAATCCAGAAGCTGAAGGCGAAACAGCGATAGAATTCAGCGATATAGAAAATCAGTGGGGAGAAAGCCTTATAAAAAGACTCACTGAACTGGGCATAATAAACGGTTATCCGGATGGCTCATTTAAACCGGATGAATATATAAAAAGAGCTGAAGTTGCAAAAATCGTTTATGAAGTTATAAACGGTTCAGACTCAAATGGAAGAGGTCTTCTGCTTACAGAGAATTCTGAGAAAGATGATAAGAAACCTGATGCAGAAAATAAACCAGGAGAAGACAAGCCTTCAAGCGGAGGTTCAAGCGGATCAGGAGCCTACACAAAGAAATCTGGAGTAACTGGAATAAAAATTAAGGAAGGTTCGAAATCTGCTGCAAATTTAGGCGGAACTGAAGAAGAACCTGTTATAAATGTCTACAAATCAACAAAAGACGGGGACGATTACAGACTTACTACATTCCAGGATGTGATAGATGAAATTGAATCGGCTGACGGTTCAGAACAGTCTTATGAAACAGCTGCTGGAAACTCATCTGATTCAGTGGCTGATGATAAGGAGATTATAGTAAAAGCTGAAGATGGAAGAACTCAAAAAAATTATAAAATAAATGTTATAAACAGAAATCAGGATGCGCCTGAAAATATTGAGACTGCAGCTGCTTCAACTAAAATAGCGGCTGATGGAAAAATTACAGGTGTAAATCAGAAAATGGAATATATAAATGAAAAAGACAAAGCAGAATCTGGAGCCTGGACTTCTGTAGAGGGAAATGAAATTGCAGGTCTAAATACAGGAAAGTATTATGTAAGATATAAAGCAGATGAATCTCTTGGATTAAATGCAGGTGCAGAAAAGGAAGTATCAGTAGACTATAAAAAATCTGATAATACAGGAATAAAATTAATAGAAAATCCTTTGACAGTAATTAAATTAGAAGGAAATACTATAACTGTATACAAATCAAAAGCCGTTTCAGAAAATTATTATGAAGAAGTAACAGTTGGAGAAGTCAAGAGCGATATAACAACTACTCAAACTGAATACGATGCGCAGACTTATGCTGTAAAAGATTCTGATTCATCAGAACTTGCAGATGATGCAGCTATATCGAAAGGAAAAACTTTTGTTGTAACAGCTGAAGACGGAACAGAAAAATCATATAATATAGAATTTATGTATAGAAATCAGGATGCACCTAAAGATATAGAAGCTGTATCGACTTCATCTAAAATAGCGGCTGATGGAAAAATCACAGATGTAAATCAGAAGATGGAATATATAAGTGAAAAAGACAAAGCAGAATCTTTAGCCTGGACTTCTGTAACTGGAACTGAAATTACAGATCTGAGCATAGGAAAATATTATGTAAGATATAAAGCAGAAGAATCTCTTGGACTTAATGCAGGAGAAGAAAAAGAAATAGATATAAGCTATAAAAAATCGAACAATACAGATATAATGAAGACAGAAGGAGCAGAGTTAGTACAGAGTATAGAAAATGATACAATAAAAATGTACAAAGCGAAGCTGGAAAATAACTATTATACTGAAGCAAAGATATCCGACTTAAAAAATGAAATTAAATCTACAGTTGATGGTGATGGTCAGAAACGTTCAGTAATGAAAGGCAATATGGAATTACAAGATGATTCAACAGTTCTTTTAGATGCTCATACTTTAAAGGTAACTGCAGAGGACGGAACGGAGAAAACTTATTCAATAGAGTTTATAAATAGAGACCAGCCAGCACCTGAAGGAGTGAATAGTATTCCCACTTCATCAAAGATAAAATCAGATGGAAAAATCACAGGTGTAAATCAGGAAATGGAATATATAAGTGAAAAAGACAAAGGAGAATCTTTAGCCTGGACTTCTGTAACTGGAACTGAAATTACAGATCTAAATGCAGGAAAGTACTATGTTAGATATAAAGCGAATCTGGATCTAAAACTTAATGCAGGAGAAGAAAAAGAAATAGAGGTAGATTATACTAAAATGAGCAATACTAAAATAAAATTAGTAGAAAATCCTCAGGTAGTAAAAGAATTAGAGAATGATAAAATCATTCTATATAAGTCGAAAATAAATTTATATAACAAAGAATATGAAAAAGCAAAAGTGATGGATATAAAAAATGATATAACAAGTACTCAAACTTATGACTCACAGACTTATATTCTGAAAGATTCTAAGTCATCAGAACTTGGAGATTTATCATATATAACAGAAGCTAAAACTCTTGTTATAAAAGCCGAAGATGGAACAGAAAAAGTATACAATATAGAGTTTACAGACAGAGACCAGTCAGCACCTGAAAATCTCAAAGCGAAAAATAAAACGGCAAAAGAAGGCGGAAAAATCACAGGTGTAAATCAGAAAATGGAATATATAAGTGAAAAAGACAAAGCAGAATCTGGAGCTTGGACTTCTGTAGAAGGAACTGAAATTACAGGTCTGGATGTTGGAAAATATTATATAAGATATACAGCAGATTCAGAACTTGGATTTAAATCAGGGGAAGAAACTGAAATAGAGATTAAATATGAAAAATCTAGCAATGTATCTCTAAAAAAGAAGAGAGATGCAAAGTTTGTAGTTGGAATAATTGGGAAAACGATAAAACTGAAAGAAACAGTAGAGGGAGAAAAAATTAGAGCAACTGATTTAAAAAATGATTTTGAAACAGTAGAAGGAGAAAATCAGACTTTACAAGTTGTATCGAATAATACTGTGGCGGCTGTAGATGTAGATGATAATGCTGAACTGACAGAAAGAAACTGTTTAAAGGTAACAGCAGAAAATGGAAACAGCACACTATATTCTTTACAGTTCGAATAGGAAATGCCTCTTAGCAATATTAAGTTAAAAGCTTATAAAAAATTTAATAATATAGATAGCCTCTCAGTTTACTGTTGAGAGGCTTTTTTATATTTAAATCAGATTATTGAAATAAGCAGAAGAATATGGAAATTACTCTTGATTTTCAAAAACAAATAGTGCTAGAATAAAGTTAAAGATTTAAGTGATTTGAATACATGTATAAATATATCAGTTAAACTAATTTTTATTTTAAGTCTGGGAAACTTAAACTGATAAAAATACAATACAGGGGGAATTAAAATGAACAGAAAAAAAGCAGTTTCAATTTTACTAGCAAGCACTTTATTATCATCCAGCTTTTCATTCACTTCATTTGCATTTGAAGATACTGAAAAACACTGGGCAAATCCGTATATAGACGGACTTGAAAGTGAACAGATAATCAGAGGATATGAAGATGGGGAATTCAAACCTGAAGAATATATAACGAGAGAAGAAACGGCGGTTATAATAGACAGAGCTATTGAAGCAAGAGAAGTTATTCTTGAAGAAAAAGTGGATAAAGTGCTTCTTTCTGATATAGAAGGACTCTATGGAGAAAAATCTATAGAGAACCTTGTAGAAAAAGGGGTAATAGAAGGCTATCCGGATAAAACGTTCAGACCGGAGAATAATATTACAAGACAGGAATTTTCTGCGGTAGTATATAGAGTTTTAGACGAAAAAGCTAAAGGAGAAATAGATAAAAACTTCAGTGATATAGAAAATGAATGGGGAGCAGACATGATAGAAAGACTCTCTGAACTCGGAGTTATAGACGGCTATCCGGACGGATCTTTTAAACCGAATGAGCCTGTTACGAGAGCAGAAGTAGCAAAAGTAGTTTCAGTAGCAATAAACGGAAAAGATGCATCTGGGAAAAGTCTTATAAAGACAGAAGAAGATAATAAAAAAGTTCCTGATAAAGATAAGGAAACTGGAGATGTGCAAAACAAAGAAGAAAAACCTTCAAGCGGAGGTCCGGCTTATAATAAAAAATCATCAGAGACCAGCATTCAGGTAAAAGAAAATAATAATGTAGTTAAGGAAGTTGAAGAAGAAAATTCGGTAATACATGTATATGCGGCTAAAAAGACATCAGAAGGATATGAAAAAGCCAAATTCCAGGACATTATCAATGAAATAAAGGCAGCTGATAATTCCAAACAGACTTATGAAATTGAAGGACCTTCGGGCTTAACAGATTATGTAATTAAAGGAAATAATTTGAAAGTAATATCTGAAAATGGAATGAAAGAGAAAATTTATAGTATAACAGTTGAACCTAGAAAACAGGAAGCGCCAGAGGGTATTGGAAGTGAAGCGGCTTCTTCAGATGAAGCATCTAATGGAAAAATTACAGGCGTAAACGGCAGAATGCAATATTCAGATAATCCAAATTCTTCTGAATGGACTGATGTTGATGAAGGCAAAACGGAAATAGACGGCTTAAAGCCTGGAACTTATTATATAAGATATGCTCCAGATTATGATCTTCAGCTCGGTGAGAGTGACAATGTTGAGATTAAAGTGGCAGTAGATGAATCTAAGCAGACAGAAATAAAGGCTAAGGATTCGGCAAAATTATTAAAAAGCGTAGACAATGAATCTAACAAAATAGTTATATACAAATCAAAACTAGATGATGATGATATGATGTATAAAATAGTAAAAGTTAAAGACGTAATTGATGAAATAGAACCAAAACTTCAAGGGGTTAATCAGAATTATCAAATACTTGGAATTTCTGGAGGAATTAAAGTTTCGCCTCATAAGGAGGTATCAGAAGGTAATGTCCTTGAAGTGCAATCAAGTGATACAGATAACACGAGAGAGTTCAGCATAGAATTTGAGAGTATGACTCCGCCGGCGCCTAAAGCAGAAATGAAAGCTATTATACCAAAAGCGGATTATTACAAAATAATTGGCGTAAACAGTCAGATGGAATATAAAATTTTTCCTAAAGATTCTCAGAACAGCGAAGATATTAAATGGAAAGAAATTGAAGAAGATGTTACTGAAATTGAGAATATTGGGAATGCTTCATATGAAAATAAATGTCTTATCAGATACAAAGAAAATGAGAAATTAAAATTAAATTCGGGAGAAATTATTGAGTTTTATATCCCTAAAATGAAGATAATATAAAGTACAGAAAATTAATTTAATAAAATAAATATATCCTCTGAATAAAGATTTACTGTTCAGAGGATATATTTTTGTTCAATGCTTGTCAAAAGACTCTGACTTAAACTTAAATCTATGCTATAATATTAATAATTATGGAATAATAATTATAGGATTTTGATTGAGGAAGTGATTATATGAAATTAAACGGAGCGCATATCATCCTTGAATGTTTTGATGAGCAGGGTGTAGACACTTTCTTCGGATATCCCGGAGGAGCGGTTATACCTTTCTACGATGCTCTTTACGACAGAAAAGATGATTTCACTCATATAAGAACTAGTCACGAGCAGGGTGCTACTCACGCTGCAGACGGCTATGCGAGAGTTACGGGAAAAGTCGGAGTATGTGTCGCAACTTCAGGACCGGGAGCTACTAACACGGTTACAGGTATAGCGAATGCATATATGGACTCTATTCCTATAGTAGTGATAACAGGACAGGTTGGAAGAGCTTTTCTCGGAAAAGACTCATTCCAGGAAGTAGATATAACGGGCATAACTATGCCGATAACGAAGCACAATTTCCTTGTGAGAAATGTTGAAGATCTTGCTGATACTGTTAGAAGAGCATTTGAAATAGCAAGATCCGGAAGACCGGGACCAGTGCTTATAGATATACCGAAAGACGTGTTTACAGATAAATGCGATTTCGAGAAAAAAGAGATAAATACTGAAGTCGAAAGAAATGAAGTCGGAGAAGAATGGATAAAGCTTGCAGGAGAAGAAATAAATAAAGCTGAAAAGCCGGTTCTTTATATAGGAGGAGGAGCTATAGCATCAGGCGCTTCAAAAGAGATAGCGAGAATAGCTGAAAAAGCCAATATACCTGTTGCGAATACTCTTATGAGTCTTGGCTCGATAAGCAGAGATTCTGAGTTTTCACTTGGAATGCTTGGAATGCACGGAGAAGTTATGACAAACAAGGCTATAGACAACTGCGACCTTCTTATAGCTGCAGGAGCGAGATTCGATGACAGAGTTACAGGAGACACTAAGACTTTCGCCAAGAGAGCGAAGATAGTCCATATAGATATGGATGCGGCTGAAATTTCTAAAAATGTGCCTGCAGACGTATATATAGTCGGAGATATGAAAGAAGTGTTCCACAAGCTTGACAGATACGTTGAAGAAAGAGACAGACATGAATGGCTTGAAGAGATAAAAGGATACGACAGTGCAAGAAAATTCAAAGAAGATGAATTTATAGCAAAAAATATTCTGGAATACGCTTCTACAAAACTTGAGAACAATGTAGTTGCAACAGATGTGGGTCAGCATCAGATGTGGACAGCTCAGTACTGGAGATTCAGAGAGCCCCGTTCATTTGTAACATCCGGAGGACTCGGAACTATGGGATTCGGACTTGGAGCTGCGATAGGAGCTCAGCTTGGAAATCCTGACAAGAGAACTGTGCTCGTAACAGGAGACGGAAGTTTCAGAATGAACTGCAATGAACTTGCAACACTTACCAGATACGATATTCCAGTTATAATAATTCTGTTCAACAACAGCACGCTCGGAATGGTAAGACAGTGGCAGAGACTGTTCCAGGGAGACAAGATATCGGAAACTGACATAGGCGACGAAGTTGATTATGTAAAACTTGCGGAAGCTTATCACATGGACGGATACAGAACTCAGACTATAGCAGAATTTAAAGAGGCATTCGATAAAGCTGCGGCTAAAAATGCGCCAGCCATTATAGAATGTGTTCTGGACAAGGATGACAATGTTCTTCCTATAATTCCGCCTGCTGGAAACGTGGATCAGTCAATAATAAGATAGAAAAAGAAGACTCCGGAAAAGTTTCTAAAATAAACATAAACTCTTAATTAATTTAATATAAATTTTAGGCTGATAGAACATCGGACAAATCAGTCGGAATATACTGAAAAGAGGGAGAAATCCCTCTTTTTTAACGCATATTCAAATATTGCCCAATACTTGATTTATAAACGGTTTAGCAATATAATTATATAAAGGACAGGAATAATAAATTTTAGATATATGCTCTAAATTTAGAGGGAGTGTTCAAAATGAAAAAGGCTTTGAAGACGGCAGTTGCAATTATGCTTGCAGTGATGGTTGCATCGTCCGTATTTCCTGCAGTGTCTTTAGGGGTGACTGACAGAGAACTTACGGTGACGATACTGGATGCCGGCGGAAATGAAGAAAGCAATAAAACCTTGGATTCTAGCGGATTAGAAATGGATGTGAGTAAATATCCTGATATACATTATAATCTCAATTATTCTGCAGAAAATGGAAATATTTATCACGATATTATAACTGCAAAAGGACCTAGTGTTGAAGAAATAATTAAAAAAATAACTAAAGAAGTAGGACTGGATTATGATGATATTTCAATGATAAAGTTTATTTATGGAGATTCTTCTGTATCGCCTGAATATTCAAAAGAATATTTTACGAAGGAAAGATATTTTTTCAAAAATGACGGAACTAATGCGAAAGAGGAAGTTCCAGGGATTCTTTCAATAGCTGACAACTATCATAAAGCAGATGTAGAAGAAAATGATAAATTCACTCTTTTATTCGGTATGAAAGAAGATGAATACAGTTCGAATATGATTAATGACAGTTTTATAACT
>JAEZUY010000003.1 GCA_023420895.1 Bacillota bacterium | reverse complement strand
TCAAAGATGAGTTTAGAGAAATAGAGGCCAGTGTTCAAGGAGAAATATTTAAGACAATAGTCAGAGGAGTAAAAGAAAAGCCAGTTGCTGATAAAGTTGAAATAATAGACGATAATTCTATAAAAGTATCTGGAAAAAATATGAATTTTTTTAATCATGAAGAATATAGAAAAGAGGGAATAGAAGGAATACATTTGCCTTCAGCACCTAGAGAATATTTTAATTTTGATAATTCTTTAATTATAGAAAGAACAGTAAATTCAGAAAGCATACTAAGAGTATATGATTATATAGAAGTTAAAAATGATACTGAATTAATAGTTCATTTCTTTAATCCTATATTTAAAGAAGATAAAAATGTATTTAAATTTTTAGAACAGTCTTTTGATATAAATGGAGCTGCCATAAAAAAAGATTATTATTTGAGTAGTGATGAATATGGACGAAGACATAAGTATACTAAAATTTTTCCATTTATAGAGAATATAGAATTAATAGATAATAATAAACTGAAGTTTAAAGGAAGAAATATAGAGAGTATTGGAAGTGGATATTATCATGGAGATAATATTATAGTCCGTTCAGATAATGATGTAAGTCTTGTTTTAAAAAAACCTATACCTTTTAAAAAAGATTTAAATATAGAAAAATATGAAAATGAATTTACTGCTGAAATCGGGACGGATTTATTTAAAGGAGAAAAGCTTAAGTATAAGCTGAAGAATTTAAATGAAGATTCTGATAAAGAATATGTATTTGACAGTACTAGCAATGTAGAGAAAGAAAGAATAGACAGTATTCAAATCAGAAGAGTAAAAGAGCAGCCTGAGAAAGCTGAATTAGCAGTAGAAACAGAATATGAAGATATAATAAGAAATCTTTATTATAATAAAGAAGATAATTACAATATAAATTTAAAAAACTCAGAAGGTATAGAAATAATAAATTATACTTATGACTATAATGAAAATAAGATGTATTTCCTTCTTGGAAGTGATAAAAAAATTACTCAAAATCTAATTCTAGAAGTATTGGGAAAGGATTATATTCCAGAAGAGGTATCAGTAGAAGAATTTAAATCATATTACTAGTTTGCAAAAAACAAGAAAAGGCCCTTTAGGGCCTTTTTTCTTATACTATCTCCAGCTCTATAAAATTGTCTATTTGGTTTCCATCAATATATTTATGATCTTCAGTTATATTTTTCAATTTAAATTCTGTTCCTATTGGCAGAAGAACTTCAGTTTCTCCTTTAATAGCGGAGCACACATCTGTAGGAAAAGCGGCGCTTCCTTCAGGGACATCTATCTTTATGAATACATCAAAATTCCCAGTTTCGTAGTTAGTTTCTTCCATATCGAACTGTTTAAGACTTGTACTTATAATATTTTTTATGGCGAAATTTTTTTCTTCACTGTTTTTTAAATCATCGATAGTTCTGCCTATAAGTTTTTCAAAGTTTTCAGTATTTGTGAGTCTATAAAGATAGATATTGTCAGGAACTTTGAATTTCTTTATGAAATCAGACATCAGATCTTCTTTAAAATTGTTTTTAAAAATTATGCTGTTTCCAGTATAGTGAATGATTTCAACCAGACTTCTAGTGTTTTCATAAAGCTCTTCAAGAATTTCTATATTCTTCTTAAGATCTTCTGTCAGTTTTGTATTGGCTTCTCTGGACTCATACATATTTATTTATTCTTATAAAGAGAAATCTGACTGCATCTTCAAGATCTTTGTATTCTTCAAGTTCATCATTGTCTTCTTTCGCTTTCATGAATTCTTCTTTAAGCTCATCGATAGTAAGATCTTTTCTAAATAAATCAAAATCTTTTATAAAGGATTTTATTATTTTTGAGATAAAATTTAGAGTGAAAGCGTCGAAATTCAGATTTTTAAATTCATCTTTAATGCTTTTGCTCCAGCATTCAAGGAATGAGTCTATTTCTTTTTCTGTTACATAATTATTTGCCATGGAATAACCTCCTCATCATGACTTAATTATAACATAGGGAAACTGATAATCATTGTTGAAAAAGCAAATAAAATTGATTATAATCAAATAAAAAATGACATAATGGTATATAATTTATATAGGTTAAGAAGGTTAAATAATTAAATTAAAAGTGATATCAGCTCAAAATTTAAATATGGAGATGATATCTATGGCAGTTAACGAAACTAAAACAGTAAAAAGAGAAGAAGGACATAAATTACTCGCAAGACTTGGGAAGACCAGACTTCGTCCAGGAGGAAAAGAGGCTACAGAATGGCTTTTAGAACATGCTGATTTTAGTGAAGATTCAAATGTATTAGAAGTGGCATGCAATATGGGGACGACTCTTATAGATGTTAAAAAGAAATATGGATGTGAAATCACAGGACTTGACAAGGACAAGGAAGCGCTTAAAAATGCAGAAGATAATATAGAAAAAGAAGGACTTGCAGGAAAAATAAATCTTGTAAATGGAGATGCGACTGAGCTTCCATTTGGAGATGAAGAATTCAATACTGTGATAAACGAAGCAATGCTTACTATGCTTTCACAAAAACAGAAAGAAGCTGCCGTAAGAGAGTATCATAGAGTACTTAAAGACGGAGGAGTTCTGCTCACTCACGATGTATGCTTAACAGAAGAGGATCCTGAAGTAGTCGCAAAGCTTAAAAAAGCTATAAATGTTCCGGCAGAACCTCTTACAGAGGAAAATTGGAGAAAACTTTTTGAAGATGCAGGGTTCAAAGATGTAGAAATAAAAACTGGAAAGATGACTTTAATGAGTCCTGAAGGAATGATAAAAGATGAAGGAATGGAAAGAGTAATGGAAATTATGGAAAAAGCTCAGAACGATCCTAACTTCGGACAGTTCTTGGAAATGAAAGATTTCTTCGATGAAAACAGAGAAAAACTTCTTTATATAGCAGTTATAAGTAAAAAATAAACAATTTAAGATTTCGCTTTATATTTAAGCACTGAACTTTAGTTCAGTGCTTTTTGCATTTTAAAATTATCAGTATAGTTTTACTCTTTATATTTTCGAATATATTTAAGTATATTTTCTCTTCAAAAAATAGCGAAAGAAGTTTTAAATGTCTAAAATTCAATAGTTTGAGTGAAATATTGAGATGAGAAAATTTACAAATATAACGAAAGCATTTTAATAATGATTAATGTTATCATTTAATTACAGAAAAAATCAGTTCAAACGAAAGGAATGGAAAGGATGAAAATAAGAAGAAAGACGATATCAATATCACTAGCAATGACTATACTTGCAGGAAGCGCTCCTTTTAATCTAGCTATGGCTGAATCAGACCAGCTTGTAGGAGAAAATATTATCAGAAATCAAGAGGATTTAAAAATTAGCTCCGCGATAAAAACAGAATATGAAGAAGTGGAAATTATTTTTAGTAAGAACATGAATATTGAGGAACAGAAAGAATTTAAAAATAATATTGAATCTTTAACTTTGAATGACACAGCTATTGAAAGTGGATACTACAGATTCAAATATAACGGGAACTTTTTACTGACAGGAAGTCCTATAGAAGAGCTAATAAAGAATGATGAATTAAAAATAAAGATACTTTTGAAAGATGGAAAAACCATCTCATACGGATATGAAGAAAGTTCTGGAGAAGAAGGAGCTTCAGAAGAATACAATTTAGGTGATGAACTGGAAGATGGTATATATACTGTCGGATTTAAAGCATTGAATTACAATGACCATTCTAAAAGCTCAATGATGGAAGGCACATTTGATCCTAAAATAAAATTGAGAGTAGAGAATGGAAAAAAATATATAGAGATGCTTAATCATACTTTTGCTGAGCATCTGATAGCAATGGGAGTTAAAGGCGATAATGGATGGTTTGATGCAGAAAAATCTGACTATACAGGAGAATATCAGTCACAAGATTTTCCGAGGAATGTATTCACTTTTGAGCTTAACGATTTAACTAAAAAATATGATGCAGGCGCTCTTGTCGGAATGATGGGAGGCAAGGTAACTGATAAAGGTCACTATGACAGATATCAAAAATTTGTTCTGGAATTTAAGGGACCTATAAAAAAGGACTTTGCAGGATATGATGAGCCTAAAGCAACTCACGAAGAGTCTGCTAAGAGCAATGAAAGACTTGTAAATTCTCTTATAGAACAGGGACTGCAAGTTGAAGATAAAAACAATATAAAACCTCAGGAACTTGAAAGCTTTACACCTGCCGAAGGAGTTTTAGATTTAAGATATAAAGAATTAAATGATGTATCGCTTCTTAAAGACTTAGGACCGGGTGTGAAGAAAATACTGCTAAACGGGAATAAGATAAAAGAAATTCCTGAAGATTTATTCAGCAAAGCAGTTAATCTTGAAGAAATAGATATTTCGTCCAACGGTATAACAGCTATAAGTCCGAATCAGTTCAACGAGAATAAAAAATTAAAAGTACTTAAGATGAATGTGAACAATATACCTGTTCTGGATAAAAACACTTTCGCAAATAATCCGGAATTAAGCGAAATTGAAATGTCAAGAAATGAATTAAAATCTCTTCCAGAAGGCATATTCGGAAATAATAAGAAACTTTCGATACTTTATATGCCAGAGAATAAGCTTGAATCTCTTCCAGACAGTCTATTTGATAATACTCAGATATCATCAGTATATATGGATTCAAATAATCTGAAATCAATACCTTCAAGTGTGGGAAAAGAAACTCTAACATCTCTATATATGAAAGATTCTGAGATAAGAGAAGTTCCTGAGAGTCTAAAAAAATCAGTAAAATTAAAAAATCTTGATTTGTCAGGAAATATGATTGAATCTCTTCCTGATAAAGTCTGGGAAAATATAGCAAATAATTCAGGAAGTCTGTTTTTAAAAGATAATTTCTTAAAAGAAATTCCAGTTCAGCTGCTGAAAGGAAAAACATTTGCAAATATAGAAGTTGCAATGAACAATATGCCAGAAACAATGCCGGCTGAGTATGAAGAACTGGGAGTAGATTCTACAAGAATGGATAAATATTATCCGCAGAAAACTTTCTTTAATCTTGAAATATCGGAAGAAGAAAATACAATTTCTATAAACAGCAAAGAAAAACTTGAATATCTTCTAGCATGGCAGAATCAGATGAGTGAAGTATCAACTGGGATAGAAGGAGTAAAAACTTATCTTTCTGACAGAAATCAGACAGCTGAGGAGTTTGCTAAAGACAACTATGTTTACAATATTTCTTATACAGTAGAGAAAAAGGCTGATAGCGGATTTGAAATTATTGATGAAGGAAGTCTTCCTGTAGGCTCGTCAGATAAGGAAATAACTGTTACAGATAAGAATAAAAAAATAGGCGATATATACAGAATAAGAAAAACAATAACGAAATCTTCAGACGGATCGAATATATACAGAGCAGGAACTTTCGAACAGATTTTTGAAGCGAAAAAAGGCAAATCTGAAGAAGCTGAGGATGACGTAATAAAAAGAGTATATAAAGTTCCGGTAAAACTTATGAAAGAATTTGAGGAATCTGAATCAATGGGAGCTAAGGCTCTTATACCGACAGCTATTGTCACAGAAGAAAATGGAAAGACATATATAACTCTTGATTTTCAGGCTATATCTTTCATGAATTTGAAAGGACATATAACTAAACTTTATCATTTTGAAGATAAAGAAAAGATAGATGCTAAAGTTTTGAAAACAGTTGTAGAAGAAGGACTTGAAGGAGAAGCAGAGTTCCCTTCTAAATTTGAAATAGTAAGAAATAATGATAAAGAAAAAGAAATAAAAGTAAGAGTAAGAGTCGATGCTATGGAAGCTATAGTAGGAAACCCGGAATTATCAGAACAGAATGCAAGACTGAGACTGGACTGGGATAAAAAAGAGCTTATAGAAGAAGTTAAAGCTGAAAAACCGGAAGATGATAAAAAACCTGGAGGAAATAATAGTCCTGGAGATAAAAAGCCTGAGGACAAGAAACCAGAGGATAAAAAACCGGAAGATAAGAAGCCAGAGGATAAAAAGCCCGAAGATAAGAAGCCTGAAAGTGAATTAAATAAAGGAGATTATGATTCAGACAGAACATATATAGATGGATATAAAGATGAAAGCTTCAGACCGGACAACGATATAACTAGAGCGGAAGCAGTCAAGATACTGATGTATGCATTTAAAGACATGGATAATAAAAAAGATATTAAATCTAAATTTACAGATATAAATGAAAATGCATGGTATTCAGACATAATAGCCGCGATGGAAAAAGAAGAATTAATTGAAGGTTATGGGAATGGAACATTCGATCCGGACAGAAGCATAACTAGAGCAGAGTTTGCAAAGATTATTGCAAAGATAGACAATCATAAAGCTGGAAATACAGATAAATTTAAAGATGTTCCGTCAAATCACTGGGCAAAAGAATATATAGAAGATATAGGTGAGAAAGGTTATATACTCGGGTATCCAGATGGAACATTCAGACCGGAAAATAGAATAACAAGAGCAGAAGTAGTTTCAATAGTAAATAGAGTTATCAATAAGAATGCTGATGATTATAAGGATAAGAAAAATCTGAAGACTTTCAATGATATTGACAGTAATCACTGGGCTTACTGGGAAGTTATTGCTGCGACAAATAAACTGAAATAATAAAAAAGAATCCTCCAGGATTCTGGAGGATTCTTTTTAAAATTTATTCTGATTTAATACATTGAGTTCGCTAATATAAGTTCCTCTGTTCCTTGATTTAAACTGAGAAGGTGTAATTCCCGTATATTTTTTAAATATAGTAGAAAAATATGCCTGAGAATTAAAACCTAAAGATACTGCAATATCAGTTATATCTTTATCAGTATGAGATAAAAATATCTTAGCTCTCTCTATCCTTATTATATTTACATAGTCAGAAAAAGTATGTCCAGTAACATCTTTAAATTGTGAACAAAAATTGCATTTATTCATAAACACATGAGAGGCAACTTCATCTAAAGATATTTTCTCTCCAAGATGGTCATGAATATAGTTTATCGCCAATGCAATATACTGGTTAGATGATGATATTTTAGCCTTAGAAGCCTGAGCACAGAATGCTTTAGCGGCTATCCGGCCGATATTCTTCAAATCACTTATATTGGTATAGGAATCTGCCAGCTTGATGAAAGCTTGAGATTTTGCTCTTACAGAATATGGCGAGAAACCTTTATTTATTATTGTATTAGACATCAAAGTGATTAAAGAAACAATATGGAATTTATAACTCTGCAAACTATTTTCGGATAATTGATAGTATTCATATTTATCAAATATCAGATTATAAATCTGATCGGCTTTTTCTGAATTGCCAGAGTTGACAAACTGAATTAGATTATTTTCCAACTTCTGGAATTCATAAAAAAGCTTTAAATTTTCCTTTGAAAAATTAGAATCAAGCACGAGAATCACTCCTTAAGTGATAACAATAATCATAACCTATTACTTACTATATTAATATAATATGTGATATTTTGCAAATAAAAATGAAGAATATATGAAGGGAAAAGAGAAAATAAGCAAAGATATTATAAAAAACTAAATATATTGAACATAGAAAGTTCGATTTTAATTTTAAAGGCGATAAATAAAGGTTGAAATAATAAAATTCAACATCGAAAGGGATGACAAAAAATGAAATATTTATATATGCTGCTGGGTTTCGTGTTTTTTGGACTTGGAGCAGTAGGAGTATTTCTGCCTATACTTCCAACAGTTCCTTTTTTACTCTTGGCATCTTTCTTTTTTACGAAATCATCTGAAAGAATTCAGACATGGTTTCATAAAACAGAATTATATAAAAAGCATTTGAAAACATTTGAAGAAGAAAGATCAATGTCTCTCAAAACAAAGATAAGCCTTCTCTTATTTGCAAGTACAATGCTTATAATAGCTTTTTTAAAGATGTCTAATATATATGGAAGGATATTTATAATCTTTCTGATAATTTTTAAATATTACTATTTCATATTTAAAATTGAGACTGTGGATTCAAAAAAAAATGACAGTGATATTGATAGAGAAGGTATAAAAATAAAAGATTTCGGAAATATTGGAATTAAGGAGAAGTAGTATGATTTATAACAACAGACTGATAAAAGAAATTAGCGGCACTAAGAGATATATATTTATGAATGTATTATTAAAATGGATATCTCTAATATCGAATATATTTATGATATATTATTTAGCCGAATTTATAGAAAAAATCTACTATAAAAATGAATTGGAATTTGCAGGAGTCTTTATATCAGCATCGGTAAATCTAATAGTAAAAGTGCTGAGTTCAAAAGCGAACAGCAGAATAATCCATAAAATATCTGTTGATATAAAAGGGCGTTTGAGAAGGCTGCTTTATAATAAAATTTACAATATAGGAAGCAGTTATGAATCAGAGGTAGGGACTACTGAAATTATTCAGCTTGAAACAGAAGGAATAGAGCAGCTCGATATGTATTATTGCAATTATATTCCTCAGCTGATATACAGTATAGCTGCACCGCTGACTCTGTTCGCGTTTATATCGGCTATAGATTTTAAAACAGCGCTAGTTCTGTTAATATGTGTTCCTATGATTCCAATAATAATATTTGTAATACAGGGTGTTGCAAGAAAGCTTTTTGGGAAATATTGGGGAGACTATACAGATCTTTCTAAAATATTCTTAGAAAATATTCAAGGTCTCACGATATTAAAGTCCTATAAGGCGGATGAAATGAAAAATATACAGATGAATGAAAAAGCTGAGAAATTTAGAAAAAGCACAATGAAAGTTCTCTACATGCAGCTCAACTCTATAGTTGCTATGGACGTAGTAGCTTATGGCGGAGCCGCATTAGGAATCGGAGTAGCGCTCAGTCAGTTTTTATCGGGAAATATAGGTCTTGCATCAGCAATAACTATAATACTTATTTCATCAGAATTCTTCATTCCTATGAGACTTCTGGGATCTTTTTTTCATGTAGCGATGAATGGAATAGCTGCAAGTAAAAGAATGTTCGAAATACTCGATATTGAAAATGGAACAGAAAGAACTGAAAAGATTGAAGAATATAGAGGAATAGAAATAAAAAATCTCAGATTTTCATATGATGATGAAGAAATTATAAAGGGAATAGACATGAGTATTCCAGAAGAAGGTCTGATTTCAATAGTTGGAGAATCAGGTTCGGGGAAAAGCACTATTGCAGGGATAATAATGGGAATTAATAGAGGCTATTCAGGAAGCATAAAGATAGATGGAAAAGAACTCAGCAAAATAGCTGAAGAAAGTATAATGAAGAATATAACTATGGTTAGACATGACTCTCATATTTATAAGGGAACAGTCAGAGAGAATCTGAAAATTGCAAAAAATGATGCTTCAGATGAGGAAATGGAAAATGCTCTTAAAAAAGTAAATCTTTATGAATTCTTTAAAAGCATTGACGGCCTGGACACTGAAATAGAATTTCAGGGTTCGAATCTTTCAGGAGGACAAAAACAGAGACTTGCAATAGCAAGAGCGATTCTTCATGACACACCAGCTTATGTCATGGATGAAGTCACATCAAATATTGACTCTGAAAGTGAAGGAGAAATCATGGAAGTAATAAAAGAGATTTCTAAAGAAAAGACAGTCATTATGATATCCCACAGACTTGCAAACACAGTAAACAGCAGGAAAATATATGTTTTAAAAGATGGAACTATAGAAAGCGAAGGAAATTATGAACAGCTTATGAATAGAGAATGCGAGTATAGAAAAATATTCAGTGCACAGAAAGAACTTGAAGAATATAGCGCTGTAAAGGACGGGATAAAAAATGAAAAATGAAGAGATAAGTAATTTTCAGGTAATCTCAAGACTTCTAAAAATAACTTCATCGCTTAGACATGTAATATTTTTAGCGATACTGACAGGAGTTTTAGGTCATCTGTCAGCTTCATTCATAACGATAGCTTCCGGATATGGAGTCATAAAGATTATAGAAGGAGAAAACAGACTGAACTATATATTCATAATATTGGGAATACTTGCTTTAGCAAGAGGAATATTCAGATATATAGAACAGACCAGCAATCATTATCTTGCCTTTAAAATACTGGCAATTTTAAGAGATAAAATTTTTAAAGCTTTGAGAAGACTTTCGCCTGCCAAATTAGAGACTAAAGAAAAAGGGAATTTGGTTTCTTTAATAACTAGTGATGTAGAACTTCTGGAAGTTTTCTTTGCTCATACTATTTCACCTGTAGCTATAGCATTTATATTTTCAGTATTTATGACGGTATTTATAGGAAGATATGATTACAGAATGGGAATACTTGCGGCTATCGCATATATTTTTATAGGTGTAATAATTCCCTATATAACTTCTAAAAGCGGTAAGGAAGATGGAGAAAAGAATAGAAAAATTCTTGGCGAAATGAATAATTATCTGCTAGACGGTCTTAGAGGAATGAAAGAATCTATTCAATATGGATATGCAGACAAGATGTATAAAAAGATTAAGAATGCAGAGAGGATATTGAATAGCTCGAATGAAAAGCTTAAAACTCATGAAGGAAACTCAGCCGCCTACACTAATGCCGCAATAATCTTTTTCTCAGTTTTTATGTTTCTGTTAAGCGGGAAGATCTATGCTGACAGCGGAGACAGTATAGAAGCAGTTATAATACCGTCAATATCAATGATGAGTTCATTCGGTCCCGTGGTGGCGCTTTCTTCTCTTATGAATAATCTTCTTCTCACATTTGCATGCGGAAGAAGAGTTATAGAAATACTAGATGAAGAACCAGTTGTGGAAGAAGTATATGACGGCCATGATGTAGAATTTGAATCACTTTCAGTGAATAATATTTCCTTCAGCTATGATGATTATGAGGAAGTGCTTTCAGATGTGAATATGAAAATAGAAAAAGATTCAATCGTGGCTATTACAGGGAAGAGCGGATGCGGAAAATCTACACTTCTCAAACTGATGATGAGATTCTGGGATGTGGATAACGGAAGGATAGATATATCAGATGTAAATATAAAAAATATAAATACAGATAATTTAAGAGATCTGGAAGGACTTGTCACTCAGGAAACAGTAATTTTTGATGAGTCTATAAGAGACAATATAAAGATATCAAAATGTGATGCGACAGAAGAAGAGATTATAGAGGCTTGCAAGAGAGCATCTATTCATGATTTTATAGAAAGTCTTCCGGAAGGATACGATACAAGACTTGGAGAGCTGGGAAGCAGACTTTCAGGCGGAGAAAAACAGAGAATAGGTCTTGCAAGAGCATTTCTTCACGACTCTCCGCTGATGCTTTTAGATGAGCCTACCAGTAATCTGGACAGTCTTAACGAAGGAGTTATTCTTAGGTCCCTTAAGGAATTTCAGAGAGAGAAAACGATAGCAATTGTATCTCATAGAAAATCCACATTGAATATAGCTGATTTAAATTACAGTGTTGATAATGGAAGAATATCATAAATTTTAATTAAAGAAGGAGAGAAAATTATATGAAAACTTTATTAGTTTATACTAGCAGAACAGGTAATACAGAAAGGGTTGCAAAAGAAATTTACGAGGAGCTTGTGTCAGATTTTGAGCTCGATATTAAAAAACTTGAAGAACTCGATGAAGGAGAGGAAGAAAATTATGATTTTATCATAACAGGGTTCTGGATAGACCAGGCTTATCCTGTAAAAAACATGAGAAAGTTCATAGAGTCATTAAAAAACAAGAGAATAGGAATGTTTGCAACGATAGGAGCTGATCCTGATTCTTATCATGGAGAGAGAACAAAAGAAAATCTGGAAGAGCTTGTAGATGAAACGTCCACTTTATGTGCAAAGTTCATGTGTAATGGAAAAGTTGACCCTAATCTTATTTCTAAGCTGAAAGGAATGAATTTGGAAAAACTTCCGCCTGGACTTACTCCTGATATTCTGACTCAGATGATAGAGGCGGGAGAAAAATCGAGAGAGCCTAATGAGGAAGATTTTAAAAATGCAAGAAAAATATTTAGAAAAGTATTTGAAGAGATGAATAAATAGACAGGAGAATGATTGATATGAAGAGAATATTTAGAAAAATTGCTGCAGCTGCAGCTTCATTGATGATGATATCTTTTGCATTTGGGAACAGTTCTTATGCCGCACTTGAAGACGGAACTTATTCTGTTCCTGTTACACTGAAAAAGGCGGTTGAAGATGCAGAATCTATGGGAGCGAAGGCATTAGAGCCTCAAGCTACAGTAGTTGTTCAGAATGGGAAACCGAAATTTACACTGTATTTTAAGGGACTTTCTTTTATGAATATGTATGGTCATATAGTTAAATTATATACTTATCCAAAAGAAACGGATTTAACTAGTCAGTCTAAGAGTCCTCAGGAAGTTCAAGTAACGGAAAATTTCAGAGATAAAGGACTTGATAACCAGGAAGCAGAATTTCCTAGAGCTTTCACATTTGAAAGAGAAGATACCGAGGAGACAGAAATTCCAGTTAGAGTTCTTGTTGATGCAATGTCTCAAATAGCATCTGACGGAAAAGGTGAACAGGATGCGAGAATAATAGTGGATTATTCCAGCGCAACTGAATCTAATGGAAAAGCCCCTGAAGTTTCGAGCAGCGGAAGCGGTTCGTCAGAAGGCAATGCAAATGAAAGCAAACCTTCAAGCGGAAAAACAGGAGCAGATTCGAAAAATACATCGAACAGTACATCGAACAGTTCTCCATCTTCTGGAAGCGGAACAAGTTCAGCACCTCAGAAATCCTCTTCAGAAGACTCTTCAGCACCGGAGAATTTACCTAAAACAGGTTCTTTAATTAACAAAGAAAGAATTGCTGTCATGAGTGCAATTTTAATAGGATTAGGAATAATAATAAGAAAGAAGGTTAAATAGAATGAGAATATGTAAAAGTAAATTACTAATATCTTTAACAGCAGCTTTAATGACTATGGGAAGTGTGGCTCTAGCTGCAGAATATAAGGTTCCCGTTAAACTGATGAAAGCTTATGAAGATGCAGAATCTATGGGAGCGAAAGCATTGATTCCGGAAGCTAAGGTAGTTGAAGAAAATGGAAAATCTGATATATATTTATCATTTAAAGGACTTGACTTTATGAACATGCACGGTCATCTTGTTAATTTAAAAGTTTATCCGAATGGAGTGAGCACTGACAATTCAAGTCTTGTACAGGCTGAAACTGTTGAATATATGACAGATAAGGGATTAGACGGAACAGATAAAGAATTTCCGTCTGTTTTCAAGATGTCGAGAGATAAAACTAGAGAGTCCGTTATAGGTGTGAGAATAAATGTAGATGCAATGGATTTTATTTCTGGAGACTCAGACGGCTCTCAAGCTGCAAGAGTATTTTTAGACTATGATAATGCAGTAGAAATAAAGAAAGATTCTGATGTTTCTGAAGAACCTGAGGTTCCATCAAAAGATGAAGAAATAAAAGAAGATGAAAAAATTAAGGAAAATGAAGAAGTTAAGGAAGATGAAGAAGTAAAAGTGGATAAAGAAATAATAAAAATAGAAAAAGATAAGGATAAAAATCTAAACGGCGGTTATGTTAACGGATATCCAGATGGAAGTTTCAGACCAGACAACAATATGACTAGAAGTGAAGCTGCTAAAATACTTACATTCGCTTTAGCTGAAGATTTTGACAGTAACAAAGACTATAAAAATAGTTTTAACGACGTCTCAGAAGAAGCCTGGTATGCAAATTATGTATCTTATCTTTACAGCAAAGGATATATAAATGGAAAAGGAGAAGGCATGTTTGCTCCGGAAGATTCAGTTACAAGAGCTGAGTTTGTAACAATGATAGTGAATATAATGAACAAAGACAGTAATTCAGCTTCAGAAATGACTGATATAGCAGGACACTGGGCAGAATCAAAAATAAAGACGGCTGTAGCTGAAAACTGGATAAAAGGTTATAGCGATTCTTCATTTAAGCCGGATAAAAATATCAGCAGAGCTGAAGTTGTGAAGATAATAAACAGAGTAAAAAATATAAACATAGATAAAGATAAAATAAATGAAAATATAAAAGCGCCGACAGATGTAGACAGCAGTCATTGGGCATATTATGACATACTTGCTGCTACAGTGCAGTAATTGAAATTAAAGATAAGGAGGAATTCATTTGGCTAAGAGAATAGTTATAGGGATAGCAGTTGCAGTTGCAGTAATAGTAGGAATTTTTACTATGACAGGAAAATCTTCAAATGTATCTGAAGCAGATTATGGAACATATAAATGCCCTATACTGTGTATGAAAGATAAAATGGAGGAACTTTCAATGGCAGGAACATATGTCGAATCAGAAGCTACAGTAGTAAAAGACAAAGATGGGAACCATATGACAACTAAATTTCTGCGTTCTGACTGGATGAAAGATATAAAGATTGAAATAGACGGAAAAGAAGTTAAACATGAAGAAGAAAAACTTGAAGGCAATGAATTTCTTGTTAAGTTCGATGTGCCTTCTGAAGAGTCAGAAATAAGAGTATCGCTTCATGTGGTGCCTATGCAGGCAGATGTTGCATTCAGAATAGTTCCTGAATGCAGAGGAGAAAAAGTATCGGAAAGCACAGACAGCTGATTAAAGTAATTATTCAACAGTCTATATTACTGATAAATAAAGTTTCAGCAGCTTTAAAGCTGCTGAAACTGTTCAGGAGAAATTAGAAGAAAAAGGTGATAGCTATGAAAAGAATAAGTAAAATAATAAGTTCAATTTTAGCTGGAGTTATGTTAATGAGTGCAGCAGGCTGCGGACCAACTTCTGAGACAGAAGCATCTGTTCCGAAAGGTGAAGAAAGGATAATTGCAGGAAGTGTAGCTATGGGAGAAATACTTAACGAGCTGAAAGTTCCTATGGTGGGAAGAATATCTACTCAATACGATCTTCCTGAAGAAATGGAAAGTCTGCCGGAAGTAGGACTTCCTATGAATCCGGATCTTGAGAAAATAGTAGAAATGGATCCTGACAGGTATATACTTTCCGGATCTCTTGAAGAAATAGTGGGAGACAAGCTTTCGAGTGTGGATATTCCTACAGAATATTATGATTTGACTTCTTATAATGCTGTTTTCTCTACTATAGAGGAAGTGGGAAAAAATTATGGAAAAGAAAAGGAAGCGCAGGATTTGATAGAAAGACTGAAAGTTAATGAAGCTGAGGTTCTAAGTTCAATCGAGGGAAAAGAACCGAAGAAAGTTATGATTCTTTTTGGAGCGCCGGGAGCATTTCTGCTTGCGACAAAAGATTCATTTGCAGGAAGTCTTGTGAACCTGCTCAAATGTGAAAATATTGCAGACCAGACCAAGATAAAAGGAGAATATGTGCCTTTTTCCATGGAGGTAGCGCTGAAAGAAGATCCGGATATAATTTTAAGAATGTATCATGGATATATAGATGAGGCTAAAGCGCAAGTTGAAAAGGAGTTTGCAGAAAATCCTCAATGGAAACAGTTCACTGCAGTGAAAGAAGGAAAAGTGTACGATCTGGATGATAGGATTTTTAATGTTACAGGAAATTTGAGAGCCGATGAATCTTTAATATATATGAGAGATCTGCTATATGGAAATGAGTAAAAAAAATATTGGAATAATAGCAGTTTCCGCTATAGCAGTTGCATTTGCATTTTTCATTTCTGCAGGATTTGGCGGAGCTGACTTAAGTTTTAAAGAAGTATTACAGGCATTAAAAAATCATTCAGAAACTAGCATAAATTCGACAATAGTTCTTCAGATGAGGATACCAAGAACTATTGTAGCTTTATTTGTAGGAGCAATGCTTTCTGCTGCAGGCGCAATGCTCCAGGTTATAATTAAAAATCCTCTGGGAGATCCCGGAATAACGGGAATTTCTGCAGGAGCAAGCTTATTTGCGGTAATAATAATATTTTATTTTCCAAGTCTGGCTGAATTCACACCGTTATTTGCTTTTTTAGGAGCAATGACAGCATGCATTGTTCTCTTTATGCTTTCATGGAAAAGAGGTCTTGATACAACAAGAGTAATTCTTTCAGGGATAGCTGTTAATGCAATATTCATGGGCGGAACGTCTCTGCTCACTTTTATAAACGGAAGAAAAGTTCAGGGAGCTATGCAGTGGCTGAGCGGAAGTGTAGCCTACAAAGGATGGGAAGATGCGAAAATAGCGGCGGTTTATGGAACGATAGGAATTATACTGGCTCTTTTATGCATAAAGCCGTCAAATATACTGATGCTTGGAGACGAGACAGCTAAAAGTTTAGGTGTTAATACTGACAGAATGAGAATTATTTTAGGAATAGTTGCAGTTTATTTAGTCGGAGTCAGTACTGCGGCTGCAGGAGTAATAAGTTTTGTAGGGCTTCTTGTACCTCACGCCTGTAGATTCATAGTGGGAATGAATTACAGATATCTTATGCCTCTGAGTATAATTTTAGGAGGAGGTCTTTTAGTAGTTGCAGATATGGGAGGAAGAACGTTTTTCAGTCCGCTTGAATTTCCAGTTGGAATAATAATGGCTATTCTGGGAGCGCCGGTCTTTCTTATACTTCTGAAAACGAAAGGAAAATACTGATGGTTAGAAAAATTTCAAATTTAATAATATTCACAGGAGTAATTCTGATGCTTGTATCATTAGGATTCAGAACGCATATGAAAAGAGCTGAAGCAGAAAAACTTAAAAAATTTGAAGAACATATATCACTATATAAAGAGGAACCTGAAGTTCAGAGAAAACTTATAAATCTGAACAAAGAGGGAGAAGAAATAGCAATAATTGAAATTCCTTCAATAGATCTCAGATCCGTTATTACACAGGGAACTAGTGAAGAAAACCTGAAATATAATATAGGACATTTTAAACATACGAGAATGCCTGGTGAACCGGGAAATTTTTGCATAGCAGGACACAACAGCAATATTTACAACGAAGTTTTGAATAATGTCCATCGTCTTAAAAAAGGCGATTTAATAAAAATAATAACAGCAGAGGATGAATATTCTTATTATGTAAAAAATATGAGCGCAGTAAATCCTGATAATGTGGAAGTGCTTAATGATGTCGGAGACAGAAAGCTTATGACAATAGTAACTTGTACAGATAAAGGAGATAAAAGGCTCATAGTAACGTCTGAAATGGACTGATGATATAAATTAAAAGAATGGAGAAAGATTATGTTAAAAGAAGTTTTGATTGCTATTATAATTTTTCTGACTCTGTCAGGCAGTGCATTGTCTTCGAGTGAAGAAAGAGAATTTATAATAGACGATTCTGGTGACACTTCAGTCATAAGAATAGAATCTATAAATGCTGCTTCCAGTATGAAAATAGAGGTGAATGGAATGGATTTCGAAGGTGAAAGAGAAGAAAATGAGAAAGTATTTTTCAAATTCTCTGTTCCTAAAAACGTATATGCAGAATTCGAAAATGCTGATACATTTTTAGACAATATTTATGTTTTTGAAGATGTTCAGGAAGTGAATATACTTAGAAGTTCGAGAGAAAACAGCAATATAGATAAATCAGCTTTGAGTCCGATAAAAAATTATATTTCCGAAGAATACAGTGACAGTGATAGTCATAATGAAGACGTTAAAGCTGAAGAATTTAGAAAAGAAGAATATTATAATTCTGAAAATGTAAATATAATAAAGAAGAATCCTTTCTTAACATCAGGAATATTTCTTATAGCAGCAGGAACTATAGTTAATATTAAATCAAGATGGAAAAGTTAGGATTAAAAACAGATAAAGAATGGAATGAAAAAAGATATGAAAAATAAAAAAAAGAAGATAGCCATATTTGTATTATTTTTAATACTGTTATTGATTATTTTAATGTCTTTAAATACTGGAAGTACAGGTGACGGTTATAGAAAGCTTTATGAAGCTTTCATAAAAGGAGAAAATTCAGGTTATAGAAAAATATTGATGACTGTCAGAATCCCTAGAATTGCAGTTGCTCTTATAACAGGAGTAAATCTGGCTGTATCCGGTGCGCTTCTTCAGTCAGTAATGAGAAATCCTTTGGCAGATCCAAGTATAATAGGGGTTTCTTCAGGAGCGAGTCTTGCAGCAATTTCAACAATGTTTATATTTCCGCAGTTTATGAGTCTGCTGCCTGTTTTCGCATTTATAGGGGGAATAGCGGCGTTTATTCTTGTATATACTTTTGCATGGAAGAATGGAATCAGACCGCTTAGAATAATACTTTCAGGAATAGCAGTAAACGGGATTTTTGGAGGAATTACAAATGGCATAGGACTTTTGAATACGGAAAAACTTCCCAGCTTAATGCTGTGGACCAACGGTTCTATAAGCAGTAAAGGATGGAATGACATAGTAATTCTTGCTGTCATTTCACTTGTATGCATAATTTTAGCCTTTTTAGCGGCAGAAAACTGCAATATACTGCTTTTAGGAGATGAAACTGCTTTAGGACTGGGAATTGAGCCTAATAGAAATAGAATTATGATATCTATGATAGCAGTTGCTCTGTCATCAATATCGACCGCTTATGTGGGAATAATTTCATTTGCAGGACTTATAGTGCCTCATATATGCAGACTGATAGTAGGGTCGGATTATAAATATCTGCTGCCGTCTTCAGTACTGCTTGGGGGAATCTTAATTTTAGGTTCAGACACTTTTACAAGAGCGGCATTCAGCGGAATGGAGATTCCTGTGGGAATTCTTATGTCGATAGTGGGAGGGCCGTTTTTTCTATATCTTTTAAGAAGGAGCAATATATAATGATAGAAGTAAAAAATATAAAAGTTTCATATGATTCTAAAGTTATTCTTGAAAATTTTTCGTTCAAAGTGAAAGAAGGAGAAATGGTTTCTATAATAGGACCTAATGGATGCGGAAAGTCTACTGTTCTTAAGACTATATCAGGATTTTTAAAGAAATCAGGCGGAAAAGTATATCTTCAAGGGGAAGATATGGATGAAATAAGCGCAAAAAAAATAGCAAGGAAGATGTCAGTTCTTTCGCAGTATAATAGAAATCCAGAAGATATAACAGTAGAAGATCTTGTAAGCTACGGAAGAGTTCCGCATAAAAAATGGTATGAAAAGAAATCAGAAAAAGACGAAGAGATAATAAACTTGGCTCTGGAAGAAACTGGAGTGAAAAACATGAAAGATTCGAGTATTTTAGAACTTTCAGGCGGAGAAAGACAAAGGGTCTGGCTTGCAATGTCTTTAGCTCAGGAGCCGAGAGTTCTTCTTCTTGATGAACCTACTACATATCTGGATATAAGCCATCAATTAGAAATTATGGAACTTTTAAGAAAACTGAACAGAGAACTTAAAATCACTGTAATAATGGTTCTTCATGAACTCAGTCAAGCCGCAAAATACAGTGATAAAATTATAGTTATGAAGAAAGGAAAAGTAGTAGGAGAAGGCCGTCCGTTCAATATACTCGACGAAAAACTGATTAAAGAAGTTTATAATGTTGATGCATATATAGATAAAAAAAGTATCAAAGATGAAATCATAATACATCCTATAAGAAAAGCTTGAAGACTCTTAGAAATTTAAAGTTTTGTGTGCTAAAGCAGATATTTAATTATTGGAATCCTAATGTTAAATACAGTGTGCATAGTGGTAATATATAAATATACAGAATTTTAAACAGAGAGGCTGATAAAAAGAATGAAATACATTAATTTTATAGTGGGTGTTCTTTTCGTAGGACTTGCAGCAGCAGGAGCGGCTCTTCCGGTACTTCCTACTGTTCCTTTCTTGCTTCTGGCTTCATTCTTTTTTGCAAGATCATCTGAAAGAGCAGAAAACTGGTACCATTCAACAAAAGTTTATAAGAAGTACATGAAAGATTTTGACCAGGATAGAGCAATGACTCTTAAGACGAAAGTGAGTATTCTTTTATTTGCAAGTTCCATGCTTATAATTGCTTTTGTAAAGATGAATAATATATATGGAAGGGCAGTCATAATTGGGCTTATAATTTTTAAATACTACTATTTTATATTCAGAATAAAGACTATAAAACCTGAAGAAAGTTCAAGAGCCATAGAAAAAAGAAAATTAGAAAGAGCTGAATAATATAAGTTGCGCATATATTGATGAATATGCGCAATTTTTTATGTCTAAATATGCTAATATATATTATGAAACGGAGTGAGAAGAGTGAAGATAAGAAAAGCAGAAAAAAGCGATTCGGCTCTCATACTGAGTCTTATAAAAGGAATTGCTGAATATGAAAATATGCTAGATGAAGTTGAAGCTACTGAAGAGAGAATTGAAGAATGGATATTCGATAAAAAATGTGCTGAAGTTTTATTAGGAGAGTATGAGGGAGAGACGGTAGGCTTTGCGCTTTTCTTTCATAACTTTTCAACTTTTGTCGGGAAAACCGGTCTATACTTAGAGGATATATTTATAAAGCCTGAATTCAGAGGTAGAGGGTTTGGAAAGAAGTTTCTTAAGAGACTTGCAGAAATAGCTTTAGAAAGAGACTGCGGAAGAATGGACTGGGTATGTCTGGACTGGAATGAGCCCAGCATAAAATTCTATAAGTCATTAGGTGCTGAACCGCTCGATGAGTGGACTATATACAGACTTACTGAAGATAAAATAAAGAAACTGGCAGAAAAATAGAAAATTTATATATAAAAAATTGAAAGGGATGATTTTGTGAGAGCACTTATATCTGTGTCAGACAAAACGGGAATAGTTGAATTTGCGAAAGAACTTGAAAATCTCGGATGGGATATAATATCCACAGGAAATACTCATAGGATTTTAGTTGAAAACGGAGTTAGTTCTACAGAGGTTTCTGAAATAACAGATTTTCCTGAAATACTGGATGGAAGGGTAAAGACTCTGCATCCTAAAATTCATGGAGGAATTCTTTCCAGAAGAGATTTAAAAGAAGATATGGATACTTTGAAAGAGCATGAGATAGAGACTATAGACATGGTAGTAGCTAATCTCTATCCTTTTAAAGAAGCATATCTGAACCCGGACTTGGGAATAGAAGACAAGATAGAGCAGATAGATATAGGCGGACCGTCGATGGTGAGAGCCGCTGCTAAAAATTTCAAATATGTGAATATAGTTGTAAATTCAGAAGATTATGAAAGAGTACTTGAAGAGCTTAAAAAGAACGGAGAAACGAGCTATGAAACAAGGAGATATCTTGCAAAAAGAGCCTTTTCCCATACAGCAAAATACGATTCAATGATATCAGGATTTTTCAGTGAAATAGACGGAGATGAGTTCCCGGAAGAAGTGATTATTTCATACGAAAAGGAATATACTTTGAGATATGGAGAAAATCCTCATCAGAAAGCTGTACTGTATAAAGAGTCTATGACAGGACAAAGCGGAATAGGAGCAATGAAGCAGTATCAGGGAAAAGAGTTATCTTATAATAATTTAGGAGATTTCAATGAAGCTGTAAATATAATAGAAGATTTTGAAAAACCTTCAGCAGTGGCGATAAAGCACGGAAGTCCATGCGGAATATCTACGGCTGATGATATAAAGAGCGCATATGTAAATGCTCATGATGCGGATCCTCAGTCTATATTCGGGGGAATAGTGATAGTAAATAGAGAGATAGATGAGGAACTTGCTGAAGAGATGAACAAGACTTTTCTTGAAATCGTAATAGCTCCTTCATTTACAGAAGCTGCGCTTGAAGAATTCAGCAAAAAGAAGAATCTCAGAGTTATAAAATATGAAGGATATGGAAAAGCGGATAAAGATATTAGGAAGTTTATATCTGGAGGAATGCTTGTTCAGAATGCTGACAGAGAAATGTTCAGTGAAGATATTAAAGTTGCAACAGAGAAAGCGCCTTCAGAAGAAGAGATGAAAAATCTGAAATTTGCATGGAAAGCTGTAAAAAATGCAAAATCGAATGCAATAGTGCTTGCAAAAAATGGAACAACGATGGGAATAGGACAGGGACAGGTCAGCAGAGTATGGGCCCTTGAAAATGCAGTAAAACAGGTTAAAGAAATCTTCGGAGAAAATCTTGACGGAGCGGTCCTTGCTTCAGACGGCTTTTTCCCATTCTCAGACTGTATAGAGTTTGCAAATAAAAATGGAATCAAAGCAGTCATTCAGCCGGGAGGATCCAAGAATGACGAAGACTCAATTAAAAAAGCTGATGAATATGGAATGAAGATGGTCCTTACAGGGATGAGACATTTTAAACACTAAGATATTGTTTGACAGGACTAAAAAATTTAAAATATACAGATTTAAAAGACGGAGTGAAAAACTTCGTCTTTTTTTAATTCTTAAATAGCTTAAGGAATATAGCAGATAACAATATTGTAATGGTTTAAAATCTGACTTTTATCAAAATTAAGGCATATAGAAGAGTACAATAACCCTAAAAAAGTGGATAAAATCTTTTATTACGGGTATAATAAGAGTATACCTTTATACTCACGGAATTATACCGATGATAAGGATTATCAATGAGGTGGCACCTCAGTACTTAATAAAAGGGCTAAATAGAATCTTAATTAAGAGGAAATTAAGATTAAGAGGAAAACTTAGGGGGTTTTTAAAATGGCTAAAAAGGCTAAGAAAAAAATGGTGGCAAGAGTTCTGTGTAACGGGTGCACAAGCAATGTCACTGAAAAAACAGAACTTAAAGTGGATGACTGTCTCGGCGCTCATGAGCTTATGAAGGACGTGGACAGCAAAGACTGTTCATACGGATGTCTGGGATATGGGTCGTGTGTTCAGGAATGTCCATTTGAAGCAATAAGCATAGTAGATGGAATTGCAGTTGTAGACAGAGAAAAATGTAGAGGATGTACACTTTGTGTTAAAGTATGTCCAAGAAATATTATAGAAATGATACCTTATGAGCAGAATATAATAGTAGACTGCAGCAATAAGGACAAAGGTAAAGACGTAAGAGAGGTATGTAAAGTTGGATGTACCTCTTGTCAGATGTGTGTTAGAGCATGTCCATTCTGGGCAATGGAGTTCGACGACAACCTTGCACATATAAATTATGACAAATGTACTAACTGTACAATATGTGCGCAGAAATGTCCTACAAAGGCAATAGGTTCAGAAATAGAAATAAGAAAGAACATTGTCGCTGAAATAGATAAAGACAAATGTATCGGATGTACACTTTGTGCACAGAAATGTCCAGTTATAGCGATTGAAGGATATAGAGAAGAACCGCATGAAGTGGATAGAGATATTTGTGTAGGATGTTCTCTATGTGCTAAGATCTGTCCGGTTAGCGCTATAGAAATGATAGATAAATAGAATTGGTATCTAATTGTCATAAATGGTAAAATATAGAAAATAAAACTGATATCTGATTGAAATTATATAGATTATATCTATTGTATACAAAAATTTCATACTATAAACTGATAATCAGATTGTATACTTAATGGTTACCCCTTTATATAAAGCCAGGTATGTGCTATAATGAGGGTGACAGAAATAAGATTACACGAGAGGAGTTTTGTTAAATGTCAGAAGGTAAAAAGTACATCCTTGCCGTTCCTAACTTTAGTGACGGTAGAAGAGAAGATGTTATCGAAGCAGTAGTAGAAGAGGTAAGAAAAGTTGATGGAGTTAAGCTTGTAAGCTATGAGCCAGAAGCTGACTTCAACAGAACAGTTGTTACTATGATAGGAGAACCAGCTCCACTAAAAGAAGCTCTTATAAACATGGCTTCTAAGTCAATAGAACTTATAGACATGAGAGAGCAAAGTGGAACTCACCCAAGAATAGGAGCACAAGATACTATACCTCTATTCCCATTCAAAAACACTACAGTTGAAGAGTGTGTTGAATTAGCGGATGAAATAGGTAAAGAACTTCACGAAAAAACTGGAGTGCCTATATTCTATGCTGCAGACAATGCATCAACAGAAGAAAGAAAAGCACTTGCGTTCATAAGAAAAGGACAATACGAAGGACTTAGAGATCTTCTTAAAGAAATCAAAGATGATGAATCAAGAAAAGACGAATACGAATCAAGAAAACCAGATCTTTCAAAAGACGGACTTCTTTCAGATACAGCTGGAGCAACTATATGTTCAGCAGAAGCTGAAGGACTTACAGCTTACAACGTATTCCTAGATACAGAAGACGTTGCTAAAGCTAAACAAATAGCTAAAGCAGTAAGAGGACCATCAGGCGGATTCTCAACTACAAGAGCAGTTGGAATCAAATTCCCTGAAAGAGACGGAGTTGTTGTTTCAGTTAACATGTTTGACTGTGAAAACACACCAGTATACAGAGTATTCGAATTAGTTAAACAAGAAGCTAAGAGATACGGTATAACAGTTACAGGTTCAGAACTAGTTGGACCAATAAAACTTGCATACGTAATCAACTCTCTAGAATACTACCTAGGATTAGAAGGATTCAGAAGAGAGCAAATACTAGAAACTCACTTAATGGACTAATTAATAATAAAATATCCCCTTATTTATTAATAAGTAAGGGGATTTTTTAAAATACTAGAACCTAAATTTGGAGGTAAATTAATGAAAACAGATATTCAAATAGCTCAGGAAGCTACAATGAAACCAATAGTAGAAGTTGCAGAACAAATAGGAATTTCAGAAGACAACTTAGAACTATACGGAAAATACAAAGCAAAAGTATCAATGGATTTACTAAACAGTCTTGAAGGAAAAGAAGACGGAAAACTAGTACTTGTTACAGCAATAAACCCAACTCCAGCAGGAGAAGGAAAAACAACTACTAACATAGGTCTTTCAATGGGACTGAACAAAATAGGAAAGAAAACAATAACAGCATTAAGAGAGCCATCACTAGGACCAAGCTTCGGAGTTAAAGGTGGAGCAGCTGGTGGAGGATATGCACAAGTTGTACCTATGGAAGATATAAACCTGCACTTCACAGGAGACTTCCACGCAATAACATCAGCACACAGCTTACTAGCAGCAATGCTTGACAACCACCTACACCACGGAAACGAGCTAAACATAGACGTTAGAAGAATAGCTTGGAAAAGAGTAGTAGACATGAACGACAGAGCTTTAAGAAACATAGTTGTAGGACTAGGCGGAAAAGCTCAGGGTGTACCAAGACAAGACGGATTCGACATAACAGTTGCATCAGAAATAATGGCAATACTTTGTCTAGCAAACGACCTGGATGACCTAAGAGAAAGAATAGGAAACATGGTTGTAGCATACGACGTAGAAGGAAAAGCAGTAAGAGCCAGCCAGCTTCAAGCACAAGGAGCACTTACACTACTTCTTAAAGATGCAATAAAACCGAACCTAGTACAGACATTAGAAAACACACCAGCATTCATCCACGGTGGACCATTCGCAAACATAGCACACGGATGTAACTCAGTACTTGCAACAAAACTAGCTCTTAAAACAGGAGACTATGCAGTAACTGAGGGAGGATTCGGAGCTGACCTTGGAGCAGAGAAATTCTTCGATATAAAATGCAGATATGCAGGACTAGAGCCAGACTGTGCAGTAATAGTTGCAACAGTAAGAGCGCTTAAGATGCACGGAGGAGTTGCAAAAACTGATCTAGGCGAAGAAAACATGGAAGCACTGGAAGCAGGACTTGCAAACCTTGAAAGACATATCGAAAACGTAGCAAAATTCGGAGTTCCATCAGTAGTAGCAATAAATGCGTTCCCAACAGATACACAAAAAGAACTTGACCTTGTATTTGAAAAAGTTAAAGCAAGCGGAGCAGAAGTTGCAGTATCTAAAGTGTTCGCAGAAGGTGGAGACGGAGGAGTTGAACTAGCAGAGAAAGTAGTAGAAGTATGTGAAAACAAAAAATCAGACTTCAAAGTACTTTACGATGTAGAAGACTCAATCGAAGACAAAATAACAACAATAGCAAAAGAAATATACAGAGCAGGAGAAGTTAACTTCACAAAAGCATGTAAGAAACAAATAGCAGAGCTTGAAGAACTAGGACTAGACAAACTTCCAATCTGTATGGCTAAAACTCAGTACTCATTCTCAGATGATCCAACACTAGTAGGAGCACCAGAAGGATTCACTCTAACTATAAGATCACTAGAACTTGCAGCAGGAGCAGGATTCATAGTAGCACTTACAGGAGATATAATGAGAATGCCAGGACTTCCAAAAGTTCCAGCAGCTACAAGAATGGACGTTCTTCCATCAGGAGAAATAGTTGGACTATTCTA
>JAEZUY010000036.1 GCA_023420895.1 Bacillota bacterium | reverse complement strand
TCCACGTCTTCTTCATCCGGCAGTCTGTACATATAATCCAGGAGTTTTTTCTCTATTATTCTTCTTATTCCTCTGGCGCCTGTTCTGCTTTTTATGGCTTCTTCTGCTATATTTTCCAGTTCTTTGTCTTCTATTATAAGTTCTATTCCGTCTTCTGCCAGAAGCTCTTTGTAATGTTCTATCGGTGTATTTCTCTTGTTCTTCATTATATCTACCAGATCTTCTTTTCTCAGTTCTTTCAGAACCGCATATGTCTGAATTCTTCCTGCAAGCTCCGGTATTATTCCATATCTTATAAGATCTTCAGTTTCAATATTTTCTATAGTTACTTTGTTTTTCTTTTTCTTAACTGTTTCTCTGTTGAATCCTATTACATTTTTTCTGTCTTCATTTTTTCCGATTCTCTTTGCTACTATTCTGTCGAGTCCTACGAAAGCCCCAGCACATATGAACAGTATATTTTTTGTATTTATTCTAACTGTCTTCGGAGAACCTAGTCCCTGATCTATTCTTATTTTCTGTACTGTTCCTTCTATCATTTTGAGAAGTTCCTGCTGAACCTTTTTTGTACCTATAGTCGGTTCACTCGTTCTTTCCGTTCTTATTTTATCTATTTCGTCCAGCAGCACTATTCCTTTTTCCGCCAGACTTCTTTTGCTTCCCGCTTTATAATAGAGTTCTTCTATTATTTCTGAGGCATCTCCTCCCTTGTATCCTGCTGTTGTCAGCTGCGAACAGTCGAACGATATAAACGGAAGTCCTGCCTTTTCTGCCATATTTTCTATCAGATAAGTCTTTCCGCATCCCGTCGGTCCTGCCAGCAGTATATTGTTCTTTCCTATTTCCGCTGTTTCATTTCTTCTGTTGATTCTTTTAATATGATTGTAAACTGCTACTGATAAAACTTTCTTAGCGCTGTCCTGACCTGCTACATATTGATCAAGATATTCTTTCATTTCAGATGGTTTGATTTTTTCGAATATTGGATCCGGTTCCAGAGGATCTTCTCCCTCACCGAATTCTTCTACATCTGTGAATTCTAACTCATCAGCGAATTCTAACTCATCAGCGAATTCTTCAAAATAATTTCCTAACCTACTTTTCAGCTCTTCGCCGTCTATAACTTCTTTTTTCGTAATTCTGATTTCTTCATCTGATCTGCTGCTAAGATTCATCATATCTGCAATGGCTTCTATACAGCTTATACATACATTGTTTCCTGTATCTCCCTGAATAAATGCCATTGTACCGTCGTATTCTCTACCGCAAAGTGAACATTTTCTGTCTTTCAAGATTATCCCTCCTGAATCATAATATGCTCTGAATTTTGAAAATGAATTAATGTACTTCTAATGAGATAGTCCCCTCAGAAAAAAGGGACGTTATATCAGTTTATTATAAATATGGCTTTATGTCAACAGTTTTTTTAGCTGTTTCCATATGTTTTTAAAGATTTTCTGCCTAACCTTTCATTTCCAATATTTAAGAAGATATACGGGTATATATTTAAGAAGATATAAAATTAAAATGATATATTTTAGGAGCAGTGATAATATGGATTTATTCAAACCGGTAAAAATAGGAAGTATTAAATCTCGAAATCATTTCATAAGATCTGCAACTTATGAAGGAAAGGCTGATGACAGAGGATTTCCTACGGAAGAGATAAAGAATATGTATGAAGAATTAGCAAAAAACGGTGTCGGTGTCATCATCACAAGCTATACTTTCATTTCAGATTATGAGCAGCCGGCAAAAAATCAGCTCGGAATATACAGCGATGAATTTATACCTGAATATAGAAAGATAACTGATTCTATTCACGATTTAGGCGGCAGAATTGTGCTTCAGATAGTTCACGGTTCTTCTAGCAGCCAGGGTTTTCCTGAAAAAGCGAAAGTGCTCGGTCCTTCTGCAGTTGAACATCCTTCTTCAGGAATCATTCCTAAGGAGATGACCGGACAAGATATTGAGTCTGTGAAAAAGCTTTTTTGCGATGCTGCTCTAAGAGGCAAAAAGGCAGGATTTGACGCTGTTCAGATACACAGTGCGCACGGATATCTGCTTTCACAGTTTCTAACTCCAGTCTTTAATAAGAGAACTGATAATTACGGCGGAAGTCCAAGAAACAGAATACGCCTTACAGAAGAAATCTGCATAGCAGTGAAAGAAACTGCGGGTGATGATTTCCCTATATGGGTTAAAATAGATTCAACTGACGGAGATGAGAATGGGCTTACAGAGGAAGACTTTCTAGAAATGGCTCCAGTATTAGCTGAAACAGGAATCGAATGTATTGAAATAAGCGGAAGAAACTGGAGAAGCTTTGAAGAAAAAGACAGAGCATATTTTAAAGATGCCGCAATGAAACTTTCAGAAAAAATAGATATTCCGGTGATTCTCACTGGCGGACTGCGCGATATGGATGATATTAAACCTGTATATGAAAACAGTTCTGTCAGTCTGTTCGGATTTGCAAGACCGTTTATGCAGAACCCTTCTTTTCTCGAGACTCTGAAACAGAATGAATAGCTAAAGTAATTTAATGATTAAAGAAAGTAAATATTTTATATTATAAATTCAGCTTTAAAATTCGTATTAAAACAAAAACTGGAGACTTCAAAATTCATCTCAAGTCTCCAGTTTCTATATTAATCTCATATTTATTTTTTAGAATTCATAGTCTACACAGGCTCTGTCTTCTGCAACTTCTTTTAGAAATTCTATTATTTTCACATGCTCAGGATGTTCCTGATAGGACATAAGTCCTTCTGCGTCCTGAAACTCTGCATAAAGAACTAAATCGTGGGTTCCTGTAAGCTCTTCTATATTTGTTCCGAACTCAAGATTTATGATTGAATCCACCTTTGTTCTCATGCCTTCCATCATTTCAATTGCCTGCTCAATATTGTCTTCTTTCATCTTTCCTTTTGCGCCGTCTATGAAATTCCACATTACAATATGCTTTATCAATTTTTTTCATCCTCTCTGTAAACTTAATTTAATCCGATAATTTAATAACCTCATATATTATATATATAGCAGTTTACAGCCTTTTAAACTTTTTTCTTTAAAATGAGGTTCTCAATGAACCTCAGATTACTGAACTACAGTTATTCTTATTCCTTCATTTTCTTCCTGTGCGGCTTCAAAAACTGAAAGCAGAACTTCAAAATATTTAAGAGAAAGGGCGTCTTCATCATAAGACTTTTCAAAAACTATATCGTATTCTTCACAAGTTTCTGTCAGCATATCGTAAAGAGCATCGAGATTGTTTCCATAATAGTCCGGAAAATCCATCTCTTTTTTAAGATAACTGTGTATTTTATCCATACTATTGAGTTCACCGGTATTTATTCTTATAGTCTTCATCTTCCTCTAGTCCCCGCCTTTCTTTAAAAGTTCGAATGTATTGTAATGATCATCTGTATAGTAGATGTATCCGTCATTGGAAAACACTATTCTTTTGGCATTTCTGTGTCCCCCATTGTAATCTATATCCGCTTCAGTCCATTTTCTTCCTTTTTTATCCGGAAGCTGTTTTTCAAAGTTCCCGAATCTATCTCCGCCTATGCTCTTTCCTTTTGCAACTTCATCGAGATTTCCTTCTTTAGAGTTCCATCCTTTCTTCTTAGCCTCTGATTTAGTTATATAATTATCAGGAAGCTCTCCATATTCTTCTATATAAGCTGCTACATCTTTTTTAGAAGTATAAGTTCCGTTCTTTTTAACTTTCGTTTTAGAATTCTTTTTGCTCTTATTTTTTGTGCTTTCTGTTTTCTTTGTGTTTTTAGAACTTTTTTTCTTCTTCTTTCCGTTTTTTTTCGTACTCTTATTTGAACTCTTCTTTTTGCTGCTCTTTTTGCTTTTCTTTGTACTCTTGTTCTTCTTGCTGCCATTATCTGCAACTTTAAAAGATGAACCGTCTTCTCCCGAATCTGGACTGTTCGAAGACTGAACTGTACTTTCTCCGGAACCGTTCATCATCCCTTCAAATGCTGATTCTGCATTTTCCGGAATGCATCCAATCGATCCCAAAATCATCAAAAATGAAAGAACTGCGGCCCAGATATATCTGAACATTTTCCTCAATTGAATTCCTCTTTTCTAATTTATTCTTTTATTGTGTATTCTCTATTATAACATCTGACGGATTTTTCTGCATAATCTCATCTCATAAAAAATATAAGGCCGTCTCCAGCGCTGAAATTATTAAGGGGTTTCAGCTGCTGAAAACGGCCAGTTCTTAATTTAAAAGGTAGGTTATGTCAACGGTTTTTTACCGTATTACGCATTTT
>JAEZUY010000012.1 GCA_023420895.1 Bacillota bacterium | reverse complement strand
TACATCTTTTTATTATCTATAATATAAGTATAGGGTTAAAATAAAAAAATAGAAAGTTTTATTATGAGGTGATAAAATGGCTTATGATTTACCAAAGGCTTTTAAAGATTTTGACGAAGCTAAACAGAATAACTTTATAAAAATGAAGGAACTTAAAGAATCAGGAAAAAATGTTGTAGGTACTTACTGCACTTACAGTCCTATTGAACTTATAAAAGCGGCTAATGCTGTTCCAGTTGGACTTTGCGCTATGGGGGATGAATCTATAGAAGCGGCTGAAAAACATCTTCCGCGTAACCTTTGTCCGCTTATAAAAGCGAGCTACGGATATGCGCTTGAAGACACTTGTCCGTACTTCTATTTCTCAGACCTTGTTCTTGCAGAAACTACTTGTGACGGTAAAAAGAAAATGTACGAACTTATGAATAAAATAAAACCTGTTCATATTATGCAGCTTCCACAGACTCAGGATACTGAAGAAGCATATAATCTGTGGAAAAGTGAAATGTACAGACTTAAAGAAAGACTTGAAGACGAGTTCGATATAGAAATAACTGAAGAAGATATAAAAAGAGGAATCAAGGAAAGAAATGATGAAAGAAGAGCTCTTAAAGGGCTTTATGAACTTGGAAAACTTGTTCCGCCTCCATTTACTGGACAGGAACTTCTAGGAGTTCTTTATGGGGCTACTTTTAAATTCACATCTCAGGAAATTGTGGATTCACTTAATGAACTTAAAGAGAAAACTCTTGAAGAATATGAAGCTGGAGCAAGACCTGTTTCAGAAGACAAGCCTAGAATACTTATAACAGGATGTCCAATGGCCGGAGCTACAACTAAAATAGTTAAGCTTATCGAAGAAAACGGAGGAACTGTTGTTTGCTTCGAAAACTGTACAGGACTTAAAGCTATAGAAGATCTTGTAGATGAAGATAAAGATCCTATGGATGCCCTTACAGAAAAATATCTGAAAATTCCTTGTTCTATAATGACTCCAAACGACAGAAGATTCGAACTTATTCAGAATCTTATAAAAGAATATAAGATAGACGGAGTTATAGAGATGGTTCTGCAGGCATGCCACACTTACGCTATAGAATCTTATTCTCTTAAAGACGCTGTTAACGAAGTTAACGATACGCCTTTCATGAGTCTTGAAACTGACTATTCTCAATCAGACGTAGGACAGCTTAAGACTCGTATATCAGCATTCCTTGAAATGTTATAATAAAATAGGATGTGATTTTGTTGTTATATTCAATGGGTATAGATTCCGGTTCTACAGCAACTAAAGGAATCCTTTACGACGGAAATACAGAGGAAATCGTCGATAAAATTCTGATACCTACAGGATGGAGTCCTAAAAAAGCGAGCACTTATATAAAAGATGAGTTTTTCAAAAGACACAATCTTAACAGGGATGATGTCTATATTGTAGCTACAGGATACGGAAGAGTTTCTGCTGATTTTGCTGATGAATCTCTGACTGAAATTACTTGTCACGGAAAGGGAGCTTTCTTCCTTTCGGAAGACACGAGAACTATACTCGATATAGGCGGTCAGGACAGTAAAGTAATAAAAGTGGATAATTCCGGAAATATTGTCGATTTTATAATGAATGATAAATGCGCTGCCGGAACTGGAAGATTCCTTCAGGTGATGATGAATCTTCTGGGAGCGGAACTTGAAGACATAGACAGTCTTACAGGAGATGTTGAACCTGCAAAGATAAACAGCATGTGCACAGTTTTCGCTGAATCTGAAGTTATAAGCATGCTGGCTTCAGGAACACCTAAAGAAGAAGTGGCAGCCGGTATATTAAGCTCTATATCTGGAAAAATAGCGACTCTCGCAGGAAGAGTAGGAATTGAACCGGATATAATGTTCACTGGCGGACTTGCACAAAGTAACGAACTTGCAAAAATGATCAGTGAAAAACTTGGAAGAGAGGTTAAAACTCATCCTCTTTCTCAGTATAACGGCGCAATAGGAGCAGCTACTGTAGGCTGGTATAAAGCGCATAGAAAGAAAAACAGATAGATTTCAAAACTGAATTTCCATATAAATTTAAAAGCCTCGGGATGTCTATTTTCCCGAGGCTTTATTTTTCATATATTTGATTTCTATATATACCAGATTAATTCTCTCTCTTCTTCAGTCAGATATTTTGACAGTCTTTCTCTCATCTTTCCATGATAATCTCTTAAGAAATTGGCTTCCCTTTCAGTTATTAAAGAAAAATCTATAAGTCTTTTGTCAAAAGGACATAAAGTAAGCGTTTCAAACTCTAAGAAATCATCGTCTTCAGAAATACTGGATTCTCTTACGAGAAGCATATTTTCTATTCTTATTCCATATTCTCCAGGTCTGTAGACTCCAGGTTCATTCGTCACTACCATTCCAGGTTTAAAAAGAACATTCTTTGCTGCCGGTGAAATTCTCTGGTTTCCGAGATGAACGCTTAAAAGATATCCAACGCCATGGCCCGTTCCGCATTTATAGTCTCTTCCTTCTCTCCAGAGAAACTCTCTCGCCGTTATGTCGAGTGTTGCGCCTGAAGTTCCTTCGAGAAATTTCATTCTGCTTAAATTTATCATTCCTTTAAGAGCCAGAGTATAGTCTCTTATCTGAAGTTTTGTAGGATTGCCGAGAGTGAAAGTTCTCGTTATGTCGGTAGTTCCTGTCAAATAATGGCCTCCTGAGTCGATTAGAAGAAGACCGTCCCTTTCTAATGTGTATTCCGAGTCTTTGTCTGCGCAGTAGTGCATCATCGCTCCATGGTCCTTGTAGGCCGCTATAGTGTCGAAGCTCGGCTCTATAAATTCTTCACATTCTGATCTGTATTCTATCAGTTTTCTAGAAATATCCGTCTCAGTTATCTCTTCATCTATGTTTTTATATATATAGTTCAGTGTCTTTATAACTGCAACACCGTCTCTTATATGCGCTTTTTTCATATTTTCTATCTGAATTTTATTTCTTAAAGCTTCAAATTCAGTAAGTATTTCCGGATTGTACAGTATTTTATTGAAATTCAGCTTCTCTTTTATCCATATATTAGTTTTTTCAGGATCTAAACCTACATTTTTAAGTCTGATTTCTTCTAGTTCTTCTTCAAATTCTGAAAGAGGTCTTATTTCAAAACCTTCGTTTTCAGCATGTTTTCTGATTTCATCATTTATTTTTCCGTCAGTGAATAGAAATGCTTCATCCTTCTTCACTATAGAATATGAAATAAACACTGGATTGTTCTCTATATCTCTTCCTCTCAGATTGTAAAGATAAGCTATTTCATCGAGTGATGATGTTACATGAATATGCTCATCTTTTTCATCCATATACTCTCTGAGTCTTTTAAGTTTCGATTTAACAGATTCCCCTGTATATTTATCTTCCAGGATAAAGAGTTCTGAATTTTCAAGTTCCGGTCTGTCCTTCCATATTCTTCCAGGAAGATCTTCGATTATGCTGTATGCGGCAGAATCTATGCCTTCAGTCCAGCTTTTAAATTCTGAAACCGAAACGAGTTTTCCGTAAACTCCGAGAACTTCTTCACTTTGAAGTCTTTCCCTTATATAGTCTTTCAGCTTCGGATATCCTTTTATCCCGATTTTATAAAGTTTTATTCCGCTTCCTTCAAGCTCTTTTTCAGCCTGTACAAAATATCTTCCGTCAGTCCAGAGAATAGTCTCTTCTTCTGAAACTACAAGAGTTCCAGCTGAACCTGTGAATCCGGAAAAATATTCTCTAGTTTTCCAGTGATCCGATATATATTCGCTCTTATGAGGATCTGCTGACGGTATCACATAGAAATCTATATTCTCCTTTTTCATCTCTTCTTTAAGTCTATCTAAACGTTCCAAATTATCACATCCTTTAATTATCATTATACCAAAAAAAGAGCAGTCTCTTAAGAGACTGCTCTTCAAATTTATTTCTTCTTATTGTATTTTCCGCTGCTTGGACAAGTCGTACTGCCGCAGCCGCTGCAGCCTGTCTTGCCCTGTTTCTTTCTTCTAACCCCTCTGGCTATTATAAGTGCAAGTACTGCAACTATTATTAATATAATTACTATATCTGCTGTACTCATCTGTTTCACCTTCTTTAACTTTCTGCTATTGCAGGTCTAAATTCATCTTTGCCCGGTCTGTAACTTCTGAATAGAAGATAAAGCATTCCAATAAGAACTATTATAGCTATAACTGACCAGAAACCGAATGCAAGCTGTCCAGTTATAAGACTTCCTATCTGATAAATTACAAGTGATACTGCATAAGCAAATACTAGCTGATATCCTATTGCAAAGAAAGTCCATTTTGCACTGTTCATCTCTCTTCTAATTGCTCCGACTGCAGCAAAGCAAGGAGTGTTGAAAAGGTTGAACATAAGGAATGAGAATCCTCCAAGAGCTGTTATCATTCCTCCGAATGCTTTAAGGAATGCTGTTGCTTCTCCAACTTCTTCAGGATCAAGCTCTCCTAAGTTTGTAACTATACTTAGAGTAGAAACCAGCTGCTCTTTCGCAATAAGTCCTGTGAATGTTGCAACTGTTGTTTCCCATCTTCCGAATCCAAGCGGTGCGAATATTGGCGCTATTGCCTGTCCTATGATTCCAAGAAGACTTCCTGAACTGTCCTCGTCAAAGCTTATATATTCCATTGAAGGAGTGAAGCTCATAAGGAACCAGATTAATATTGTAGCTGCAAGTATGATAGTTCCTGCTTTAATTACGAAAGCTTTAGCTCTGTCGTAAGTGTGACGTATAACGTTCTTAGGACTTGGCGCGTGATACTGCGGAAGCTCCATTACGAACGGTGCAGGATCTCCTGCAAACATCTTTGTTTTCTTAAGGATTATACCTGATATTATTATTCCAAGTATTGCTGAGAAGTAAGCTACTGGCGCAACCCAGAAAGCTCCTCCGAAAAATGCCGCTGTGATAAGCGCTATTATAGGTATCTTCGCACTGCACGGCATAAAGCTTGTTACTATTATTGTCATTCTTCTGTCTTTGTCGTTTTCTATTGTTCTAGTACCTATTATTCCTGGAACACTACATCCTGTTCCTATAAGTATAGGTATGAAAGATTTTCCTGAAAGTCCGAATTTACGGAATATTCTGTCCATTATGAAGGCTATTCTAGCCATATATCCTACGTCTTCTAGAATTGAAAGACATAGGAAAAGAACTATGATCTGAGGCAGGAATCCAAGAACTGCTCCAACCCCTCCGATAATACCGTCAACTATAAGGCTCTGTAATACTTCAGAAGCTCCTACACTTTCAAGGAATGAATTTGCCGCATCGGGAACTATTTCTCCGAACAGCACGTCGTTAACCCAGTCAGTACCCCATGTACCTACTGTAGATATTGCAAGATAGTAAACTAAAAACATTATTGCTGCGAATATCGGTAAAGCTAAGAAACGGTTAGTAACTATTTTGTCTATTTTATCCGATTTAGTCATTCCTGTGGACTTTTTCTTAACTGCATCCTGTACTACTTTAGAAATATATACATATCTTTCGTTAGTTATGATACTTTCTCCGTCATCATCATGAGCCTCTTCAAGTTCAGCTCTTATTGCATCAACTTTTTCCTTCTCTCCTGGTCCGAACTGGAATGATTCCATTACTTTAACGTCTTCTTCAAGAAGTTTTATAGCGTACCAGCGAGCGTTCGGATGGTTATGAAGAGATGAAACTGCTTCCTGTATATCAAGAAGAGCTTTTTCAACATCGCTTCCGAATGCGTGTTTAGCTTCAGCTTTTCCGCCTGCCGCTTTTTTACATTCTTCTATAAGTTCTTTAAGTCCTATTCCTTTAAGCGCTGATGTTTCAACTACTGGACATCCAAGTCTTTTAGAAAGTTTCTTGGTGTCTATTATATCTCCTCTTTTTCTTACCACGTCTATCATATTAAGTGCTATAACTACTGGTATTCCAAGCTCTAAGAGCTGTGTTGTAAGATAGAGGTTTCTCTCTATATTGGATGCGTCAACCATGTCTATGATTACATCCGGTTTTTCATTAAGTAAGTAGTCCCTGCTCACCACTTCTTCAAGTGTATATGGTGATAGAGAATATATACCCGGTAAGTCTATAAGGTTTGTTTCTTTATCGCCCTTAATTCTACCTTCTTTTTTCTCAACGGTAACTCCCGGCCAGTTTCCGACATACTGAGCACTACCTGTCAGCGCATTGAACATGGTAGTCTTCCCAGAGTTCGGGTTTCCGGCTAGGCCAATGTTAATTCCCATTTGAATGCCTCCTATTCTACTTCGATAATTTCTGCATCGAATTTTCTCAGTGAAAGTTCGTAGTTTCTAACTGTTATTTCTATAGGATCTCCCAGAGGAGCAACTTTTCTTACATAAATAGGTGTTCCTTTAGTTATTCCCATATCCATTATTCTTCTCTTTACAGGTCCGGAACCGTTTATCTTCTTAACTGTAACGGTTTCGCCTATATTTACATCACGCAAAGTCTTAGCCACGGTTATACCCCCTTTTACAAATTAATCCGGCATAGTGCCTAATCATAAGATTCTAAGAAACAAAAATTCTGTTCGCCATGGATTTGCTTATAGCCACTCTGGAATCTTTTATATTCACAATCAGATTCCCCTGTATATCAGAAATAACTATTACTTTTGCTCCTACCACAAAACCGAGTCTTTCCAGGAATTTCTGCTGCTCATCTTTACCCTTTATTCGCACTATTATAACTTCTTTACCTGGCTCAGCCATCGTTAAAGGCATAATAATCTCCTCCTGCCGCTAATATTCACTCCCATAGCAATTTCTGTCCTTAAAAATCTCTGCTTAAAGCAGTTAAACGCTATGTACTGTTTTATGAAAGTGACGAATAATAATCTCAGTTGATATTAAATATCATTATATTATTACTACAAGTTCTATTATAGTAAACTTCCCTCCATTATGTCAATGAAAATCGTTGTTAATTTGAAATTAATAGTAGTTTTCTATAAGTTTTAAGTAATTTCCGCTCTGTCTTTTCTCATTTTTCCTTTTATTTCCTCTTATTATCTGTTTGTTATATAATCAATGAATATTATTTTCATTACATGTACATATTTTTTCTGTATTTAGCGCATAACAGTGTTCTGAAGTCTTGAAATATAGATTTATTAAAGATAATATATATTTATACTGAAATTTTAATATAGATTTTATATTAACCATTCCAGTTGTATTGAAACAATGGAGGCTGGTATTTTGAAATTAAAAAAATTGCTTGAGGAACGTATATTGATACTCGATGGAGCTATGGGGACCTCCATTCAGAATTTCAATTTACAGGAAGATGATTACAGAAAAGACAGATTTAAAGATGCTGAGATAAATCAGAAAGGAAATAATGATATTCTGAACCTTACTAATCCTGAAATAATAGAGAAAATCCACAGAGATTTCCTCGAAAACGGTGCAGATATAATAGAAACTAATACATTCAACAGCACATCCGTTTCGCAGGAAGATTACGGAATGACTGACTATGTATATGAAATGAATAAAAGAGGCGCTGAAATAGCCAGAAAAGCCGCAGATGACTATATGAAGAAAAATCCTGGAAGTGAAAAGTTTGTTGCAGGTTCCATAGGACCTACGAACAAGACACTTTCAATTTCTCCCGATGTAGAAAATCCCGGATACAGAGCTATATCGTTTGACGACCTTATGAATTCTTATAAGGAGCAGATTGAAGCTCTTATCGACGGCGGTATCGATATTTTAATTATAGAAACTATTTTCGACTCTCTTAATGCAAGGGCTGCTATATATGCCGCGGATATCGTCAACAGTGAAAGAAATCTTGAAATTCCTATAATGATATCAGGAACTATAACAGATAAGAGCGGAAGAACTCTTTCCGGTCAGACTATGGACGCTTTCATGGAGTCTATGAAAAACAGATACGTCATTTCTATAGGACTCAACTGCGCATTCGGCGCAAAAGAGCTCATCCCTTTCATTAAAGACATGTCGTCAAAAACTCCTTACTATCTTTCAGTATATCCTAATGCAGGACTGCCGAACAGATTTGG
>JAEZUY010000038.1 GCA_023420895.1 Bacillota bacterium | reverse complement strand
TCCAGAAGTTCATATGGAATTCCGACAGCCATGTCTTCTTCTCTCCACTTGGCAAGATGTCTCGTGCTTGGACATAGAGTTGATATATTTATTCTTCCAGTCAGATATGGTTCTACTGTAACTTCAGAGCATATTCCCTGCATAGCCGCTGAAGAAAAGTGAAGTCTTTCTCCAGTTTTATATACAGCTCCCTGCTCTATTCTCATAATCTGATACGGATTGCATATAAGTATTACTATATCCGGAGCCTCTTCAAATGACTCTAAAGGACCTGTTGCTATACCGTAAACTTCTATATTCTGTCTGTATATACCTTGAACTCCGTCTCTAAGTCTTTTTGCGGCTGCTCTGGTCTTATACAGCCCATAAGAAAAATATTCTTCTCCTGACTCTATTCTATCGCTTGGATATTCTAAATTAAAAGCCGTAGTTGCGCCATCACAGTAGTGATTCTTTAAAGAATGTTTTAAAGCCATGCCTCTTGTAGCTTTTTCCACATACACACAGTAAGACATTTTATAAGTCGATTCTTCAAACGGAAATTTCTCATACTCTTCTTTACTGTAAAGAATCTTTATTCCTACCGGCTTTCTCTTTAATTTAAGTTCTTCTATTAAATACTGTGAACTTTCTTCAAGATCTTTCTTTATATTAGTCTCTCTGTTTATCTTTATATTCCCTTTGCAAGGCATATAATCGCCCCCTATACATCTTTATATATTAAACTGAACTGAGTTAAATCATACCTAGTATATAGATATACCAATGCTGCTAAAAATAGAATAGATATTATGAAGAATATTATATCTCCTTTTTCAATTTTCAAATCTCTGTATCTCGTTCTCGTATCATACTTTCCGAAACCTTTCGTTTCCATTGCCATCGACACTCTTATTCCCTTGCGCACCGCACTGGACATAAGAGGAATTATATAGACTTTAGAATTCCATAGTTTCGTAAATACGTTGTTACCCAGACTGATTCCTCTAACCTGATGAGCATATTTTATTATTTCAAGCTCACTTCTGAAATTGGGTAAAAATCTGTAAGCTGACAGAAAGCCATATCCCCATTTTTCAGGAAATTTAAAGTATTTAATCAGGCATATAACGAGTTCTGTAGGATTTGTAGTTCTTACAAATATTATAGAATAGCATCCCATAAGTATTATTCTTATACCTATTGAGAGTACATTTTCTAAATTCATATCTTCATTTGAAAGATATCTGGTAAGACTTATTATGAGTATGAATCCTACTGCTATTATTGTAAAAGGCAGAATAGTTTTTATCATGTCTTTCAGTTTGAAATCAGTCAGAAAAGCAGTAACGAAAAAGGACACTATAATCAGAGTAGTTGAAAGAAAAGGTTTAAAATCGAATGTAGATATTATAGTTATCGCAATAAGCAGAATAATATTCCAGAGCGGATTCACATTTTCAATTCTGAATTTACTGCTGTTCGTATTCATTGAAACCATCCGCCTTTCCCATATATTTTATTTTATGATTCTCAAGGAACAGTATTCTGTCGCAGCAGCTGAATATCATTTCTCTGTCATGTGTAACTATTATTATAGTAGTTCCTTCTTCATTTATTTCAAAAAGAAGATTCACAAGATTCTTCAGATTGAGTCTGTCCTGTCCGTAAGTCGGCTCGTCCAGAAGAAGTATTCTCTGACCGTTTATCATCATGCTTGCAGTGCTTAATCTTCTCTTCTGTCCCTGAGATATCGAGAAAGGATTGCTCCTCTCTATATTTTTGAGATCAAACATGTCGAGATATTCTTCTGTCTTCTCTCTTATATAATCTTCATCTTTTCCATTTATCTTAAGGCTGAGTTCAAGTTCTTCTCTTACAGACATTTTTATAAACTGATGTTCAGGATTCTGAAACACAAGCCCCATAAACTGACCTATATCTTTTGGCTGAAGCTCTTTTATATCTTTATCTTCAACTGTTATCTTTCCTGTATCAGGTTTTATAAGTCCCATAAGAAGTTTCGTAAGAGTGGATTTCCCTGCTCCGTTATATCCTGTAATTCCTAAAATTTCTCCTTTATATATAGAAAAATTCAAGTTATCTAAAACTTCCATTCCTGGAACATACGAATAGCTCAGATTCGAAACTTCTATTACTTTTTCTGAAAATTCTTTCTCTCTTTTCAGTTCAGGAAGTTTAATTTTTTCAGAATATTCTTTTATAAAACTCTCTTTTTCGACCTCTTTTATTTCAGATTTATTCATCCAGTAAATCTTATCTGCAATATTTTCAAATTCTTTAACTTTATGCTCTATTATAAGTATTGTCTTGTTAAATTTCTTATTAAGAATATTTATATACTCTATTATTTCCTCTGTAGACTGAGGATCTAAATTTGCCGTCGGCTCATCCAGAAATATTATATCAGGATTCACAACTAGCAGAGATGCTATAGCAACTTTCTGCTTTTCTCCGCCTGAAAGCTCATTTATATTTCTATATTTAAGTTTCATTATGTTCATATTTGATAAAATCTCATCTACTTTCGATTCAATCTCCTCCACTGGAGTATTGAAATTCTCAAGAGTAAATATTATCTCATCTTCTACTGTAAATGAACACAGCTGGCTTTCTGCATCCTGAGATATATATGCAAGCTTACCTGCAATTTTTTCTGTTGGAAGTCCAGATATTTCTTCGTCATCAATCTTAATGCTTCCAGAGATTTCTCCTTCTATCGTGTTTGGAATAACTCCGCTTACAGTCATGAGCAGAGCCGATTTGCCGACTCCGCTGTATCCTGTAAGCAAGGATATTTTTCCAGGTTCTAAATCAAAATCGATTCCCTCAAATATAGTCTTGTTATCTAAATCGAGTTTAAGATTTCTGATTTCAAGCACTAGATTCTTTCCTCTTTGCTTATTTTAAAGCTCTGAAGAGCTCCTGTTTTTGCTATTCCTTTTCCTATAAGCATAGAGAATCCTGCTCCTAGAATTATAGAACTTATAACTCTAACTATAAGCATTATAGGAATAAGATTAGCATAAAGACTGAATCCGAATATGAAATAGTCTCTTAAAGTAACAAGAATCATAGCGAATACTGTTCCTATTGCCATATTAACAAAACCGAATTTTTTGTACTTAGTTATTCCAACTCCAAGTTCCATTCCAAGTCCCTGAAGAAGTGCAGCCACTATTATATTTATACCGTAAGGGCTTCCTAATAATAAATTCACTATACCAGTAAATAATGATCCTGCTAAAGCTGCTCCAGGCTTTCTAACTATATACATAGAAAGAGCTGCCGACACTAGATACAGTCCGTATATTATATCTCCTCCAACTGGTCCTGCCAGTGCCTGAAGCGGTCTGTATATACTGTCTATTCCTAGGAATACAATACCTATGACAACACTTATCATAGCTAAAACTACGATTTCTTTTAACTTCATCTTTTCCACAGTTATTACCTCCTATTTATTAATTTATTGTATTCATATTTTATTTTATCATCATAAATATATATGTATTATTTTATATTCCTATATATTTCCAATCACTTATATGTACTACATATAGTAAACTCTCACAAATTATCTCATGAAGTATTTATTCTAATTTTAAGTCTATAAAATTCTCTAAAAAGAAAAAACACCAGATTAAATATCTGGTGTTCTGATTTTAATATATTTTACTTTGTCCCCTTATGGGGAAGATGTTACTAAACAATCAAAAAAGCAAAACAAATAGGGAGGAATTAAAATGAGTTTCCGTCCCCTTGCGGGGAAGATGTTACTAAACCCTGTCCTCTGCAGCCATTGATATCACTGGGCTGTAAACCCGGTTTTCAGACGAGCCGCCTTTTTTCGCTCTTTTTTCTCCATTTTTGCGATTATCATTTTCAAAATCTCTGTACCCGTTGATTTTACTGGGTTACATTTTTCAGACGAGAATGACATAAAAGTGATATAAATCACTTGTTTTCTTCATAAAAATGCTGTTTCAATTTTAAAGATTCTTCTAACTGATATTATATCAGAACTTTTCAGCTCTTTCCAGATTATACAATAAAATGTTCAGAACATACTGAAATATCTGTTCTGAACATTTTTATATTATTATTACTTCATTCTCTGTAAAATGCTCTTTTCTTCCAAATTTATAAATTTCTCCGCTATGTGAAAGCTTATATATTCTTATACTGTCTTCTTCATTAGCAAACTGACCTATATTTTTTAAAATTTCTTTAAATTTTTTCTCGTCAAGAACTGCCTCATAAGCTGATTTCTGTATCCTTCTCCCATATCCGTCTAAAAATTTAGAAAGTCTCACTCTTTTCTTGTTTTCAACTATATCGTAAATTATGAGAAGAAGAAACTTTCTCTTAAGCTCATCTTCCTCTGGAAATTTTGAAAAGAATTCATGTATATATTCATTCTTTTTCATTTTCTTATCCTCTTATCCTTATAGGCCTGTATTTGCTTGTATCTACATTATCTACGGCTTCTTTAAGAGAATCTATCTGTTTGCCTATGAGTCTTCTGTAAGATATTTTCTTATCAGGATCCTTTCCATACTTCGTTTCTTTTTTCAGCTTTTCTTCATACTTATATAAATATTTCTTCAGTGCTTCTCTAGTTAAAAATATTCCCCCATCTCTGTCTTTCCAAAAAT
>JAEZUY010000035.1 GCA_023420895.1 Bacillota bacterium | reverse complement strand
GAGGAAACTCTTGAAACACTGCTTCTGAACGATTTGAAAATGTATCCTCTCGATAATAATGTGAAAAATATAATAGAATCTTTTATATATAATCTTGATGAATCAGGATTTCTTCCTTATTCAAAAGAAGAACTTCTTAAGATTACAGGAAATCCCCCAGAAGAGATTTTCGACAAAGCTCTTTTTATATTCAGAGATTTTGAGCCTGTAGGAATAGGCTCTTCAAATATAAAAGAATGTCTTATAAAGCAGGCAGAAGAGTGTGATTTCTGCGAAAATAAAGAGCAGCTTGTAAATTTAATAGAAAACCATTTTGAAGATTTGAAAAATATGAATTTAAAGGAAATCTCTAAGAAAATGAAAATTTCAGAAAAAGAACTCAAATCTCTTGTAGACGATTTCAGAGATTTGAATCCGATACCGTCGTCAGGATATTTGAGATCTGGAGATGAGCCTACTGAATACGTATATCCCGATATATTTCTGGATGTTGAAGATGGAGTACTTAAAGTCAGAACAGAAGAAAATCTTGAACCCTATTTAAAAATTTCAGATTCCTATTTAAATATTCTTGAAAATTCAGAAGGCGAAACGAAAGAATATCTGCTGAAAAATCTCAACAAAGCAAAAATGCTTATACAGAATATAGAGCAGAGAAAGAAAACTGTTAAAGCTGTAACTGAGGCCATAGCTGATATTCAGAAAGACTATTTTCTGAAAGATGGAAATCTTAAACCTATGAATCTTGAAGCTGTTGCTGAAAAATCTGGAGTTTCAGTATCGACAGTTTCAAGAGTTACTAAAAATAAGTATATTGGAACTAACAGAGGAGTATTCCCTATGTCCTATCTGTTTTCTAATAAAATATACAATGATAATGAAGTTTCTTCTGATAAAATAAAAACGGTAATAAAAGAAATCATTGAATCAGAAAACAGAAAATCTCCTCTCAGCGATAATAAAATATGCGCTGCATTAAATGAAAAGAATATTAAAATAGCGAGACGTACTGTGGCAAAATACAGAGAAGAACTTGAATACCCTTCAGCTTCTAAAAGAAAAAAACTATATGAAATGAACAATTAGAACTTAATTTAAAAATAAAAAAGACCTTTTATTATAAAAGGTCTTTTTCTATCTATATTCACTTTTACTATCTGTCAAATATATCGTTTCCTTCAGAATCTATCAGCACAGTCACTGGAAAATCTTCAACATACATCTTTCTTACAGCTTCCGGACCTAAGTCCTCGTAAGCTATAATTTCTACGCTCTTTATTCTGCTTGCAATAAGAGCGCCAAGTCCTCCTCCGGCTCCAAAATAAACGGCGCCGTTCTTCTTTATGCTCTCTATTACATTCTCTCCTCTTGAACCTTTTCCAATCATTCCTTTAAGTCCAAGATCCATAAGCGTCGGAGCATATGCATCCATTCTGAATGATGTAGTAGGTCCTGCCGAGCCTATAATCTCTCCAGGTTTTGCCGGACATGGTCCTACATAGTATATAATCTGATTTTCTATATCGAAAGGAAGCTCTTTTCCCTGTTTCAGCTCCTCAGTCATTCTCTTGTGAGCACTGTCTCTTGCAGTATAGATATATCCTGTAATATAGACTTTATCGCCAGTTTTCAGTTTTTCTATATCTTCTTTTTTTAAGGGAGTAGTTATTTTCAAATCTATACCGTCCTTTCTATATGTCTCGCGACATGACAGTTTATATTTACAGCTATCGGAAGTCCTGCTATATGAGTTGGATAAGTCTCTATATTTATGCCCAGAGCTGTAGTTTCTCCTCCGAGTCCCTGAGGTCCTATTCCAAGTTCATTTATTTTTTCAAGCATTTCCTCTTCAAGCTCTCTTATATGCTCTTTTTCATTGAATGTATTGATATCTCTCATCAGCGCTTTTTTTGCAAGCTGGCATGCTTTATCCATAGTTCCGCCGATTCCAACTCCCACCACTACAGGCGGACATGGATTCGGTCCTGCTATTTTAACCGTTTCAAGAATAAAACTTTTAACCCCTTCTATCCCGTCTGACGGTTTCAGCATCCCGAGTCTTCCCATATTTTCACTTCCAAAGCCTTTAGCTGCAAATTTTATATTCACCCTGTCTCCTTCGACTATGTCGTAATATATTACAGCAGGCGTATTGTCTCCAGTGTTTTTTCTAAGAAGAGGATCTCCTACAACTGAATTTCTGAGATATCCGTTTTTATAGCCTCTTCTGACACCTTCATTCACAGCTTCAGTTATATTTCCGCTGAAATGAACATCTCTTCCCACTTCAATAAAAAGCACAGCCATACCTGTATCCTGACAGATAGGCATATTTTTTTCATCAGCTATTTCAAGATTTTTAACCATATCAGAGAGAATATCTTTTGCTATAGGATTCTCTTCGTCTTTCTGTCTTTCTCTTATCTTTCCTTCTATATCTTCAGAAAGTCTGTAGTTAGCCTCCATGCACATTTCTTCGACTGTATCTGAAATCAGATTCACATCTACTTCTCTCAAAGTTATCCCCCTAAATATTAATATCCCTGCTCAACCATGTTCTCAAGCAGTTTTTTGCATTTACCGCATTTAGTACCTGCGCCTGTAGCTTTCATTATTTTCTCTACAGTGTTTGCACCGTCTCTCATAGCGTTAAGAACGTCCTGCATGCTTACTTTTTTACATTTGCAGGCAGTTTGGAGTATCTCATCTACATCATCTTTGCATGTATCGCATACATTACAGATTCCAAGCATCTTTACAAGGTCCTGTCTAGTTCTTGCGCCTTTATACATAGCTTTTTTAATTTCTTTTTTATCTATATTGCAAAGCTCCTTGCCATGTTTCTTTTTCTTCTTATCCTTCTTTTTTTCTTCTTTCTTTTTAGCTTTCTTTTTCTTGCCCATATACTCGTCCTCCTCTTGTTTTTTCCCGAATGTTCCTTCTTCTTTCATTATCTTTTTTTCTTCTTTGTATTCCTGGTATCTTTCTCTGTCACCATAAGTCTCAAAGAATTCTCCTTTCAGACTCATTTATAAAACCCCTCTCCTCAATTCTTTTAACTGAATCTGGTTCACTCTTACTATATATTTTAAATTATATGTAAAAAAAAGTCTATCAGATATATCTCTGACAGACCTTATTTATAGAGCTATCAATTCTCAAATCTAAATTTATTTCTATTTTATTCAGATTTTACAGTTTTATCTCTAGTTTTAAATTAATATCCTAATTCTATTATATTTTCTACAAGTTTAGTGCATCTTCCGCAAACTGAACCTGCACCAGTTTTTTCTTCAACTTTTTCAGGAGTGTCGCATCCTGCTGCAATAGCATCTTTAACATCCTGAAGTGAAACATTCTTGCATCCGCAAACTGAGCTCAGTATTCCGTCTACTTCAGATTCGCATCCTTCACATTCATTGCATATTCCTGCTTTTTCAATTAAATCTTCTCTAGTTCTTGCTCCCTGGCACATTGCCTTTCTGATATCTGAATACTTAATATCGTTTTTGTTGCAAATCACTCTGTCTTTAGCCATTTTAATAAACCTCTCTTCTATATATTCTCTCAAATTTTATAACCTTTATAATGAGTATATACCACTTTTTTTAAATAACAAACCTCTTTTAAAGATTTAATGAATCTTATTTACTTTTTACTCTCTTAAAACTGACTCTCATGTATCTTTTAAAGAATTTCTACAAAGGCTTCGAGTCTAGTTCTTATCTGCTGGTTATCAGTTTCTGAATAGTCTGTTTCTATCTGAATAAACTGAACTTTATTCTTTAAAGCGGCCTCTCTTATAAAATAGCTCTCTATATTGAAAGTATGGCATGCATGAAGTGTCACGTCCACTACACCGTCTATTTTATATTCATCTATGAGTTTCTCTATAAGCTCAATTCTTATATTGTTTGAAGCCATGCATGAACAGCCTATATTTAGATATTTTTTGGCTAGAGCCATGTAGACATCTTCTTCATCCTCATCTACAAGGTCGAGCGATCTGAGCGCTCCGCACATTTCGTAGCATACAGTCTCTGCTCCAAGCTCTTCAAGAGTGTCTAGAATCTTTCTGTCTGCTGCTCCAAGCGGAGAACCTGTAACCAGTATTCTGGGTCTGTCTGTAGGAAGAGTGTCTTTTACCTGTTCATATTCTTCCATTACAGAATCTATAGTTTTTTCAAGCATTTCTGAAACTCCGCCGTTTCCGAATACGAATTTAGATCCGGCGGCAACTGAGTAAAGTTTTCTTCCGTGAAGCGCTGGCGGAATCATTTTTCCAAGTTCATAGAATCTTTTTAGATTTTTTCTCTCTATATTCTTTTCTTTTATGGCCTTTCTTATATCGTCTTCAGTTATTTCAATATCATAAAAATCTTCCATAAATTCTTTAAGTTTCACCATTTCAGCTCTCCATGATTTAAGAGACTGTTCTGAAGCAGTTCCATTCGGGAGCTCCATAATATGCATAGGTTTTCTCTTAGAAAGCATTTCATACATCTTTTTCTTTCCGTCACAAGTAGTCTCTCCTATCAGCATATCTGAAAAATATATATATGGACATGTGTCTGTCATAGCGTGACCATAGCTGGACTTGACTAGAGGACATAAGTTTCTGGGAAGTTCCTTTTCCGCATCAGGAATTACAGAAGCATCCGTTCCGCATACGCCGACAGCAGTAGCTCCTGCGGCTGAAACTATTTCAGTCGGAGTGAATGTGCAGAAAACTCCTACAATTTTCTCTCCATTGTCCTTTAAATCTTTTATAGCTAAAAATCCGCCTTTTTTCATTTCATTAAAATCGTTAAAATTCTCTGGTAAGTTCAAAAAATCACCCTTTCATATATATATCTTATAACTAATACGGGTGAATGTGATATCGATTAATTTTATTATACTTCGGTCAACTATAGAGCCGCTTTATTGATTGTGATTTTTTAATCTTCTGGGGTATAGATAGTATACATATTGAATATCATTTAAGGAGTGATATATATGAAAACTTTAAAAGTGCTTCATGCAGGATGTGTAACCGATGAAGTTAAAAGAGCCTGTGAGAAATTTGCTGAAGACTTCCCTTATAAACCAGTTCAAGTTTCTTCTGACGGCTCAGTAAACTGTGTTAGAAGAGTCTTAGACGGAGAAGAATGCGATGTTTTAATTCTAGCAGACAATTCTCTCTTCGACTTGATGATGATTCCTGATTATGTAGACGGATATGCAGTATTTGCAGGAAATAATATGTCTCTTATTGCAAAAGACAGAAAATCTATACTCGATTCAGAAAACTGGATTGATTTGCTGAAAAATGAAGATAATGAATTCGGCTACTACAATCCCGATATAGATCCAGGCGGCTACAGATCTGTTATGGCCTGCAAACTTGCAGACAGATTTGAAAAGGGTCTTACAGATATAATGTTAAATAGAAAGAATAAAAAGATACAGATGCATAGAAACGACGACAAAGCCGAATACTATCTTGGATACCATTCAAATGCTTATAAAGAAAAAAATCCATATGTTGATCTGCCGGATATAATGTCTTTCGGAAATCCTGAATATGAAGAAATTTATAATTCAGTGAGCTATGATTTCGGAGAAAAAACTGTAAAAGGCTCCTTAATTAAACATGCTGCTGCAATACCTTTAAAATCTGATGATGTTCATTTTGCTAAAGAATTTATAGAAATATTTATGAACCTTGATTTTGAAAAATGCGGATTTAAAAAAATAAATGAAATTCATGGAAAAAATCCTATGGAAAAAGAATAAAAAATAAACCCTGATTACAGAAACTTTTTTAATCAGGGTCTTTTTATTATATAAATAATAAAATTTTACTCAGCTATTTCTATTATTTTTTCCTCAAGCTCTTTTACAGTGCTTACTATATTTTCCGCGCCGTATTCCTCAAACTCATCTATATTTCCAAAGCCGTATAAAACTGCTATAGAATCTATTCCTAAATCTTTTGCGCCTTTTATATCGTAATATCTGTCTCCAACCATTAAAACTTCTGATACATCTTCGATATCCAGTCTTTCTATAACATGCTTTATTACATCAGACTTCTTATCTCTGAGACCGTTGAATTCGCTCCCTGCAATCATTGTAAAATACTGATCTATTCCTATATGATTAAGTATCTCTTCTGCATAGACAGTAGGCTTTGAAGTTGCAAGAACTATTTTAAGTCCTCTAGCTTTAAGTTCTTTCATCATATCAGAAATTCCGTCATACATCTTTACATTGAATATCTGATTTTCAGAATAGATTTCCCTGTAATAGTCTACTGCTTTCTCTGAATCTTCATCATTCATATTGTAAAATTCTCTGAATGAATCTCTTAGAGGCGGTCCTATAAATTTATACAGTGATTCAGGATCTTCTTCTATTCCAAATTTTTTAAGAGAGTAAGCCACTGAATTTATTATTCCCTCACTCGAATCTACAATTGTTCCGTCTAAATCAAAAAGTATATATTTTTTACTCATAAAATATTTTTCTCCTGTTCAAATAAATATTTTGCTTATTTAATTATATCACAAAGAAAAAAGACTTCTGAAATAATCAGAAGTCTTAATATATTATAATATTTTATATCAATGTCTTTTTTCTGCAGACTGTTTCCTATTTCTCAGGATCAAATCTTTCAATACAGTCTGTTGTACACATATTTTTTATCTCTCTATAGTCACGAACATAGTTCTGATTAACATAAAGAAGATATTTACCGTTTTTAACTTCTTCAATCGCTTTTTTTCTGTCACTGTCTGATAAAGCCATTCTGTAGAACGCTTCTTCTATTCTTGGAGTTGCATCAAGTTTTTCAGCAAATCTCTCGAATATTCCTTTAGGTTCTGCCGGTTCTATACCTCTGCCTGTAGTCTTCTCGATTTCTAAGTCTGTAGTGCAGTTGCTTAGTATTGTATAGTCTTTACCTTCAGTAACTATAACGTACATATCTTTTTCACTTACACCCTGGCTTTTAAGTTTTTCTATTCTTTCAAGAGTTTCCTCTTCTGTATCAAAAAATTGTAATGCTCTATCCATTATCTCCATCTCCTTTGCACTATTTATCTTATATCATATGATTACCCTAAACAAATTTTTCTAAACATAATAAGACTTACTAAAGCATGAACTTTGATATATTAAATCTATATTTGAAAATTTCTTATTTTTTCTTGTATCTTTCCAGAATATTTTTTGTTTTTCTTCACTATTAAAACATTTTCCTGATTTAAGCTCTCTATTATATCACTCTTTAATTTTTTCTTCATTATTTCAGAATATGCCACAGATTCTTTTTCTTTCTATACTGCTTCATATCTATTTGATTTATTAAATCTCTTATCCATAATTTTACTTTTCTTCAGTTTTCTATCATTAATTTTAGCTGAATTCATTATTCTGTAATATTTAAATCTCTTTTTCTGTATCAAGTCTCTTTTTACTATTTTCTTCCTGTATTTTCAGCTTTTATGAATGTCTGTTCATATCTTTCATTTTTTATATTTTCTGAATATTTCTTTAAATATTTATTTATTTCTTCATTTATCCTTCAGCAGCTGTTTTGAATTTAATTCTTCAATCAGTTTTCCTCAGGTTCTTTCAG
>JAEZUY010000023.1 GCA_023420895.1 Bacillota bacterium | reverse complement strand
TAAACCTGGAGATAAGATTGTATTAACTCTTCCAAAAGATACAGTAGTTCCTGAAGGACTAAATCCTGAAACAGACACTGACGGAAACGTTATTGTAAAAAAAGAGCTTACTCAAGATGATATAAATACAGGAAGCGTTTCAACAGTTTTAGGAAATAAACTTCAAAACGGAAGCAAAGTAAAAGTTCATGTTGAACGTGATCAAGCAGCAGGACCTGAGGCTAGCACAACAGTTAAATCTGACTACAGTCCATTAAAAGGCATCCGTACAGTTGAAAGTGAAACAGAAGCAGATAAAAAATACAATAAAGCTGTAAAAGAAGCACAGGATGTAGCAGATAATGAAAAAGCAACTCAGGAAGAGATAGACAATGCTAAAGCCGCTGTTGAAAAAGCAAAAGCAGAAAAAGATGCAGTAAATGCAGCAAATGAAGCAGTTAACGCAGCTAAAAATGATCCTACAGCTGAAAAAGTAAATGATGCACAGAATCTAGTAGATGCTCTTCCGGGATCAACAGAAGATCCACAAGCTGAAGATTACAATCCTGACAAGGATAAATTACAGAAAGAACTGGATAAAATTAAGCCTGGAGATGTAGAATCAATAACATCTACTACTACACCTGCAGAAACAGATGAAGATGGAAATATAACTGAAGACGGAAAAACAACTGTTACAGTTAATCTTCCAAAAAATGCTAAAGCAGGAGATGAAATAGTTGTAACACTTCCAGCAGGAACTGATCCAGCTGATGTGCCTAATGGAGAGCAACAGCCAGATGGAACTGTTACTGTTAAGAAAGTGTTAACAGATGACGATATCAACAACAAAAAAGCTGATGTTGATTTAGGAAATAAAATTCCTGATGGAACTTCAATTTCTGCAAGAATTGAACGTGACGGCATTCCAGGTGCTTCTGCAAGCACAAACACAGGAGTAGACAAAACATCGCTTAGCAATATACCAAACTCTATTGCTAATCCTAAGACAAAAGCGGATAACGACCTTAATACAGCTATTAACAATGCAAATAACGTATTAAATAGTCAAAATCCTACTCAGGAAGATATAGATAAAGCGGCTGAAGCGATTAAAAAAGCTCAAAAAGCTAAAGATGATGTAGATGCAGCTGATAAAGCAGTTACTAATGCTGAAAACACTAAGAAGCCTAAAGATAAAAACGCTGCTCAGCAGTTAGTTAACGGTCTTCCAGGAAGCACTAATCCTAATGCTGCGGATTACAATAAAGATAAAGACGATCTTCAAAAGAGAATAGATAAAATCAAGACAACAGGAGGCGGTTCTGGAGGCTCAGGCGGAACTACACCAGTGACACCAACTCCAAAACCAGGTGATGACACTAAGCCGGTTAAACCAGATGATGATAAAAAACCTGAGGTTGAAACTGAAGGAATCCACAAACAGTATATGGCAGGATATCCTGACGGCTCAGTTAGACCTGAAAGAAGTCTTACAAGAGCAGAAATAGCGGCTCTACTATCTAGACTTGAAGTTGGAGACGACGATATAGTAACTACTATCCAAGCCGACTACTCAGATATTGAGGGCGGATGGTATGAAAAATATATCAACTATGTAACAGAACACGGAATAATGAACGGATATCCTGACGGAACGTTCAGACCGAACGATTTTGTATCTAGAGCGGAACTATCTAAGATGATAGCAACTCTTGATATAGACAACGATGCAATTGCACCGTTCATAGACATTGAAGGACACTGGGCGGAACCATCTATAGATAAGATTTACGGAAACGGAAGAATAGACGGTTACGAAGACGGAACATTCAAACCGGATCAAGATATGACTAGAGCGGAAGCAGCTAAGATTCTTAACAGCTTCTATGACAGAGGAGTAGATGAAGAGGGTCTTGCAAATGTTGAAAATCCTGAAGAATTAACTCAATTCACTGACTTAAACAAAGAACACTGGGGCTACTATGAACTAATAGAAGCAACTAATACTCATGAGTATAAGAGAGATAAAGATATGGGAAGATTCGAAAAATGGATAAAAATCATAAAAGAAAAACTTCTAAAAGACTAAATTAAGAAGTAAATAGATTGATATATTATTACAGAGCCCGGAGCTTTATGCTCCGGGCTTTTGTTATGTCCAAAAACTTGGTGAAAGTCTGAAAACAGCCTTTTATTCGCTGTAAGAGATGATTGAAGAAAAAATTGAAATAAATGAAAAGTTAAGAAATATTAAAAAATATAAATATTAAAACATATCAGTCAAAAAAACAGGAAATATTTCCAGATTCTGTATGGAAACATTCAAAAATATAAGACATTTTATACATATTGAAAAAGAATTCAATAGTGATGAAATATATAAAAATAAAAAAATAAATGCTGTATTCTTTCAGCAGAAATAAAAAAATGACATAAAAGAAAAAGTCTGTAAAAATGACGGAATAAAAGGAAAAAGTAAATATCGCAATTTGTCGCAATTTATCGGAGACTGTGTTCACTAGTTGGAAATACTTTTTTGAAATTCTGTCATATATATGCAATTTAAAAAATAATTAGTATAGATAATGAACTATTATATAAAACCAGTCTGAAATTCAATCTTATTAAAATGAAAAATAGTTCATAATATGAATTAATATTTCAATATATGAAATAAGAAATTCATTTACGACAGTATGACGGAGATGACAGATGTATCAAAGAATACTAATAATAATGCAACTAGTTATAATAACTACGAAAAGGAATAAGACTGTATATGGCTTATATACAGGACTTATTGAAAAGAATATATGAAAAAAATATACTTGAAAATATAAAAAAGTGCATATATAATAAAAAAAGTAAAAGAGAAATATACTTTTCTTTTAAAAATGAAATCATTTTTAATCATATTATTAAGTAATAATTTATTTAAGTTTTTTCTAAAAGGAAAGAAAAAAAGCATATACTCTATTAAATTTATGCTGAGTTTATAAATGGGGATGAGAATTATGAAAAGAGGAATAATATGTTTTGCAGCGGCAGTATCCATTGTAAATGCGGCGGAGACGGTCTCAGCAGATGGAGTATTGTCTCCGGAGGCTGAAATGAATATTTCTGATACTGCGAAAAGTTCAGAAGAAGACAGAATATCAAAACGCATGAAAATTTCCTATTCTTCTGAAGCAGAATGGAAGAATGTGGCAAGACTTTATATGAACGGCTATGAAGATGGAACTATAAGACCGGACGGCTGTCTTACAAGAGCAGAAGCTGCGGCTATGGTTGCAAGGCTTCAGAAACATGAGAAGAATATAAGCAGATACGGGAAAAACCTTTATTCGGACGTGGAGAATGGCTGGTACGATAAATATATTTCATATGTAAGCAGAAAGGGAATTATGCAGGGATATCCCGATGGAAGCTTTAAACCGGACAGCAATATAACGAGAGCAGAACTTGCTCAGCTCATATGGAATCTCGATACAAGAAATGAAAACAGAGCTCCATTCAGCGATATAGAAGGACACTGGGCTGAACAGACAGTTCACAGTCTCTTTGGAACAGGACGGGTTGAAGGATATCCGGACGGAACGTTCAGACCGGACAGACCCATATCCAGGGCAGAAGCCGCAAGAGTTCTGAATAAATATTTTGACAGAGGAATAGACCCGGAGAACTTTGAAATAACAGAAAATATTAAGACTTTTTCGGATCTTTCAAAAGAGCACTGGGGCTATTATGAACTGATAGAAGCATCGCATAGCCATATATACGAAAGAGATGAGAACGGAACTAGATTCTCAAAATGGATTGAGGTAATTCCTGATTACGAGGAATAGTTTTTAATTAAAGAAAGTTTTAAAGAAAAAATTAAAAGAATAGGAGAAATCAGTTTATGAAAAGAAACAAATGCAGACTGGCAGTGACGAGCATGGCGCTGGCTACAGTGATTATGACAGGAACAGCCGGAATTGCCGCAGAAGAAACTTCAGCAGCGGCAAGAACCGGAAGTTCAGCTTATGAACAGGGAATGAAGAAAGCTCAGGAAGATACAGAAGTAAATCCTGGAAAACCTTATGAAGAGAGAACTGTAGATGAGAAGTTCGATGATCCTGTATTTAGAGAATTAGTTATGAAAGAGCTGAAAAAAGTTCCAGGAAGAAATGAATCTTTAAATAATGAAAATCTCGATAAAATTCATGAATCAGATATAGAATATTTAGCTAAAATAAAGAGAATAGATGATTTTTTCTGGGGAGCCCATCCTGAAAGAGGATTTGACGACAGAACAGAATCTAAACCTCTAGCTAGAAACGTTCACGGAATTGAATACCTTAAAGGTCTTGAGCATATAGATCTTTCAGGACATCTGGTTGAAGGAGATGTGGATTTAAATCACTGCGAAAATCTGAAATATGCAGGTTTCGGAGCTACCAGCATAACAGCTTTAAAAGTGGATAAGTGTTCTAAACTGACTTATTTAAATGCTTTCGGAACTAATATTTCTGAGATAGATTTAAGAGGCAGAAACGATATGTATAAAATATATCTTGCAGGATGTCACAATCTCGATTTAAGCGGAGATAAAATAGACTCACTTGAACTCGATAAAAAGACTAAGATACAGAGACTTAATATTGAAGACACTAATGCAGAAAAAATAGTCTTAAACTGTAAAGACACATTGGAACTTCTGGGACTGAACAATACGGATGTTCATACAGTAACAGATATAAGCGCATCGGAATCTGCTGAAAAAGGAACAGCAGATCTTACAGGATATAATAATCTGAAATACATTCAGTTAAGCGATAATAAAGTTACACATGCTGTAATTCCTGAAAGCAGTGTTCTAGGACAGCTCGATATAAGTTCAACTAAAGAAAGACCTTACACAGCTGACGGAGGAGAAAAGCTGGAAGAAGGGAAACCTAGCAAATCAGTAAAATTCTTAGGAAGAAATTATGAAGAGCTCAGATGGCTGGATGCTTCAAACTCAAAAATCACGAGCGATGATTTTAACAGTCTAGGCACAAGAAAAATGGAATATCTTGATTTAAGCGGAACGGGAGTGGAAACTGTCGATTTATCGGACCAGTCGCAAATAAGATATATACATCTTGAAGAGTGTCCTGAACTTACGAATGTAACAATGCCTGAAAGTTTAAATCCTAAGCTTGAAAACTTAGCTTCAGAAGAGTTTAATTATAAATATATAGACGAAAAGAACAGATATGTAGGTCCGGACGGACAGTACAGAGACAATATAGTCGGTGTGTTTCTATCTGATTCTCCTAAAGTGACGGAGCTTAATATCAACAGTCCTGAAAAGATAAAAGAAATAGATATACAGGGAACTGGAATAACAGACTTCGATTTTAGCAGGCTCACTGATATAAAGAAGATAAATATAAGCGTATATAAAGGAAATACTGTAGATCTGAACGGATGCGGCAAACTGAAAGAGCTTATAGCCTTCGGGTCAGATATAGAAACTATAAAGAATATGCCTGAAAGCATAGAGACTGTAAATATTTCAGAAAATAAAAATATTAATTCTTTAGATTTATCAGAATTAAAAAATATCAAGTCGCTATTCGCAGTAAATTCATCTTTAAGCAGCTTAAAGATAAACAGTGACAAGCTCGAGGAGCTTGATTTAACTGACAGCAAGATTTCAGATTTTTCGGGAATAAAATTAAATGAAGGGCTTAAAGTTCTTTCTCTTAATTCGGAAAGTGAAATAGAAAGAACCGGTCTTCAGACACTTCCGGAATCACTGACAGAGCTTAGAATAAAAAACAGCAAGTTCAATGAAGAAATAGATTTATCTAAACTGTCTAAACTTGAGCTTTTAGATGCCGAAAATGCAGGTCTTAAATCTATAGATACAGGAAAGATGGAAAATCTGACATCTCTATGGATTCCTGATAACAGCATATCTAGTTTAGATCTGTCCAAGAACAAGGCTCTTATGACATTGAATGTGAACGGAAATAAATTGAAAGATTTAGTGCTGAGTGAAACGAATAATAATCTCGGAATATTCTACGGAGCAGAAAACATATCTCTAAAAGCTGTTAAAGTTAACGGATTCTATGAGTTTAATATAAAAGATATTGTTCCGGCCGGTTCTGTATCTAGAATAAAATCGGTAGATATTCCTGAAGACGGATTCTATTATCCTTCTACTGGAGATATTAAACTTTCAGCAGAAAATCCTAATTTCAATTATGAAATATTTACAGGAAGAGAACTTCCGGGTATAGGCAGTCCTTACGGCAAATCTTCTTCAGAACCTGTGAACCTTTCTGTAAATGCGGCAGTAGAAGAGGATGCAGATAAAACTCAGGCGCAGAAAGATAAATACAGCAAGAGACTCGAAGAAGAGAAAAAGAAAGCTAAAAAAGAGATAGAAAAAATAGAAAATCTTTCAGAAAAAGATGAAGAGGACTTTAAAGGAAAAGTAGACGGATATACTGGAACAGGTTCCATCTGCGATGACAGAATAGCTATGCATGACTTAATAAATGCGGCTAAAGATAAAGTTAAATCTGATGCGGATAATTTCAATAAAGAAAAAGAGTCTGCAAAAGAGAAGATAAACGGATTTGTAAATCTTGAAGTATCAGAAAAAGACGGATATAAAGATGTGATTGACAAAGCTTCAAGTTCGGAAGAAATAAATAGAACGGCTGAAGAGGCTGAAAAGATAAACAAAGAAAGACAGGAAGCAATAAATAAATATATAGAGGAGCTTAATAAAGTTAAAGAAGAATATAAAGTAAAAATAGACGGACTGAAGAGACTGTCTGATATAGAAACGGATTCGTCTAAAAAGGCTATAGATGATGTAAAACCTACTCAGGATTTAGAAAAAGATACTGAAGATGTCAAAGCTGTATATGACAGAGCTAAGAAGATAAATGACGGAAGAAGATGTTCAGGAGGAACAGGCGGAAGCAGATCGTCTAGAAGCGCTTCGGCTGTTAAAAAGCAAGAAACTGAAACTGAAAAGAATGATAACGCGTCTGAGAATATCAGAGCTCCTAGAATATTCGTAGAAGGAACTTCTGCTGAAGAGGGAGAAGAGTCTTCAGGAAGCGTAATAGACAAAGCCTATATAAATGGTTATGAAGACGGTACAGTAAGACCTGACGGGGAACTTACAAGAGCAGAGATGGCGGCAATGCTTTCAAGACTTAAGAATGACGGAGAGCTTGAGGATATCACAGGAGAAACATCGTTTGAAGACGTAAATGGCGGATGGTATGACAAATATATCGCTTATGCTGAAGAGAATGGAATGATGAAAGGATATCCGGACGGTTCATTCAAGCCTGATGAATTTATAACTAGGGCTGAGCTTGCTCAAGTAATAGCATCGATGGATGTTCAGAACGATGCGGAAAATCCATTCACAGATATAGAAGAACATTGGGCAAAACCTGCTATAGAAGATATATATGGAAACGGCAGAATAGAAGGATATGAAGACGGAACGTTCAGACCGGATCAGCCTGTAACTAGAGCTGAAACTGCTAAAATAATCAACTCTTTCTATAACAGGGGAGTGGATAAAGAGGGGATGAAAGACCTTGAAAATCCAGAGGATATTAAGCAGTTCACAGATTTTGTAGATGAAAACTCGCACTGGGGCTACTATGAGCTTTTAGAAGCTGCAAACACTCATGAGCGTATAGGCATGAGAATAGAGAAATGGGTTAAAATAGTAAAAGATAAATTAAGCATATAGTTTAAATATATATAGGTATATAACGTAATTATAAATTGAGGATTATAAATTAAACAGATTTTAAACTGAAGAGAAAAATAAAGATTAAATAAAGAAAAAGAGAGAAAACAGCAAAACAAACTGTCTTCTCTCTTTTTTACAATTTACTGTATTTTATTATATTAATGATTTACTTAATTATATATTTTAAATAATCTTATCATAAATGACTAACCATTATACCCGCTAGAATTCAGCTGAAATGTATCCAAAGCTTCTAGAGCCTGATTGTAAGTTTCACTTCCTATAATTCCGTCAGTTATATATGCGCTGTAGAAGAAATTTTTTCTGTAAGCTATCACTCCCACATATCCGTCAGTCTTATATATTTTGTAGGCTCTGTCAGCATTAGGAAGATTTATAGGGACAACAGTGTGTCCTTGAGCTGATTCATCCCAGGGAATGCTGTCCAGCATATTGTCTATATTAAAACCTGCATAAGTTTCAAGAACAACATTGTCAGGCAGATTTCTGAAAGAAAAACCTGCTCCAAAATCATAGAAATGAGGTTTCCATTCTGCAGGTCTGGTAATTCTGTATCCGAAATGCAGCTCATTTATCGTGTCAAGTTTTACTATTTTATCAAAATAATAGGACGCTTCGTAGTTAGCAGGTCTAGTCTCGTAAGGCACCTGAGGCTTGTTTTTAGCTGCTGAAAGCATTTTAATAGCCTCAGCCCTGGTTATATTATTATCTGCCTGCATTTCAACATAGCGCACTCCTTCTGGAGTCAATGTATCATAATAACCGTTCATTATGTTCTGTCCCAGAGCTATATCGAGATATTTATATCCCCAGTGATTCCATCCGTTTCCATGCATATCACTATAGTAGAATCCGTTATCAGTTTTAGATAGATGTGATATGCTGTCAAGCGCACATACTATCATTTTAGCGAATTCAGCTCTTGTTACATTGTTGTAAGGTCTGAAAGATTCGTCAGGATATCCTGAAATTATATACTGTTTGAAGTTTTCAGCTTCTGAGGTATAAGTAGAATAGTAGTGAACTCTGCTGAGAGCTCTCACTTTTTTAGTGTTTCTAGTTCCGTTTTTAAGATCAGAGAATCTGTCGTTATTAATATCATATCCAGGATAATATCCGTAGAACACTTCAAGAAAATCCGATATGAGTTCTGCGCATTCAGCTCTGTTAAGAGGTCTGTCAGGCTGTATTTCAGAGCTTTCAAACTGTCCAAGGATTCCTGCGTCAGTCATTTCGTTTATATATTCCTCAGCCCAGTGTCCTTCTGTATCTGTATAAGCTAATGATATACTGGAACCCAGCAGCAGAGATGCAGCGCATGCTGCTGATATGAATATTTTTTTGAATTTCATAAGTATAAAAAACTCCTTTTTGAATTGATTTTAGATTATGAAATATTAATATTAATTACTATGTATTCATAATCACATTCATTATATACAATAAGGAATTGAAGGTCAAATTATGAAAATAACAGAATAAAAGAAAGAATGTTATTTTAAATAATCTTATTATAAATGATATAAATAAAATAAAAAAACAAATTAAAAAGGCCAAGACATTATCTCGGCCTCTAACAACAAAATTTATTAATAAAAAAGGAGCTGATTAAAACAAAAACAACTAAACTATTTAATTAAATTATAACATGACTGATGAAAAGAGTCAATATAATTGAGAAATAAATATGACAGCAGAGTATAATAAAAACGGGGAAATAATATTCCCCGTTTAAAATTTACAGTAGAAAATTAACCATGAAAATCTCCGGTTTTACAGTTTACACCTAGAAACTGATGGCTGTAGTCACCATTCTTATAAACGACATAATGTCCTTGTGAATTATAAACACCAAATTTAACATAATCAAATGTATCCCCAGGTTTAGCATATCCGAGTCTCACTACTGTCTCTTCAAATTTTTCTTTAACTCCAGGCTCCCATTCATATGGATCATAAGGTTTTTCAGAACTAGAAGTGTCTATTTTATCAATATGATAATATGAGTTTTCGTATTCAGGTCTAGTTCCACCATCGCTTAAGTTTAAATGTCTGTCATAAGGCAGTTGAGACGCCTGGCTTATCATTTTTATAGCTTCAGCTCTGTTGATTGGTTTATCAGGCTGTATTCCAGAATCCTCAAATTGTCCTAATATATGTTTACTCTTCATATCGTTTATATATCCTTCTGCCCAGTGTCCTCCTATATCATTATAAGCGAAAGATATACTTGAACTTATAACAAGGGAAGCGGTACAGATTAAAGATATTATAGATTTTTTAAAATTCATATTTTTATTCACTGCCTTTCTAATTTAGTTTTAAATACTATCTGCCATAAAGAGGCATATTTGCACTATAGCCGTAATTATCTATAAGTTCGAACAGGAGCTGAGCAGTATATGATGCAGCGTCTCCCCTTATTATATATAGATCCGGACTGAAATATCCTGTACCGTTATCTACATTTACATTCATAGAACAAAGGTATCTTGCACTGTCTTCTGCCCAGTGACCGTAAGAATCGATAATTCTATTATAAGCATAGTTTCCATAATTTGCGCTGTACAGAGTAGGACCATAAGCGTAATCCATAACTAGAAACAGCATTCTGGCAAATTCAGCTCTAGTGACAAGCTGAGTAGGTCTGAATGTGCCGTCAGGATATCCTCTGATTATATTCATTCCGGCCAGATTTCCAACATACCAGTTGCTCCATCTGTTAGGGTCCATATCTTTAAACTGAACGAAGCTTGAATAGTTTAGAGAGTCCAGTCCTCTTATTTTGGCTATAATTTTAGCGGCTTCTTCTCTTGTTAAATTGTTATAAGGGCGGAAAGAACCGTCAGGATACCCTTCTATAACGTCAGCTCCAAGACAGTCTGAATATTTAGCAAGAATTTCAAGCTTATTATAGTATCCGTATTCACTAGCTGGAACATCAGTGTAGTAAACTGCATAGCTGCTTCCTAGAGGAACTAGAAGAGACACAGCCAGAATTAAACTTGCAAGAAATTTTTTCATATTAAATATCTCCTTTCAGAAATGAATTAGTATAATTCTATATAAGAAATGAAAATAACAAAGAAATGTATTATCAGAATTACACTAGACAATTATATATAATTTGCATTAAAAAATCAATAAAAAATTAATAGAAATATTATATTTTGATATGAAAAATACTAGTGAAGAGGGAATGGACTTAATCAGAATAATATTGATAAATCAAATAAGTCCAGTGATTAATATTTTATTTTTTATGATTTTAGTAAAATTTTCTTTAGGTAAGACTATATTAGAGTTATTGTTAATAATAAAAGAAATAATTATTTATTAAGAGATATATATAATATAATAAAATTTCAGTGTAAAACCTGAAGACATAACAGCATATAAACTCTTAAATAATCTTATCATAAATGATAAAATAAAAACAAAAAACATATACGATAATCAAAAATTATACCCTATTTCTATCATAAAAACAATGAATAAACTCCGCATTATGTGTTTTACCGAATAAATAGGGTAATAGTTACATAGAGAACAGAATAGAAATATAATATGATAATATGGAGGTTTTATGATGTCAAAAGTAAAGCTGGCAATAATTTACTACAGTCAGACAGGACACAATTTTGAAATGGTTAAATGGGCAAAAGATGCCGCAGAAAAAGCAGGAGCTGAAGTGAGACTGAGAAAAGTTAAAGAACTTCTAGATACTTCGGACCCGAATCCTGCGTGGAAGAAATACCTTGAAGATTCTAAAGATATAGAGGAAGCTTCAGGAGAGGATATAGTTTGGGCAGATGCAGTTCTGTTTTCATCACCTACACGTTTTGGAAACGTAGCGGCTCAGATGAAATTCTTTATGGACGGTCTTGGCGGACTGTGGGCAGAAGGGAAGCTTGCTGATAAATTCGTTTCAGCAATGAGCAGTGCTCAGAATGCTAACGGAGGACAGGAGATAACTGTCAACGCTATATATCACACTATAATGCACTGGGGATCAATAATAGTTCCGACGGGATTTACTGACAGCAGCATATTCAAAGCTGGAGGAAACCCTTATGGAACGACTGCAATAGCGCCTGAAGACGGATTCGGAAACGATCTTGAAGATGCGGTCAGACATCAGGCTGAAAGACTCGTTAAAGTTGCAGGGAAGTGCAAATAGATTTAATTATATTATGTCAACCATATTGCTTAATTATAATAGAAAGGAGCTTGCAGAATTGTCTGCAGCTCCTTTCTTTATATAAAATATTGAATTTTTCTCATATATCTCTTCATATTAAAGCTTTTCAGCTATTTCATATATAAGCTTTTCTGTTTCATCCCATCCAAGACACGGGTCTGTTATGGATTTTCCGTATACTTCCTGAGTAGACTGATTTCCAGGCTCAAGATATGATTCTATCATAAGTCCTTTAATAAGTTTCTTAAGCTCTTTATCGTATCTCATGCTGTGAAGAACCTCCATAGCTATACGCGGCTGTTCTGAATATATTTTTTTAGAGTTAGCGTGGTTAAGGTCTACTATAACAGCAGGGTTTTCATATCCTCTTTTCTTATATTCTTCAGCTACAAGCGAAAGGTCTTCGTAGTGATAGTTCGGATGCGATTCTCCGTGTTTATCGACAGATCCTCTTAATATTGCGTGAGACAGAGGATTTCCTGAAGACTGAACTTCGAATCCGTTGTAAACGAAGTTGTGCGATATCTGAGCGGCTTTTATAGAGTTGAACATAACAGAGATATCTCCGCTAGTAGGGTTCTTCATTCCGCAAGGAATATCGATTCCGCTTACAGTAAGTCTGTGCTGCTGGTTTTCAACCGATCTTGCGCCTATTGCAACGTATGAAAGAAGATCCTGCACATAAGGATAGTTGTCTGAATAGAGCATTTCATCAGCTGCTGTAAGTCCTGACTCGGTTATAGCTTTTATATGAAGCTGTCTCATTCTTATTATACCTTCTGTAACATTAGGTTTTTTTCTAACGTCCGGCTGGTGCATGAATCCTTTATATCCTTCACCTGTAGTTCTAGGCTTGTTCGTGTATATTCTAGGTATCATTATGATTTTATCTTCAACTTTTTCCTGTACTTCGGCAAGTTTATTCACATACTCACATACTGCATCTTCTCTGTCAGCCGAGCATGGACCTATTATAAGCACAAACTTATCGCTTTTTCCCTCGAACACTTCTTTAATTATTCTGTCTCTTTCTACTTTAGTTTTCGCTACCGATTCCGGAACCGGTGTTTTTTCTCTGATTTCCGCAGGGGTAGAAAGCTTGTTAATAAATTTGAAACTCAATATAATCCCTCCAACTGATAAAACTCTTAATATTTACTAATCACTTAACACATTCTTAATATTAATGCATTTCGACTAATATTAATATCATTATACACGATAAACCGCCGAATGTCTTTAAAAATAGTGAAATCTTTAATTACTCTTAAAATATTAGTCTAAATACTCATCAGGTATCTTGATTCTAAGAGTGCTTTCCATTTCATCCATATCGTCGTCATCGTCATAATCGTCTTCGTTATTGCTCTGGTTCTCATTCTGAACATCCGGCTGATTAGCCGGTTCATCTTCCTTAGAAGACAGACTCTCTTCAGTTTCTGATTTTTCAGAAGAATCACCAGAATCACCTTTAGAGCTGAAAATATTATATTCATCGAACTCGTCATAATCCTGAGATTCGTATTTCTCTTCAAGTTCCGAAATATCGGATTTATCTTCATCAGGTTTTCCTGAAACCGCCTTCTTATACTCTTCTGAATCGGCAATATTGATTCTTGAAGTTATTTCAGAATCTGACATACCGTCATCAAAGTCAGAAACTTCAGCATCATTAAGGTCTGAAGTATTTTCATCATCAGCTTCTGTATCTGCAGTTTCTTTTACAAATCCGCTTTCAGTTTTCTTGTTATCGTCTTTATATATGTCGAATGTCTTTATGTTTTTTTCGCGTTCTGAAGGCTCTATTATCCCTTCATATCCATCGTAAAACTTATTAAGAAAATCTTTTGCTACGCTTTTCTCTTTAAATTCATTTATATTATTGCAGAACAGATTGAGCTTTCTCACAGTCTTGTCTATATTTTCCTGAAGATCTTTTTCTCTTTTTGAAAGAGCTTCCTCTTTCCTTCCGATAGAATCTTCTTTCATTTTCATATCTGTTAAAATCAGATTTTTCTCACTTTCAGCCGACTGAAGAATATTTCTGCTTCTTCTCTGAGACTCTTCCATAAGTCTTGCGGAGTTCATTTCTGCCTCTCTTCTCACAGCATCAGCCTGCTCATGAGCATGTCTTACAACCATATCAAGCTCTCTGTATCTAGTTTCTATCTCTTTCTTTTTCTGGTCCAGCTCGTCAAAATAGCTGAACAGCTTCTCATTGTAATTTTCTCTCTTCACTGTCAGTATTATTGCTATGATTCCCGGTATTACGAGGAATGACATTGCTGAAAGACAGAATATAAGCCATATCGAAAGATACCATGGATACTCCAGAACGCTTTTCGAGTTTTCTCTTGGAGGAGTTTCATATTCTCTTCCGCTATAGCTTCCATAATCGTCAAAGCCGTAACTGCTGTTTTCGTCCGGACTGAATCTGAAAGCTTCATAGCCTTCCATTCCGTCTGAACGGTCTTTATCAGAATTAAATCTGTTCATAAAATCTCCCTCCTTAAATATAAGGATAATATGCTGTTAAACTATATTATAACACAATGAAAGGAGATGCCTTAAATAAAAGAATTATAAATATTTTATTGCAGACTTCTTTAATTCGCTGTTAAAATATAAACTGTCTCTATTTTAGATTATAAGAGTCAAAATAATCTCTTCAAAGCGCAGAATATAGATAAACTAAAAGACAATACATATCTTTTATGGTATAATATATAAAATATGAATAGATTTTATCAATATTATAGAGACCGGAAGCATAATACTTCCGGCCTGTATTTTTTTAAACTGTTAATTTTGCTATAAATGGGGTAAAATCCTATTATACAGGGATGTTTTAATTTATTAGAGGAGTTGGTACAAAGAATGAGCATTTATGAAAGTGATAAGATCAGAAATATAGCAGTGCTTGGACATAGCGGTTCCGGTAAGAGTATACTTAAAGAAGCTATATTATTCAGTACAGGAGAGACAGAAGCGCCTCCTGCAGCTAACAAAGATACGAGTTCAGATATGAACCTTTTCTCTGTTGAATGGAAAGGATATAAATATAATTTCATAGATACTCCGGGATATGCGGATTTCTACAGTGAAGTGGTATCGGGAGTATCAGCAGCGGCAGGAGCTATAATTGTTGTTGACGGTACGGAAGATCTTCAGGTTGGTACAGACAAAGCTCTTGAAATAACAGATGAGCTTGAAATACCTAAGATACTTTTCGTTAACAAAATAGACTCGCCTAATGCTGACTACTACAAAATACTTGAGCAGCTTAGAGAGAGATACGGAAAGAAAATAGCGCCTTTCCACGTTCCTATAGGAGAATCTGAAGAGTTTAAAGGATATGTTAACGTAGTTGAACTTTTCGCAAGAGAATACGACAAGTCTCAGGAGAGATGTTTCACAGTAGATATACCTGAAGATATGGACGATGATATAGAAGGCGTTAGAAGCATGCTTATGGAGTCGATTGCAGAATCTGACGAAGCGCTTCTTGAAAAATACTTCTCAGATGAAGAGTTCGACAAAGATGAGATACATCTTGGACTGAAAAAAGCAGTTGTTAACGGAGACCTTATACCGGTTCTTTTAGGTTCTACACTTAAGAACATAGGGGTTCATACACTTCTATGGATGGCGAAAGACTATATTCCTTCACCAGCAGACAATGACTACGACACTGAAGGAAATTTCGCAGGACAGGTATTTAAAACTATAATACCGGAAGAAGACAAGAAGATATCTATACTGAAAGTTCTTCAGGGAAGACTTATGGCAAATATGAGCGTATTTGACGTTAACAGAAATACATCTGAAAAGCTTTCTAATATATACACTTACACTACAGGACCTATAAAAGAGGTTGATGAAGTTGCTACTGGAGATATAGTTGCAGTTATAGATGCAGAATCTCTTCAGACAGGAGACACTATATCTGTAGATTCGGAATTCCTTCCATACAGAGATTTAGTGTTCCCTACACCTCAAATGCTTTCAGGTATAAAATCGGAAGATCCTGATGAAAAAGAAGACCTTCTTAAAGCTCTTAAAGTTCTTCAGCAGGAAGATAAAGCGCTTGATGTGGATATGAACAAGGTGACTAATCAGACTATAGTAGGAACTCAGGGAGAACTTCACTTAAACGTTATTAAGAAAAAGCTTGAAGAGAAATTCGGAATAAAAGCGGATTTCGAAGATTACAGAATTCCTTATCAGGAAACAGTTAGAACTGAAGCTAAAGCGGAAGTTAAACTTAACAGAACGGTAGATGACAGAGGAGAGTATGCAGAAGTTCATCTTTCACTTGAGCCGATTGAAGAAGGATTCGTTTTCGAAGATCTTGTTGACGGAAGCGTAATACCGCCTCAATATACTCAGTTCGTTGAAGAGGGAGTAAGAGAAGCTCTTGAAGAAGGAGTTCTTGGAGGATATCCTGTAACTAATGTTAAAGTAAGCTATATAGGAGGTTCTTACAATCCTATAGATTCTAACGAGGATGTATTCAGAGAAGCTGCTAAACTTGCATTCAAAAAAGGAATGAGCCTTGCTTCACCTGCGCTTCTAGAACCTATAATGAACGTGAGAGTTACTTCTAAAGAAGAAAATGTTGGAGACGTTATGGGAGATATAACTAAGAGAAGAGGAAAGATACTTGGAATGGAGCCGGCTGATGAAATGTTCAATCAGACAGTTCTTGCAGAAGTTCCTCAGAGAGAACTTACAACTTATCTGAGCACTCTTAGATCTATGACTTCAGGAAGAGGATACTTCGATATGGAATTCAAAGCATATGAAGAAGTTCCTGAAAAAGAAGCAGAAAAAATAATCAGAGGATAATGAAACAGAATATAGATTGAAAGGAGAGATGGGTTTTCCCGTCTCTTTTTTCATTTATCAATTTTGTGTTATAATTGATATAAATGTTGAAAAATACAGTGAGAGTACTTTTGTATGAAAGGAGGAGGTCTAGTGGCAGATGGAATGCTTACGCCTGCCGAAATAAGTCTGAGACTTCTTGCCGCAATTGTAGCGAGCGGAATGATAGGATATGAAAGAGAGAGGAAAGGTCATGAGGCCGGTATAAGAACACATGCTCTTGTGGCTGTCGGATCATGTCTTTTTGCTCTTATACAGTTGAAGATGGCAATAGATTTAATAGATCTTACTAAGGCGGACCCGACTGCAGCGCAGAACCTGAGAGCTGATATGACTAGAGTTCTTGCACAAGTGGTAAGCGGTGTAGGGTTCCTTGGAGCGGGAACTATAATAATTAATAAGAGACGTGTAAGAGGACTTACAACAGCTGCTTCTATTTGGACAACGGCCGCTATTGGAATGGGATTTGGACTCGGATACTACTTCACTATGGTGCTCAGCACTATAATAGTGCTAGTAACTCTTATGACTTTCAAGAAGCTCTTTAGAACTCCAAGTCCTTTGACTTTTGAGGTTCTGTATGTTGAACAGCCTGAACTTTCCAGCGATATAAAGAATTTCATGAGAGGGAAGAAAGTTCCTCTATTAGAAGATCATTACTATTATGAGATGAAAGACGGAATAATACACCATAGAAATCATTACACTATAGACAGCAGTGTCCTCGCTTCGCGATCAGAATTTTTTGATGAGCTTTTTTATGTAGGGGAGATTCAGGAGATAAAATCTCTTTATATAATTGAAGAAGAAGTTTAAATATCGGTGAAGAGAGGCATTATACAGGCGGAATATACTGAGATGTGCTTTTGAATATACTGCTGGCGATTTGACGCAGCCAATAGTATATTTGTCTATATCCAAAAGTAGATAAAATTATATACTTTTGGATATAGATTTAATTATTCAATAAGTGTAAAATAGAATTATACTTAATAACAATAAAACAACAACAAACTAAACATCAAAATTTATTAACAACTAACAAAAATTTATTAATAAGAATGTGTCTGATGACAAAAACAGCATTTAATAAAAGAGGACACGTACTTGAGAAATTAAAGACTTCAGAGCTATCTGGAGTCTTTTTGCTGTATATTTTGAAATATATCAGAATAAAGCTGAAGTTCATACATAACGATTGATTTGAGAATTTTTTAAAATGTGCTTTTGCGGATAAAGAGGGAATGACTGCAATAGATGAAAAATGGGATGAAGAGAGCAATTATTATGACTGTACTGGTATGTCATATAATATATTAAAGAAAATATCAGCCTATTGAAAAGAGAAAAAGAGAATAGATATAAAATCTCGGATTTATGAAGAATCTACTCTGGACTATAGCAGAAAAATAGAAAAAGAACAGATGAAGATTTAGCAGAATTATAGGATTTTCAGAAATAAATAAACATAATAATATTATGTAAATAAAGAAAGCGTGAAGAGGGAATTAAAAGTGGATTCGCATTACGGTATAGAACTTTATATTATTATATATAATAGAAATGAGTTAAAATATATTTTAAATAAACTTAAAAAATGTTGACTAAATTGAACTGGCTGTGTTATAATATTAGAACTTGATTCTAAAAAAAGAAAAGGGGGATTCTATTGAAAAGAAGAGATCTCATTAAGCTTTTGGAGGAAAACGGATTTAGACTAATTAGAGCTGGCGGAAGTCACGACATTTATTACAAGGACGGCGTAAGACCTCAGCCGATTCCAAGACACACAGTGATAAAGAAAGGGACTGCAAAAGCTATAATAAGAAGATTAGGGCTATAAGCCTTAATCTTTAAGGCGAATTCTTTTCGGTAGAATCCTTGTGCCCAAATTTAGGAGGCTGAAAATGGAAATGAAATATATTGGAAAAATAAGTTATCCGATAATATTAATCCCTGAAGATGAGAGCGGATACAATATCTATATACCTGATTTTGATATGAACACTCAAGGTGAAAATTTTGACGACGCTTTGGTTATGGCTGCAGATGCCATAACTTCTACAGGTCTTTGCTATATAGAAAAAGGTCTTGAGCTGCCTGAACCTTATTCATCGGAGTTCGAGATTGAATATGGCGATATAAAGACTGCTGTAGATGTAGATTTTGATGCGTATAGAAATCAGTCAGAAAACAGATAAGATTTTGGTTTTAAAATACAGTTAAAAAATAAATTGAAGAGCCGTTAGAGAACGGTTCTTTTTTTATATCTTTTTTTATATGATTTAACTTTTTGAAGATAGTATCTCGAATGAATTAAAGTTATCGATGAAATGAGAAGTGATAAAATCTAATTGGGTCTAATTGAGAAAGTGAAATTCGCGGCAGTGCCGAAAAACTGGAAAAACTGGAATATAGCCTTGAGATGGCTTAAAATCGAGGGTTACAAGGTCTATAGAAATAATAAAAGAGGTTAAACGAATGTCGCAAAATCTATATTTTGCGACATTCACATTGAAAGAGAGCAAAAACTCAGATATAATATAAATCAGAGGTGATTTTGTGTACGATGATATACCGATTATACTCGAGGACTTCTTAAACTACATAGAAACTATAAGAGGAAAATCCCCGAATACGACTAAAGAATATTATTATGATTTAAGGACCTTTTTTAAATTCCTGAAGATAAGATTCCGACTCGTCCCTTCCAGCGAGCCTTTTGATGAAATAGAAATAAGAGATATAGATGAAGAGCTTATGAAGAGAATCAGAATTGAAGATCTCCACGCCTACATCTCATATGTAGACAGAGAAAGAGATAATAACAGTGCGGCTAAAGCTAGAAAGGTTGCTTCTATAAAATCTTTTTTCAAATATCTTCACAGTATAAGAAAGATTATAGACGACAATCCGGCGACTCTCCTTGAGTCTCCTAAAATCAGCAGCAGACAGCCTGTCTATCTTTCTCTTCCCGAAGCAGAAAGACTCCTGGACACTGTTAAAGAGTCCGGCGGAAAGAATACAGAAAGAGATTACGCCATACTAACTCTTTTTTTAAACTGCGGATTGAGACTTTCGGAGCTTGTAGGAATAGATATCGATAAGATTAGAGGTGATATCCTGACTGTTGTAGGTAAAGGAAATAAAGAAAGAACCATATATTTAAACTGTGCATGCGTAGAAGCTATAGAAGATTATTTGAAAGTGAGACCCAGCGAGAAATTAAAAGAACCAAAGGCTCTGTTTGTTTCAAGAAAAAGAAATCGTCTTGGCGAAAGAGCTGTTCAGCATATGATAAAGAAATATATAAAACTCTCGGGACTTGATCCGGAGAAATATTCCGTTCACAAACTTAGACATACAGCGGCTACTTTGATGTATAAATACGGAGATGTAGATATTCGTGCACTTCAGCAAATTTTAGGGCATGAAAACGTGTCTACTACACAGATTTACACTCACGTTGATGATGACAGACTTCGTGACGCTGTTAGGAAGAATCCCCTGGCTAATAATTAATAATATATTATTAGCCTTTTTAATCGCTTTATTTTTGACATAATATTATTATGTAAACTAAAAAATGTATTTTTTTATGATTTGAATTTTTATTTTTTATCTCTTCAGTTTAAGACTCTCTTAAATTTATATTTTTTATATTTTAAAATTACTTTATTATATTTTAGGCAGTTTATATTTTCTCTTCAGTATTGACTCTTATTTTTTATTAGAGACCTTCGCCGATATATCTTTCGGTCTCTTCTCCTGTCTCTTCTAATACTTCTTTTATAATTCTGCTCAGAGTTTTATTTTTAAATCTCTTCCCTTCCTTTATCTTCTCTCTCGTCTCCCAGCTTAAATCTGTAAGATAGCCGTCAACTACTGCATCAAATATATATTCAGGAATATTCCCCGCTTTCACATCAGACCTTTTTAAATAAGCCGAAGTTGACTCTTCCGGATCTCTTATAACAAATCTATAGCTTCTGTACTGCGCTTTATCCAGTATAGCCGCTCTTAAAAGATAGAAATTAGCTCCCTGCATATGTTCGATGACTTTCTTCATATAGAATTTATTGAGTTTCAGTTCTTTAATTTCATTAAGCCAGTAATATATAAGTTCAGGCTCAATATCTCTGACTTTTACATAAGACAGACTGTCCAAATCTTTTTCAAGTTCCCTTTTTTGATTAGAGTCCATTAATCTAAAAGGCTTATTATATTTCTCTTTTATTTCTTTCAGTTTAGTTAAAGCCATATATAGTCCATTCCTTTCTTTTACTGCCTATAATTATAGCATATATATTTTTCATATTTTATTTTAAAGGAACTTTAAAAAATAAAAAATGAAAATAAATGAAAATAAAAAAGGACCCAAGATTTCTCTTCAGATCCTTTTCAACAGTAATTCCATATTTTAAATCTTATGAAGCTTCATTATTCAAATTTCTTTAAAACAATAATCTTAAAAACAATAATCTTAATAACCTATTCTATAATCTTATTTATAATCTTAGTTAACATTTCTGACAGAACCGTCACTCATGTGCAGATGATAGAGACTGCTGTCTCTCTGTCCTAACGCATTCATTCTAGTTCCGTAGTCAGAATTATTTCCAATGTAATTTCTGCCTCTTCCTTCAGAGACCATTTTTATGGCTTCAGCTCTTGTAACGTAGTTATCAGGCTTGAATTCGACAAACGAGCCGAAACTATATCCTTCGGTCTGAATCTGTCCGGTGAATGCGTTTCTTTCATAATCGTATTCCCAGCTCTGGAAATAATAGTCTCCCTGATAAGTATTATATCCGTTCAGTATCCCGAACTCATAAAGCCCTGATATATACATACTTGCCCAGTGAAGATTTGCATCAGAAGGAATTCTTCTATAATTTCCGGTAGAATTATAACCGAAACAGTCTATAGCATTGTAGAACATTTTTGAAAACTCAGCTCTTGTAACTGGAGCATTCGGGTCAAATCTTTTATCAGTTGAACCTGCACCCGGTTCAGGATAGCCCTGGACTATATAACAAGTTCTTGAAATGTCATCGATACTTCCGGCCATTAGAGAAGTAAAATATATTCTTCCTAAAGCATTGATTTTATCAGCGTTTTCTCCATCGTTCAAGTCTCTGAATACTCTGTAGTTTCCAGAATAGTCAGGCTTATAGTTATAATATTTCTCGGAAAAATCGCTTATTAAAACAGCACATTCTTCTCTAGTCATGGGTTTATCCGGATTGAGAGTTCCGCCGCTAAACTGATTAATTACTCCTGCGTTTTCCATATCAGTTATATACGGCTCAGCCCAATGGCCGGGAACATCTGAATAGCTGGATGCATTAGAAACTGCAGGCAATGATGACGTGGTCATAATGGAAACAATTCCTAGTAAAACAGCTTTTTTTAATTTCATAAATTCCCTCCTTAAAGAATAATAGAAATGCAATAAATTGATATGATTAATGATTTCAATTATTAATGATATTATATATTATAGCTATGTGTATGTCAAAGAAAACTTGACTTTAATATTCTATTTTCTAAAATATTAAAGTATATATATTACATTTTTATACCAAGTTCAGTCTTGATACTGTACATATAAAATATGAAATTTTAGCTGACGTATAATATTTTTACTGGAATAAATATTTAATGAAGAGAATAAAAAAGACCCGGATATCCGAGTCTTAAATCTGAGATTAATCTAATATATTAAGTTTAGTAAAGCATATGGGCTGTTATTAATTCGTATATATGCATTTATTTTAGTCTTCTAAATCTTCTAGAAGCATTTCATCACAGTATCCGTCCTGAAGTCTGACTTTAAGATCTCCAAGCGTTCCGTCATCTCTCTTTTCATCAAGCATTTTCTGAAGTTCGTCAAAATCATCATAATCTTCAAGATTGTCCACTTTAAGTTCTATGAACAGTATATAGTGGTATTCCCTTTCTATATCTCTTCCAAGGAACACTATAAGTTCAAGAAAGCTTCCGTGTCTCTTATTTCTTGCAATTCTGTACTGATATCTGTCTATTTCAACAGTGTCTCCAAATATAGATTCAATGAGACTCTCGTATTCGTTTACAGTCTCCATGTCATTCTCTTTTTCTAATTTATAATAAAGAGTTTCCTTCTTATCATCTAACATTTCATATATATCATAAATATCTTCAACTACAAACAATTCACACACTCCTCTTCACAGTATTCATAATTTCTCTATTTCCAAAACTGTCTATCGTTTTAAAGATGAAAAACAGTTAACAGTTATTCCATATTATAGTAATATAATGGTGATATGTCTTTGATTAGGGTCACAATCATAGACTATTTTTAAAGAAGAGTTTCATAATAGTAGGCATTTATATGATTCTTAAGAATAGAGACTTCAAAAGGAAGATATCCTCCTTTTTCTCCGTCTATATCATATTCTATGCTCGAATCTCCTTCTACAGTGAATTTTTCAGCTCTGTAGTGATCTACTATATCGCTTTCTTCAAGTTTTCCGGCAATAGCTTTAGCCGACATTTCTATTCCTTCTAACAGTCCTGCTTCTTTAAAGAGCATTAGTGAAAGCTTCCCGTCACCGTTAGAAACACATTCTGAAAATCTCAGATTAAAAAATCTGTTAGTAGTGAGTACCGCTATATTTGAGATTTCCTCTTCAATTTTTCTTCCGTCTATATCGAGAACGAGATTGTGAAGCTTCATATTCGGAAGTATTTTTGCTATCTCTTTAAAATATGCCAGAGCTCCGAGTTTTGCTTTCTCTTCAGAACTGACATCGTGTATAACTTCTGATACATCGCCTATACTCAGTGAATAGGCAAAATATTTTTCATTAACCTTCCCTATATCTATTGCTTTAACATAATCAGGATTGAACATCTCTATTGCTCTTTTAGGATTCATAGGCACATCGAGAATTCTTGCGAGATTATTCACTGTCCCTGTAGGGATTATGCCGAGTTTCGGTATGTACTCATTTTCAGCAAGACCGCTTATTACGAGATTCACCGTTCCGTCTCCGCCGACAGCGAATACAGAGTCCACCTTGTCTCTGCAGGCATCTTCAGCAGATTCTGTCATTCTTATAGTGACTTTATTAAAAAAGCTGCTGAAAGTGCTTTCAATCAGTTCCTTATATTCATCAGATTCTTCTCTTCCTGAAGTCGGATTCATTATAAATACAACTTCTTTGTCTTTATTTTCTATAATACTGTTCATATCATTCATTTTAATCACCCTCCAGCCGTATTATAATAATACCCTAATTAATAAGAATCTATCTAAACAACTTATTAATAAAATACAGCTATAATGCTGATACTCACCTCATATCAGAAAGTTCAGATTCATTTCGGTCTGTTTGCTATTTAATATTCAGTCTGGTAAAATTTAAGTAAATAAAACAAGATGCAGTCGAAGAGAATATATGAATTTCAGATATATAAAAATAGATATGAAATGATTTTTTTGAAGAGAATTTAAAGAGAAAGCGAGGAAATTACAAAAGCATGGCGAAACGTGACAACAGAGAACGTGAAAGAGAAAGAGATATTCAGGATAAGTGGAGTCTTAACAGTATGTACAAGAGTTTCAGATCCGACAGTTTCAACGAAGATATGAATAAGATAAGAGAATACTTGAGACTCTTTGAAAGAGACCCTGATAAGACTGAAAATGAAGATATATATAGAGAATTCTACACTGTATTCAATAAAGCTATGACGTTCTCAAATCTTAAAAATATAGAAAGAACTGACAAGTCCGAAGCGAGTCAGTATCTCAATGAGCTTAGAACTATATATAACAGAATTTCAATACTGAAGATAGATCAGAACAGAGCTAAGAACCTTCTGAAACCCTCTTCAGACATATTCAGGGATATGTACTACTCTAATAGGAACAATCCATATATATGCGCATCATGTCTTATAGGCATTAAGAAAAACACTTTTATTCTGGCTAAAACCGAAGGATTTGACAGCGCTTTAGATATGGCTCTCGACCTATACCAGATAACCGATGAAGTCTACAGCAATCTTATACAGACTATGGAGAATCTGGTTCCTAGATTCAGAAAATATTTTAAAGACAGCAATTACTATAAAATTTATACTTATTATTCAGAGGAAGAGGGATTCAGCTACAAAGATGCAAAAAGATTTATTCCTGAAAGTATAGGAAAATTTTCTAAAGATGCAGAAGCCGTAGCCAACAGAGCATTTAATGAAAGCTGGATAGATTCAGATCCTAAATCTAGCGATCCGTTATGTATAAACATCCCCTGTATTTCAGAGTTCAGACTTAAACTGAGATATGAAAACAATACGAAATCTCTTCTGTCTTTAGCTCATGAAATTGGACACGGATACCACGGGACTACTCTCTTTGATGGAGATATACTCAATTTCTCCTATCCTCTTTCAATAGCGGAGTCTTCAGCACTGTTTTTTGAAGAGATAGTGTATGAAAGTATACCTGATGCTCTTAAATCTCAGGAACTTTATAATATAAACCTTTCGCTTTTTACAATAGACGTATATGCAAGATTCCTGTTTGAAAAGAGAGTTTTTGAGGATATGCACTGGATTCATTTAGGATGCAATGCTCTAGATGAATATATGAGAGATGCAATGAAACACGCTTATGGGAATATATACGGAATCGATGAAAGACTCTGGCTCAATAAATCCCATTATTATAATCTCACAAGACCTTATTACAATATAACGTATATATACGGTCTCTTCATCGCAAAGACACTGTATGCGCTTTATAAGAAAGAGCCTGAAGGTTTTGATGAGAAATACAGAAAGTTCTTCTCCAGAACTAACACAGTAGAAATCGTGCCGAATTTAAAAGAAGTGTTCGGAATAGACATAGAGGATAAAAAATACTGGAAAGACTTTGAAAATGGAGTCATAGCAAATCTTGATAAAGTTGAAAGAAAAAATGAAGAGGAAGAAAAATAACTTTTTCGATTGAATTATAAAAGCCCGGAGGTTTTAAATTCCTCTGGGCTTTTTCTATCTATATGAATAATGTTAATTCTATTCTTTTATTCCTCCACTCGCTATTCCTTTCACGAGATGCTTCTGAATTAAAAGGAATATTATGAATACAGGTATTATCGATATAACAGATGCCGCCATCTGAGTTTCCCAAGTCGTCTTATAAAGACTCTGGAAATCGGTAAGGGCAAGCGACATAGTTCTAGCATTAGTATTCGCTGTTATAAAAGACTGTGCATATATCAGATCTCCCCATGCAGATATGAAAGAGAAAAGTCCTGCCGTTATAAGTCCAGGTCTTACTATAGGAAGCAGTATTTTAAATACAGATTGAACTCTGCTGCATCCATCAACCATTGCTGCCTCTTCCATTCCTGGTGGAATTGCACTCATATAAGAGTAAACTAGCCATACTGTCATGGGAAGTGAAGAGGCAGTATTAGCAAGTATAAGAGCTGTTTTAGTATTGAGTATTCCAAGTTCTCTAAAAGTTACATACATAGGATTTACCAGAATAACAGCTGAGAACATCTGTGTAGCAATTATAGTGAAGAGAAAAGTTTTTCTTCCCATAAACTGAAATCTTGTAACAGCATAAGCTCCTACGGCTCCAGCAGTTATGCATAGTATGGAAGTACATGAAGCCACAATAAGACTATTTACAAAAGGTTTTAATATAGATTTTTCCCCGAGAGTAACTTCATAGTAATTAGACCACTGAATATCATCTGGAATCCATTTAGGAGGCCAGAGAGTTATTTCTGTATAAGTCTTTAATGATGTAGAAATCATTATGAGTATCGGAACTATGAGAAGAAATACTATAAAGGCCGCAAAGGCTGTCTTAAAAATTTTATTCAATATCTTCTTTCTTTCTCTGTTCATCTAATTCTCCTCTCTTTCAATCTGTCTCCAGTAAATTGAACTCATAACAAGAAGTATAATACATACTACAATAGACATAGCTGAGCTCATGCCTAAATCAAATTTACTGAAAGTTTCTTTATAGATTCTATATATTAGAGTTTCAGTAGCACGCATAGGTCCACCTTTAGTAAGTATGTTTATTACGTTGAAAGAATTAAACGTCCATATAGAGACTAAAGTCAGAACTATTAGGAAAACTTTTCTTATTCCTGCCAGAGTTATATGTATAAATCTCTGTATTTTAGTAGCTCCATCGACCATTGCCGCTTCATAAAGTTCTTTTGGAATATTATTAAGACCCGAAAGAAACATAAGAGCAACGGTAGGTATACCCATCCAGGCATCTACGAACGCTGTACAGTAAAATGCCGTTGTAGGATCCGAAAGCCATCTTACATTTTCCGTTATAATTCCTATCTGCTGAAGATAATAGTTAACATATCCGTAATTTCCATCTAGCATCCATTGCCATACTATTGAAACAGCAACTTGAGGTAAAGCCCATGGCAGAAGCATTAAAAATCTTAATTGCTTCTTAGCAAATATATCTGAATTCATCAACATGGCTAGAGCGAAACCACCGATGATTTTCATAGAAACAGTTACTACAGTGTATTTCACAGTCAGTTTTAAAGTATCATAAAATTTAGGATCAGAAAACATTTTTACATAATTTTTTAATCCTACAAATACATTTTCCCCTCCAAGAAGAGAAACTTTCTGAAATGAGTAGATCACTGTAAGAAATATTGGATAAGCATAAAGAATTATCATGAGAATTACTACAGGAGCTATCAGAACATAAGGTGTAAGTTTTTTCTTTCTTTTATTATCAATCATTTAATCACCAGCTTCTCTGTTAATATAAAAAATATAAGGCAACCAGAAGCTGCCTTATATTTTTCTGTATTTCAATATTCAAATTTTATCTAAAATTAATTAGTAAGCTCTTTCTGTGCTTCGTTTAATGCTTCTTTAGCAGTAGCTTGCCCAGTAAGTACTTTTTGAGCAGCTTCTGTGAATGCTTGATTGAATAAATCCCAGTTCTCGACATGCGGTTCGGGTACACCGTACTGAATCATTTCATTGAAAGGTTTTATAAGATCTTGCTGATATCTTTCATCTTCTTTCTCTTCAGTTAGTATTGGGAACCATCCTCTTTCATTTATCTGTCTCTGATATTCGATTTGTCCTGCAAACTCTATGAATTTCCACGCAATATCTTTGTTTTCACTTAGAGAAGATATAGTATAAGAGTCTGTAACAAGTGTTTCTGCTATTTCCTTTCCTTTTGGAAGCATTGCTGTGCTATAAGGATTCTCTTCTTCATTAGAATCGAATACATCCAGGTTCATTGGAAGATATATACACATTGCTATATCTCCATTTTGGAAAAGAGCAGGAAGATCTTTTCTTTTTGTTCCTACAGGATCAGGAATTAAATCGTCTTCTCCAAATTTAGCAAGGAATTCGAAAGCTTCTATATTTTCAGGAGTATTAAGAGTGTAGTTTCCTTCTTCATCAACAACTCTTCCTCCAGCTTGATATATGAAGTTAAGAAGTTCATCTGCTCCGTGAGTTATATCTGTAGGAATAGCAAATCCTTTAATATCAGGATTTTCTTCTTGAACTTTTTTAGCTGTCTCATAAAGCTCATCCCATGTAGTAGGAGGAGTATCTATAAGATCAGTTCTGTAGAAAAGTGCTCTTGAAGAGAACCCGAAAGGAATGCCGTATTGTGTTCCATTTATTTTTGCAGTTTCAAGAACATTTTTTTCTCTAGGAGCTATAAACTCTTCAGACATATACTCATCAAGTGGTTCTACTATTCCAAGTTCCGAGAACTGTCTAAGAGATCTAGTTCCTGCAAGCATTATATCAGGTGCATCGTCCGCCTGATAAAGCTGAACTATTTTTGAGTTTAGTTCATCCCATCCTACAGGAAGAACTGTAATCTTAACTCCTTCATTTTCTTTTTCAAAGTCACCTATTATTTTGTCAAACTCCTCTTTGAGATATCCGCTCTCATAACCTGGAATGAGAACTTCGAGCTCAGTTTCACCATCAGAAACTTTGTCTGATCCTTCTTCTGTAGAAGTTTCTTTTGCCTTTTCTTCAGAAACTTCTACATTATTATCAGCAGAATCGTTTCCGCATCTTATCATTAACATAGCTGATAGCGCTGCTAATGAGAAAGCTTTAATAAATCTTTTCAAAACAATAACTCCCTATTCTAAAATTTATGTATATACATAGTTAAATCTTATCAATAAAAATGAATAAAGTAAACAAAAACATAATAGATAAAAACTATAGATACTCAATCATAAATAGGTATGTGCTACAAAGAAATTTTATGAAAATATATAAAATGGCTGAATTTGGTATTTCTTGTCAAATTATATTTATAATAGATATTTTAAAAGTTTATATTTAAGGTTAAATTATCAGAATAATTTTGAATAGATATAAAAAAGAGACTGCATCTATTATGAAGTCTCTTTTTAAAAGTTATGTTATTAATTCTTTATCTGCTATATACCCGAGGGCATTTTATCGCTGTGCATCATCTCTTTATCAAGCATGTCGTTCTGGTGAGCAACTATAGTTGTGCAAACAGCATCTCCCGTTATATTTACTGCTGTTCTTATCATATCGAGAATTCTGTCAATTCCCATTATTATAGCGATTCCTTCAACCGGAAGTCCTACTGAGTTAAACACCATAGAAAGTGTTATAAGTCCTACTGAAGGTATTCCCGCAGTTCCGACAGATGCAAGTGTTGCTGCCGCAATTACTGTAAGATAGTCTGAGAATGTCAGATCTATATTGAATGCCTGAGAGACGAATACTACGGCTACCCCCTGCATTATAGCAGTACCGTCCATATTTATTGTAGCTCCAAGCGGAATAGTAAATGCTGATATTTTTTTAGATACTCCCATCTCTTCAAGAGTATTTATACTCATAGGGACTGTAGCATTCGATGTAGCTGTTGAGAATGCAAATCCCATAACAGGAAAAAATTTCTTCAAGAATTTGAAAGGATTTACTCCTGCAAATACTTTCAGAAGCAGCATGTATATTATTAGACACTGAACCGCAAGACTCGCTATAACTCCCATTGTATATTTCAGAAGTTCTGTAAGAGCTTCGAATCCAGTATCTGCAAATGTTCTTGTAACTAGACAGAAAACTCCTATAGGTGCAAATTTCATAACCATCATAGTCATTTCCATCATTATTTCATTAAGCTCTGAGAAGAGATTTGCTATTCCTTCCGTTCTTTCTCCAAGTTTTGCAAGAATTATTCCGACTATTAGCGCAAAGAATATGAGCTGAAGCATATTTCCTTCTGCAAGCGATGAAACAGGGTTTGTCGGAAATACATCGAGTATTGTCTGCGCTATACTCGGAGTTTCAGCTATTTCTGCCGCATCTGTGCTTGAAGCGACCATATTCATTCCTTTTCCGGGATCTATTAAGTTTCCTATGAAGAGAGCCGAAGCTATAGCAAGCGATGTCGTAACTAAATAGAAAAGTATAGCTCTGACTCCGACTTTTCCAAGCTTTTTAGTATCCCCCATAGACATACTCCCGGTCACTAGCGATGCAAATACTAAAGGCACTACAAGCATCTGCATAGCTCTTATAAAGCCTTTACCAAGTACTAAAAATATACCGTCTACGAAAATATCATTTTTGATTTTTCCGTCCGGCACAATGTAATAGAATATTGTACCTAAAATTAGTCCTAATATAAGTCCTATAAAAATTTTAGAGGTAAGGCCCATTTTCTTCTTCTTTTTCTCTGCCATATTTAACCCTCCTTAAAACAAGCTGATTAATAAAAATCAGGTAAACTATTTTGCAATAAGATTATGTTTAGTCATATACTCTTTCAGTGCATCTTCCCATTCCGAAAACTCGTGGAGTCCTGAAATTCTCAGTATGAAATTATCCATTACGCAGTTTGCAGGTCTCAGTTTATGAAGAGGATGGTCTGTATCCTTAACTACCTCCGCATCAATTCCCGCAAATCTCAGAATTGTTCTCGCAAATTCCGCTCTAGAACAGTTTCCTCTGCACATTGCATGATAGATTCCATATTCTGTAGTAGAAAGAAGTTTAAGTATAAATTCAGAAAGTTCATCTGTGCTTGTAGGCGAAGCGTACTGTCCTATAGGAACTATGACTTTGCCCGTTTCTTCAGCCTCTTTCATCATATTCTCTACTACCTGATTTCTAACTCCGTAAAGCCAGGAACTTCTTACAATGAAGAAATATTTTGCGAACTGCTTTACCATATCTTCACCGAAAAGTTTTGACTTTCCGTATACTGTCTGAGGACGAGGCGGATCATACTCTCTATAAGCTCTTTCAGTATCTCCGCTGAACACATCGTCAGTAGAAAGATGGAGCAGTTTTGCATTGACTCTTCTTGAAGCCACTGCAAGATTTCTAGCGCCGAGACCATTTACTCTAAAAGCCTCTTCAGGATGGAGTTCACAATATTCGGCGTCTGTTATCCCTGAACAGTTTATTATAGCATGAGGTCTGTTTATATCAGCGAATACGTTTACAGCCTCAGGATCGGTGATATCAAGAGTATCAATATCAGTAGCCAGAATCTTCACTTCAAGAGGATCAAGCACTTCCTGAAGTTTACTTCCGAGTCTTCCGTTAGCACCGCTTATCCATATTTTATCTGCCATTAATTTCCCAAATTTAACTGATTATAAATTTGGTTCCTCCTTTCTTTTATAATATCCTAAAATAAGGTTGTACTTTATAAGTATACCCTAAAATCAGAGCTGCTAATTAAAATTTTGGAAATATGCTTATTACTTTATTAGAAGAAAATTAGAATATATAGAAAAATAAAAAAACGCTTCCTAATCCTTTTCAGAATCAGGAAGCGCTGATGATTAATCTATGAGTTTAAAATTGGATAGCTAATTTATATATAAAAAGGTTTAAACTTTCCTTAATTTTAATTTTTAGAATCCTTCAAAGAAAGCTTTTCCTTTTTCATATGCTTCTTTCATTGCCTCTTCGTTCTCTTTTGCAGGAACTTTATCAGAGTTGCACATGTAAATCTTTGCTTTAGTCTTAGTGTTTATGGAGTCGAACATAATTCCGTTTATAACTTCAAATCCGTCAAATTTATGAGGATAGTCCGGCCCTCCTGCTGTAACTATTAAAGCTCCATGTCTCTTCTTGTCTCTGTCTATAGAAGAATCATTGAGAACGTATTTGCTTGACCAGTAAATCTGGCATCTGTCTATCATTATTTTCATTAGACTCGCCTGTCCTCCAAAATACATAGGCGAAGCCATTACTATACCGTCACTGTTGTTGAATGCATCATATATAGGATCCATATCGTCTCTCTGGAAACAGTCCCCGGTTTTTTCACAGTATCCGCATCCGATACAAAGCCCTATGTCTTTATCTTTAAGATATATTTTATTTATTTCAACCTCGTTATTTTCTTCTACACCTCTTAAAAATTCATCTAACAGTGTGTCTGTATTCATATGTTTTCTAGGTCCGCCCATTATCGCCAGTACTTTTTTCATATTATATCGCCTCTCTTCTAGTTTAAGTTTTGCCTTAAAAATAACCCTTAATATTTACTTACCCGAAAAATTAACCTGTTAAACGCACAGTGATGGAATTCAAATGAAGAGATTATTCAAGTGATTGATAAAATATTAAATATTTATTTTATAACCCCGGGGATTTTTATGAGAAACTTTAGAAAAACGAATATATATGCATATAAAGCAGCTGTAAATCATTTAATAATAAAAGAAAAAGACAGTCATTGAGACTGTCCTTGCTTAATTTATATATATGGATATGCCGTCGTTTCTAATATGAAATATTGTCAAAATGGCTTGTTTACTTGGATGTTCGAAAATCGAACTTCCAGATTTCTATGATAATTTATAGAATGAAGAGATTCTACTATCAGAATCTCTTCATAATTAAAATCGTATTAAATCAATAATACATTTAATTTTCTGCAGGTCTGAACCCGTTATATTCAGCATGAGCTTCACTGTCAAACATAACTGCATTTTTAACTAATATTGTATTGTATGATGAATCTTCACCATATCTGTGATATATTTTACTCTTTTTGTGTCCTAAAATCTTTTTATCAGAATGATTGCATGCTTTATCATTTCCTGATATTCCCCCTGAAAAATCTATAGGCGGACCGTATTCTACATTCTTAATTATCGGAATTATATCCCAGTCTACCAGTTTTCCCGGGTTATTATAGTTCACAGTTCTGAATATCATGCTTGCGGCTTCTGCTTTAGTTATTTTTTCATCAGAATTATTTACAGCGTATGGGTCATTTATTGCACTGTGAAATTGTGATTTAGTAATGTAATCCTCATTGAAGAGAGTATTTTCATAGTCTGTTTCACCAAAAGCGCTGCTGATATATTTTTCTGCTATTGTCTTATTGAGAAAACTGTCGGGCTCAAAAGAGCCGTTGTCATCTTCTATTATATCTGCTGTTTTTAAGCTTTTAATATAGTTCTCTGCCCAATGACCCTGAAGATCGCTGAAAGCAAAAGAAGTTGAACTTAATAGAACAGATATTAAAGTTATCGATA
>JAEZUY010000041.1 GCA_023420895.1 Bacillota bacterium | reverse complement strand
CGCAACATTTGAAATAGAACTAATCACACCAGTAGCGATGGAAAAAGGACTTAAATTCGCTATAAGAGAAGGTGGAAGAACAGTTGGAGCAGGAGTTGTTACAGAAATATTAGGATAATCTGATATTTTAAACGCTGCTTAAAAGAAAATATAGAAGTATTTAATATATGGGGACCCCGGTAAAACCGGGGTCTCTTTCTTTTTCTCACAGCTGAAAAGCAGATATTCTTAATTTTTTATTAATATGTACTTAAATAGATACATATGATACATAAAGGGGTATAATATAAGGTACACGCTGTTTTCAGTCAGCGTGACTATTTTTGAAATTGAAGAAATTCAGTTTTTAGTTTAAAAGGAAATAGAAGAGAAAGTGGAGGAGGATTATATGAAAAGATTTAAAGCAGCAGGATTAACATTAGCAGCAATATTAGTCTCCTCATCAGTTTTTGCAGCTGATTTCGGCGATATTGAAGATCACTGGGGGAAAGAAGCAATAGAAAGCCTTTCAGCAAAAGAGATAATAAGCGGTTATGATGACGGGACATTCAGACCGGATGAAAGAATATCAAGAGAAGAAGTAGCAACTATGATATACAAGCTGATGGACAGAGATGATCAGATAAAAGAATACGAGCTTAAATTAAAAGAAGATAAGAAGAATAACGAGAAAGACGACAAAGAGAAAGACAAAGAGAAAGATAAAGAGAAAAAAGACAAAAAATCGGATAAAGATAAATCAGATAAAGATAAAGAAAAAGATAAAAAAGATAAAAAATCAGACGGCGATAAAAAAGATTCAAAAAAAGAGAAGTCTGATGACAAAAAGAAGAATAAAAATAAGAAAAATAAGGAAGAATTTTCAGATATAGACGGAAGATATTCTACTGACTATATAAATAAACTTTCTGAAATAAAAATAATAAACGGATATAACGACGGCACATTTAAACCTGAGAACAGTATAACCAGAGAGGAATTTGCAACTATCCTCTACAGATATGCTCAGGACGGAGATATCATAGATGTTGAAAATACTGAAAAATTTTCTGACTCAGATCAGATATCTCAGTGGGCTGTTCAGCCTATAGAAATACTTGCAGGAAACGGACTGATAAGAGGAGATAGAGAGGGAGGATTCAGACCTCAGAGCTATATAACACGTGCTGAAGCGGCGCAGATGATATACAATCTGGCTGAAAAAAGAGAAGAAAGCAGAACTAAATATATGAAAGCTTCTAACGACGTAACTCTTCTTAACAAATCTGATGAGGACGGAGTTCCAATAGGAAGAAACAGTGAACTGAAAGAAGGAGATGAAGTCATAGTAATAGCGGAAGAGAACGGCTATTACTTTGTAAAGCCTACAGGGATTGAGAATCCTTTCAGAGGATATGCTAAGACTGGAAACTTTGAAAAAACTAAAAACAAGAATCCTGATTTCTATAAAGAGAAAAATATGAAAGTGCTAGAGGAAACAAAACTTCGCGTTCAGCCGAAAGAAGATGCTGAATACGTGGGAACTGACGAGACGCTTAAAAAGGATCAGGAAGTTTTAGTTATAGGAGAAGAAAAAGAATACTATCTTGTGAAGCCTCTGGAAACAGAGACTCCTTATATAGGCTATGCACTTAAAGACAGCTTCACAGAAACTGATAAAGAAGGCGGCGAAGACGATTCAGATGTAAAAAAAGCTACAGCAAATAAAGATGTTCAGCTTAAGCTTCAGCCGTTCGACAATGCAGGTCTTATAAGCAAGAACAGCACCCTGCCTGCAGGAACAGAATTTATAATAGAAGGAGAAGCTACGTTCTATTATCTGGCAAAACCGGCGGGAATTGAAGATGCATCCAGAGGATATATTCTCAAAGACGATTTGGATATTAAAAACTAATATTATAAAGTTTTATAGATAGATTAAAAGAGAGAGGGATTTCCTCTTTCTTTTTTTATGAAAAACGTAATCTCATTATGATAAAATATATAAGTACAATTGTGAATTGAGGAGGATATATATGAAAAAATCTATCGCTGCAGCTGTTTTTGCAGTAATTATTTCGTCAAATGCAGTATTCGCAGACGGACTTAAAGATATGAACGGCCACTGGGCAGAAGAAACTGTAGAGAAACTGATAGAACTTAAAGTAATAAACGGTTATGAAGACGGCACATTCAGACCAGAAAACAAGATAACGAGAGAAGAAGCCGCAACTATAGTTTCAAAGGCTCTTAATAACGGAAAAAATATGTATAAGCCATCGAGCGCCATATTTAAGGATGTAGTCAATACTTATTCTGCAAGCTATATAGACGATCTTGCAAACAGAGAGATAATATCCGGATACGATGACGGCACGTTCAGACCGAAGACTTACATAAGCAGAGAAGAATATGCTGTTATAATATACAGACTTGCCAGAAATGAAGGAAAGCTGACTTTGAGCAAAAAAGAGAGCCCAAAAGATATAAACGACTGTTCGGACTGGTCTAAAAGTGCTATTAAGATACTTACAGGAAACGGAATGATAAAAGGATTCGGAGACGGTACATTCAGACCCAAAGAACAGATAACGAGAGCAGAGGCCGTAAAGATGCTGTACGAGGCTGTATACAGGAAAGGATATATACCGCCTAAAAAAGATAATGACTATAATAATATAAAAGATGAAGAAGAGACTGACAGTCTGTATACTCAGAGAACTACTTATCTGAGAATGAATGCAGATGATGTTTCAGAAATAATAGGGAAAAATGGAATACTCTCAACAGGCACAGAGGTTCTTGTTGAAGGGGAACTGAATGACTACTATCTCGCAAAGCCTTCAGGTATTCCAGATGCTTTCAGAGGATATGCTCCGAAAGAAAATTTTGGAAAAACAAAACCTGAGTTTAAAGAAGTGAATCTAGGAATTAAAATTCTGAAAGAGGACACTATTCTATTGAAAGAAGCAGATTCGGAGTCAGAACCGACTGCAAGGAACAGCGTTCTGTCTAAAGGGGCTAATTTAGAGGTAAAAGGCGAATATGGAGATTACTATTTAATAAAGCCTTATCATATTCCTAATGCTGATGAAGGATATGTTTTAAAATCGATTGTAGAATAGCGTAGTTGACATAATAAATATTTTAAAAGAGCTTTTTCAGAAAATATTAATAATTTATAAAAACTTTAGAAGTTTGATATACAAATTCATGAAAGAAATGGTATAAATATATTAGCGGAAAATTACCGCATGGAATTTTATCATACAATATTTGATTAAAAGAAAAACAGGGGGGATTCTGAAGTATGAAAAAATTGAGAACATTAGGAATGACATTAGCTACGACACTGCTGTCATCATCTCTGGCTCTGGCTGTGAGTTTCAGCGATATAGAAGAGCACTGGGGAAGAAAAGCGATAGACGATCTAGTTTCAAAGAAAATAATAAACGGATATGAAGACGGTACATTCAGACCGGATAATAAGATAACTAGAGAGGAAGTTGCCGCGCTTATATGCAGAATGGCATTCGGAGAAGTGAGCAAACCGGAAGATGAAAAACCGGAAGAAAATGCTGCCGAAGATACTTCAAAAGAAGAAAATACAGATAAAGAAAATACTGAAGAAAAATCTGATTCAGAAAAAACAGAAGAAGATAAAGAGGATAAGAATTCAGAAGATTCTATGTTTAAAGATATAGAAGGCAGATATTCTACAGAATATATAAAGACTCTTGCAGAGAAAAATATTATAAACGGATATGAAGACGGTACATTCAGACCCGGAAACAATATAAGCAGAGAAGAATTCGGAACTATTCTATACAGATATGCAAAGAGAGAAAATCTTATAGATTTTGAAAAGACAGGAAAGCTTAAAGACTCTGCAGACGTTTCAGACTGGGCTAAAGAGCCTATAGCTTCAATGATAGGAAACGGACTTATAAAAGGAGACACTGAAGGAGAATTCAATCCTCAGAACTCTATAACCAGAGCAGAAGCGGCTCAGATGATATTCAATCTGTCTGAACTTAAAGAAGAAAATGAAAAAGAGAAAGAAAAATATATGAAGACTGCTGAAACAGTAGTTCTTCTGAAAGAAGCAAATGAAGATTCGGACCCAGTTTCTTCAGACAGCATTCTTAAAAAAGGAACAGAAGTTCAAGTTCTTGGCGAAGAAGGAGATTTCTATCTAGTTAAAGCTACAGGAATTGAAGATGCGGAACAGGGTTATGTTAAAAAAACTGATCTTGAAGAATCTGAAAACAGCAATCCTGATTTCTACAAAGAGAGAAAAATGAAAGTTGTAAAAGAAGTCAAACTTCGTCTTCAGCCAGTTCACGACGCAGGATTCATAGGAAAGAACAGCACTCTTGAACCGGGAACAGAAGTCATAGTTCTTGGAGAAGCGACTGACTATTTCCTAGTTAAGCCGGCAGGAGTGGAAAATGCATATATAGGATACGGACTTAAATCTGCATTCGAAGAAGTGGAAGAGGAAGAGCATAAAGATGATGAATCAGGAAAGAAATATATGATTGCAAATTCAGAAGTAAGACTATTGCTTCAGCCTTTAAACGATGCCGAAACTATATCTAAAAACGGAGTTCTTCCTAAAGGAACTAGATTCGTTGTAGAAGGAGAAGCGACAGAATACTATCTTGTCAGACCGACTGATATAGAAGATGCATTCAGAGGATATGTGAAGAAAGATCTTCTTGACGAGGTTAAATAAGATATAAATTTTAGAGAAATTATGAATTAAAAGAATAAATAACCGAATATAAAAAATAAAGCCCTGGAGAATACAGTTCTTCAGGGCTTTTTAAATAAAAAATTATTCACTGAGAGAAAAATTATAAAAAATGATTTAAAAATTTCCTGATTTGTGGTATCATAAGTAATCGGGAAGAAAAATGACGAAAAATCGGTTCTGGAACAGTAAAAATAAATTTAAACAAAAAGTTTCAGAAATATCGAGAAAAAACTTGCAATATTCTTTAGTTCACTATATAATATCATGGTATGTGGTTGACATGCGATGAGACAAAAGGTGGCCTAACACTGATGAAATGCAAGTTATACCGCAGACGATTCAGTAAATAGGGAAATTTTTGTTGAGAATGTCCAAACTGGATTTGGGCGACAACGACTGCATATCGTGCACAACACACTAGGGTGAGTGTATCGGCAGTCCTTATTGCATAATGTTAAACATGCGATTGAAGGAGGGAATTTTAAATGGCAAAAGGTCAAAAAATAAGAATAAGACTTAAAGCTTATGATCATGAACTTTTAGATTCATCAGCACAAAAAATAGTTGAAACAGCTAAAAGAACAGGTGCGAATATATCAGGACCAATACCGCTACCTACAGAAAAAGAAATAGTTACAATAATAAGAGCGGTTCATAAGGACAAAGATTCTAGAGAGCAGTTCGAACAAAGAACTCACAAGAGACTTATCGATATATTAGAACCATCAAAGAAAACTGTTGATTCACTGATGAAACTAAACTTACCAGCTGGTGTAGACATAGAAATAAAGCTGTAAGATCAACAGATGTAAATAGTGAAAAGTAGTAAGTAGAGACACTCTCTGCTTAGTATGATTGCATCGCATGATGTAATCCGCTGTAAGAATTCAGGAGGTGTAAAAATGAAAAGTATAATAGGAAAAAAATTAGGTATGACTCAAGTATTTGACGGAGACGGAAATGTTATACCGGTAACAGTATTAGAAGCAGGACCAGTAAACGTAATACAAAAGAAAACAGAAGAAACTGACGGATACTCTGCTATTCAAGTAGGATTCGGAGAATTAAAAGAAAAACAGGCAAACAAACCTGTAAAAGGACACTTTGAAAAAGCAGGAGTAGACCTTAAAAAACATATAAAAGAATTCAGAGTAGAAGATGCAGATGCATTTGAAATAGGACAGGAAATAAAAGCTGATATCTTCGCAGAAGGAGATAGAGTTGACGTTTCAGGTGTTTCGAAAGGGAAAGGATTCCAAGGTTCAATAAAAAGACACAATCAAAGCAGAGGACCTATGGCACACGGTTCGAAATACCACAGAGGAGTTGGAGCTCTTTCAGCTGCAGCTTATCCAGGAAGAGTTGTTAAAGGAAGAAAACTTCCAGGACATATGGGATCTGAAAAAGTTACAGTTCAAAATCTAGAAGTTGTTAGAGTAGATGCAGATAAGAACTTCATCCTAGTTAAAGGTGCTGTACCAGGACCTAAGGGTGGACTAATAACTATAAAAGAGAGCGTAAAAGTAAAATAGGATTAAACTGAGAAAGGAGGATGTCAGATGCCTAAAGTATCATTATTAAATGTATCGGGTGAACAAGTAGGAGAAATAGAACTAAACGATGCAATATTTGGAATAGAAGTTAATGAGCACGTGCTTTATGAAGCAGTTAAAAATCAGCTTGCTAATAAAAGACAAGGAACACAGTCTGCTAAGACTAGAGCAGAAGTAAGAGGTGGAGGAAGAAAACCTTGGAGACAGAAAGGAACAGGTAGAGCTCGTCAAGGAAGCATAAGATCACCTCAATGGGTAGGCGGAGGAATTGTTTTCGCACCGAAACCAAGAGACTACTCATACAAACTACCTAAAAAAGTTAAAAGACTTGCAATGAAATCAGCACTAAGTTCAAAAGTTGAAAACAACGAACTAATAGTTGTTAACGAACTAAACTTAGATGCACCAAAAACAAAAGAAATGGTAAAAATATTAGACAGCATAAAAGCTGCTAAGAAAGCACTTGTTGTAACTGCAGAAAACAATGCGAACGTGATAAAATCTTCAAACAATATACAAGGAGTTCAAACAGCTACTGTTAACACTCTAAATGTGTACGACATACTAAATCACGACTCTTTAGTATTAACTGAAGATGCAGTTAAAAAAGTGGAGGAGGTGTATGCATAATGCGTAATCCACATGATATAATAAGAAAACCGTTAATAACAGAAAAAAGCATGGATTTAATGGCAGAAGGTAAATACACTTTTGCTGTAGACAAGAAAGCTAATAAAACTGAAATAAAGAATGCCCTTGAAACAATATTCGGAGTTAAAGTTGCGAAAGTGAACACAATGAATATGAAAGGGAAACAAAAAAGAATGGGAGCAAACGTAGGAAAAAGAGCGGACTGGAAAAAAGCTATAGTTACACTTGCCCCAGACAGTAAAGGAATCGAATTTTTCGAAGGAATGTAATTTGTAGAAAGAGGGAGGCAATAAGATGAGTATAAAAAAGTTTAGACCGACTTCTCCAGGACTTAGACAGATGACAGTTTCTACATTCAGCGATATAACTAAGAAAGAGCCTGAAAAATCGCTGACAGTCAGTCTATCAAAAAATGCTGGAAGAAATGCTCATGGAAAAATAACTGTTCGTCATAGAGGTGGCGGAGCTAAAAGAAAATACAGAATAATAGATTTTAAACGTAATAAAGATGGAATACCAGGAAAAGTAGCTTCAATAGAATATGATCCAAACAGAACAGCTAATATAGCTCTTATAAACTACGCAGATGGTGAAAAGAGATATATACTAGCTCCAGAAGGATTAAAAGTTGGAGATACAGTAGAATCAGGAATAGATGCAGATATAAAAGTAGGAAACGCACTTCCACTTAAAAACATACCTGTAGGTACTCTAATTCACAATATAGAAATGAAAGCAGGAAAAGGCGGACAGCTAGTAAGATCAGCTGGAAACTCAGCTCAGTTAATGGCTAAAGAAGGAAACTATGCACAAATAAAACTTCCTTCAGGTGAATTCAGACTTATAAGAGTAGAGTGCAAAGCTACAATCGGAGAAGTAGGAAACGGAGAACACGAACTTATAACTATAGGTAAAGCAGGAAGAAAGAGACATTTAGGATTCAGACCTACAGTTAGAGGTAGCGTAATGAACCCTAACGATCACCCACACGGAGGGGGAGAAGGTAGAACTGGAATCGGTATGCCTAGCCCGTTATCACCATGGGGTAAACCAACACTTGGATATAAAACTCGTAAGAAAAATAAAAAATCGGATGAATATATCGTTAGAAGAAGAAAAAAATAGTCTTAAACTGACGGCTTGATTTTTCTGGAAGGAGGAAAAAGATAAATGGGTAGATCATTAAAAAAAGGACCTTTTTGTGACGATCACTTAATGAAAAAGGTAGAAGCTTTAAATGAGAGCAACGACAAAAAAGTTATAAAAACTTGGTCACGTCGTTCAACTATATTCCCAGAAATGATAGGACACACAATAGCAGTTCACGACGGAAGAAAACACGTGCCTGTATATGTGACAGAAGATATGGTTGGTCATAAATTAGGAGAATTTGTTCCTACAAGAACTTTCAAAGGTCATGCAGGACAAACTGAAAGAACGACATCATTAAAATAGTAGTTTGTTAATATAGATGGAAAAAAGGAGGTAACTCTAGTGGAAGCAAAAGCTGTTGCGAAATACGTGCGTATAGCACCTAGAAAAGTTAATCTTGTAGCTGCTGAAATCAGAGGTAAACAAGTTGATGAAGCATTAGCTATATTAAAATTCACTCCTAAAAGAGGAGCGAAAGTATTAGAAAAAGTTGTTAAATCTGCTGTAGCAAATGCTGAGAATAACAATAACATGGACAGAGAAAATTTATATATATCGGAAGTATATGCTAATCAAGGGCCAACACTTAAAAGATGGAGACCTAGATCACAAGGTAGAGCATATCCTATACTGAAAAGAACATCACACGTAGGTGTTACAGTAACTGAAAAATAATTAAGAGGAGGGATAGTAGTGGGTCAAAAAGTTAATCCACACGGTCTTAGAGTTGGAGTTATAAAAGATTGGGACTCAAGATGGTATGCAGACAAAAAAGATTTTGCAGACAATCTAGTAGAAGATAATAAGATTCGTAAATATGTAAAAGAAAGACTATATATAGCTGGAATTTCTAAAATAGAAATAGAAAGAGCATCTAATAGAGTTAAACTTAATATATACACTTCAAAACCTGGAATGGTAATCGGAAAAGGTGGACAGGGAGTAGAAGAACTTAGAAAAGACGTAGAGAAACTTATAGGTAAAAATGTTTCAATAAACGTTGAAGAAGTAAAAAGACCTGACGCTGATGCTCAGCTAGTTGCAGAAAACATAGCTGCACAGCTTGAAAGAAGAGTTTCTTTCAGAAGAGCGATGAAACAGTCAATTCAGAGAAGCATGAGAACTGGAATAAAAGGTATAAAAACTGCAGTTTCAGGAAGACTTGGCGGAGCTGACATGGCTAGAACAGAAGGATATAGTGAAGGAACTATACCTCTACAGACAATAAGAGCGGATATAGACTACGGTTTTGCAGAAGCAGATACAACTTACGGAAAAATCGGAGTTAAAGTTTGGATATATAAAGGCGAAGTACTGCCAACAGTTAAAACAGAAAAGAACGAAAAAGAAGATAAGTAAGAACCGAATGAGAAGGGAGGATATCGCAAAATGTTGATGCCTAAAAGAGTTAAACGTCGTAGAGTGCACAGAGGAAGAATGACTGGACAAGCTACACGTGGACATAGAGTAACATACGGGGACTTTGCACTACAAGCACTAGAACCTGCATGGATAACTTCTAATCAGATAGAAGCAGCCAGAAGAGCGATGACTAGATATACAAAAAGAGGGGGAAAAATCTGGATTAAAGTATTCCCTGACAAACCAGTAACTAAGAAACCAGCTGAAACTCGTATGGGTTCAGGTAAAGGAGCACCAGAATACTGGGTAGCAGTAGTAAAACCAGGAAAAGTACTATTTGAAATGGCAGGAGTTTCTGAAGAACTAGCAAGAGAAGCAATGAGACTTGCAGCTCACAAACTTCCTATAAAAACGAAATTTATAACACGTGATCAGGATGCAAAGGGTGGTGAAGCTAATGAAAGCTAAAGAAGTACGTCAAATGAGTTCACAAGAACTTACAGACAAATTATCAGAATTAAAAGCAGAACTATTCAACTTAAGATTTCAATTAGCGACTGGACAGTTAGATAACCCTATAAGAATCAGAACTGTAAGAAGAGACATAGCTCGTGTAAATACAATCATAAGAGAAAGAGAAATCGAAGGAATAGACGCGTAGGATTTTACTGAAGGGAGGACAACTCTGAAATGGAAAGAAACAATAGAAAAGTTAAAGTTGGACGTGTAGTGAGCGACAAAATGGATAAAACTATAACAGTTGCAATCGAAACATTCGTATCACACCCACTTTACAAAAAATCAGTAAAAAGAACAACTAAGTTCAAAGCACACGATGAAGAAAATCAATGCGGAATCGGTGATACTGTTAAAATAATGGAAACAAGACCATTAAGCAAAGACAAAAGATGGAGACTAGTAGAAATAATAGAAAAAGCAAAATAATCCTTGAAACCGGAAGGAGGTAAAACAATGGTACAAAGTGAAAGTCGTTTAAAAGTTGGAGACAACTCAGGAGCTAGAGAAATTCTAGTTATAAAAGTACTAGGCGGATCAAATAGAAAGTACGCTAATATAGGTGATATAGTAGTGGCTACTGTTAAATCAGCAACACCAGGCGGAGTTGTAAAGAAAGGTGACGTTGTTAAAGCGGTAGTAGTAAGAAGCAAAAAAGGTTTAAGAAGAAAAGACGGAAGTTATATAAAATTTGATGAAAATGCAGCAGTTATAATAAAAGAAGACAGATCTCCAGTAGGAACTCGTATATTCGGACCTATAACAAGAGAGTTAAGAGACGGAAACTTCATGAAAATTATATCGCTGGCACCTGAAGTATTATAAGAGGAGGTGTTACCGGATGCGTATAAAAAAAGGTGACAAAGTAGTTGTAATCACAGGAAAAGACAGAGGAAAAACAGGAATCGTTAAAGAAGTTCTACAAAAGAAAAACAGAGTAGTTGTAGAAGGAATAAATACAATAGTTAAACACCAAAAACCAAGTCAGGCAATGCCTCAAGGCGGAAGATACGAAACAGAAGGAAGCATACACATATCTAACGTAATGCTTTACTCTGACAAAGAAGGTAAAGGTGTAAGAACTGGATACAAAGTAGAAGACGGAAAGAAAGTAAGAGTTAACAAGAAAACAGGAGAAACAATATAATCGATCAGAAGAATTGAAAGGAGGCTACATTGATGGCAACACGTTTAAAAGAGAAATATAAAAACGAAGTAGTCCCAGCACTTATGGAGAAATTCCAATATAGCAATGTAATGGAAGCACCGAAACTTGAAAAAATAGTATTAAATATGGGACTTGGAGAAGCAAGAGAAAACCCAAAAATATTAGAATCTGCAATTGAAGAGTTAGGACTTATAACTGGACAGAGACCAGTTACAACTAGAGCGAGAAAATCAATAGCAAACTTCAAACTACGTGAAGATATGCCAGTTGGAGCGAAAGTTACATTAAGAGGAGAAAAGATGTATGAGTTTTTCGATAAACTTATGAACATAGCGCTACCAAGGGTTAGAGACTTTAGAGGTGTATCAAACACTTCATTTGATGGAAGAGGAAACTATGCATTAGGAATAAAAGAGCAGCTTATATTCCCTGAAATAGACTATGATAAAGTTGATTCGATAAAAGGTTTAGATATAATTGTTGTTACTACAGCACAAACTGATGAAGAAGCGAAAGAATTCTTAAGTCTTATGGGAATGCCTTTTAAAAAATAGATAATAGGAGGAAGAATTCTAATGGCTAAAAAGTCTATGAAAGTAAAACAACAAAGAAAACAAAAATTCAGCACACAAGAATACAGCAGATGCAGAATTTGTGGAAGACCACATGGATATTTAAGAAAGTACGGAATCTGCCGTATATGCTTCAGAGAATTAGCATATAAAGGTGAAATACCAGGCGTTAGAAAAGCAAGTTGGTAATTAGACATTCGTAAATGGAAGGAGGTACGCGGTAATGGTTATGACAGATCCAATATCAGACATGCTTACTAGAATAAGAAACAGCAACAATGCAAAGCATGACTCTGTAGACATACCAGCGTCTAATATGAAAAAATCCTTAGCAAACATACTTCTTGAAGAAGGGTTTGTTAAAAATGTTGAAGAAATAGAAGATGGAGCTCAAGGAATAATAAGAATAGAGCTTAAATATGGTGAAAATAAAGAAAAAGTAATGACAGGATTAAAGAGAATTTCTAAACCAGGACTTAGAGTATACGTAAAAGGAAACGAAATACCTAAAGTACTAGGAGGTCTTGGAATAGCAGTTTTATCAACATCTAAAGGAATAATGACTGATAAAGAAGCTAGAAAAGAAAACATAGGTGGAGAAGTAATCTGCTACGTATGGTAATTAGAAATCAGAATAGGAGGTGCCGATAGTGTCAAGAATAGGACTAAAACCTATAACTATTCCGAGTGGAGTAGAAGTTAAAATAGATGATAATAATGTGGTAACTGTTAAAGGACCAAAAGGACAGTTAGAACAAAAAATAGATAAAGCTATGACAGTAGAACAGAAGGACAACGAAATCCTTGTTAGCCGTCCTAGCGACAGAAAAGATCACAGATCAATTCACGGTCTGTCAAGAACACTAATAGACAATATGATAGTTGGAGTAACAGAAGGATACTCTAAATCATTAGAAATAAACGGAGTTGGGTACCGTGCTGCTAAGCAAGGTAACAAACTAGTATTAAACTTAGGATTCTCACATCCGGTAGAAATGGAAGATCCAGAAGGAATCGAAGTAGAAGTTCCAAACGCTAACCAGATAATAGTAAAAGGTATCGACAAACAGCAAGTAGGAAACTATGCGGCGGTTATAAGAGACTGGAGAAAACCTGAACCTTACAAAGGAAAAGGTATTAAATATACTGGTGAATATATAAGACGTAAAGAAGGTAAAACAGGTAAGTAAGCCTAAAGTTTAAGAAAGGAGTGTACAGCAGTGCTAAATAAACAAAGCAGTAACGCTAAAAGAAAAAAGAGACATATGAGAGCAAGAGTCAACGCAATTGGAACTCTTGAAAGACCAAGACTAAATGTTTTCAGAAGTCTTAACAATATATATGCTCAAGTAATAGATGATTCAACAGGAACTACTTTAGCTTCAGCTTCAAGCTTAGAGCTAAAAGGAAAATTAGATTCTACAGGAAACAAAGAAGCTGCTAGAGAAGTAGGAAAACTTGTTGCAGACAGAGCAAAAGAAAAAGGTATAGAAAACGTAATATTCGACAGAGGCGGAAACATATACCACGGAAGAATAAAAGAACTTGCAGAAGGAGCAAGAGAGAACGGACTTAAATTCTAGATAAGGAGGTAAGCTAGATGAACAATGAACGTATAAACCCAAATCAGTTAGATCTGAAAGAGACAGTTGTAAGCATCAATCGTGTAGCTAAAGTTGTTAAAGGTGGTAGAAACTTCAGATTCAGCGCACTTGTGGTTGTAGGAGATGAAAACGGACACGTTGGAGTAGGTATGGCAAAAGCTCTAGAAGTTCCAGAAGCTATAAGAAAAGCTATCCAAGATGCTAAAAAACATATAATATCAGTTCCAACAGTAGGAACAACAATTCCTCATGAAACACTAGGTCAGTTTGGAGCAGGAAGCGTGCTTCTTAAACCAGCTGCAGAGGGTACTGGAGTAATTGCCGGAGGACCTGTTCGTGCGGTAATCGAACTTTCAGGTATAAGAGACCTCAGAGGTAAGTCACTAGGAACTAGTAACCCAAGAAACATGGTGAATGCTACTATGGAAGCTCTAAAACAACTTAAAAGAGCTGAAGAAGTTGCTGAGCAAAGAGGAAAAACCGTAGAAGAAATACTAGGTTAGGAGAGTGAGAACCTTGGCAATGATAAAAATAAAATTAGTTAGAAGCAAGATAGGAAGAAAACAGGATCAAATAAGAACTATCGAAGCTTTAGGATTAAGAAAAATAGGACAAGTAGTAGAAAAGCAAGATACTCCTCAAATAAGAGGTATGATAAATAAAGTAAGCCATATGGTAGAAGTAGTAGAATAATATTTTTAAATCAGAGGAGGTGCAGACTCAAATGAAATTACACGAATTAAGACCTAATGCTGGCGGAGGATCTAAGAAAACTAAGAGACTAGGAAGAGGTACAGCAACAGGACAAGGGAAAACTGCAGGTAGAGGACAGAAAGGACAAAAGTCTCGTTCAGGCGGTGGAGTAAGACCTGGATTCGAAGGGGGACAAATGCCTTTATACAGAAGAGTTCCTAAAAGAGGATTCACAAATATATTTGCAAAAGAATATGCAATAGTTAATATAGACAGCTTAGAAGCTTTTGAAGACGGAGCAGAAATAACTCCAGCAGTTCTTAAAGAAGCCGGAATAATCAAAAAAGAATTAGACGGTGTTAAGATACTTGGAAATGGAGAATTAAGCAAAAAGCTTACTGTTAAAGCAAGCAAGTTCAGTAAATCGGCTGTAGAAAAAATCGAAGCTAACGGAGGAAAAGTAGAGGTGATATAATGTTCTCAACATTAAGAGACGCTTGGAAGGTTCCAGAGCTGAGAAAAAGAATGATATTTACCCTACTAATGCTAATAGTATTCAGAATAGGTGCAGCCATTCCTGTTCCAGGAATAGATGGATCTATAATTAAACAGATGTTCGACAGTTCACAGATAGGAGGACTGCTGAACTTCCTTAACTTAATGGCCGGGGGAGCATTCAAGGACTTCACAATATTCGCCCTTAATGTCTACCCTTATATTACGGCTTCAATTATAATCCAGCTTTTAACAGTTGCTATTCCTAGCTTAGGATCTTTAGCAAAAGAGGGAGACGTAGGAAGAAAGAAAATTAGTAGTTATACTAAGTATCTAGCCGTAGTTCTAGCTATAATTCAAGCTATAGGAATAAGTTTAGGGTTCTTCAACCGTGCGATAATAGACAAGAGTCCACTTTCAGTAATAGTAATAGTAATCACACTGACAGCAGGTACTTGTTTTTTAATTTGGTTAGGAGGACAGATTACGGAAAAAGGGATTGGAAATGGAGTATCACTGATAATCTTCATTGGTATAATCTCTAGAGCACCGCAGGCCGTTGGAAGAATGGTCGAAATGGTGAGAACAGGAAACATAAGTGTAGTTCCGGTAATCATATTCGTAGTAATAGCATTACTGATATTACTCGGAGTTATAATGATTCAGGAAGGATCTAGAAAGATACCTGTTCAGTATGCTAAAAGAGTTGTTGGGAGAAAAATGTACGGAGGACAGAGCACTCACATTCCACTGAAAGTGCTTATGGCAGGAGTAATACCTGTTATTTTCTCTACATCGCTTTTACAGTTCCCTCAGATAATCGCACTTTTCTTTAAAGGCGGATTCGCAGATTTTGTGAATAAATACCTTTCAGTGAACAGTACGACGGGAATGTGGATATATTCAATACTGAATATTATATTAATTCTATTCTTCACATACTTCTATACAGCGGTTCAGTTCAACCCTATAGAATATGCGAATAATCTAAAACAGAGCGGCGGATTCATACCGGGAATAAGACCTGGAAAGCCGACATCTGACTATCTAGGAAAGATACTTTCTAGAATAACTCTTATCGGAGGGGTTTCGCTTGCAATAATAGCAACACTTCCAGTTATAATAGAAGCTTTCCTAAAACTGGGCGTCCACTTCGGAGGTACAGCAGTGCTTATCGTAGTCGGAGTTGCTCTTGAAACGATGAAACAAGTAGAATCTCAAATGTTGATGAGACATTATAAAGGATTCTTGAAATAAACCCAGGGGATGATTAAATGAGATTAGTATTACTAGGACCTCCCGGTGCTGGTAAAGGAACTCAGGCAGCAGGTATAGTAAAAAAATACAATGTACCTCACATATCAACGGGAGATATATTTAGAAAAAATATAAAAGAAAACACTGATCTTGGTATAGAAGCTAAAAAATACATGGATCAGGGACTTCTAGTTCCAGACGAACTAGTTGTGAAGATAGTAAAAGACAGACTTCTTGAAGATGACTGTAAAGAAGGATTCCTTCTTGACGGATTTCCAAGAACTGTAGCTCAGGCCGATGCGCTTGATGAAGAACTCAAAGAAATGGGAATAGCGCTTGACAGCGTTATAAATATAGAAGTTCCTGCAGAAGAACTTATAAAAAGAGCTGTAGGAAGAAGAATCTGCAAATCTTGCGGAGCTACTTTCCACGTAGAGTTCAACAAACCTGAAAAAGAAGGCGTATGCGACAGCTGTTCAGGAGAGCTTTTCCAAAGAGATGACGATAAGGAAGAGACAGTTGCTAAGAGAATCGAAGTTTACAATGAACAGACTCAGCCTTTAATAGACTATTATACTAAAAAAGATATAATCATAGATATAGACGGAACTCAGTCTATAGATGCTGTTTTTGAAGATATAGTGTCTAAGCTGGAGAGTAGATAGTCATGATTATACTGAAAAGTAAAAGAGAAATTGATATAATGAGAAGGGCAGGGCATATAGTTGGAGAAACCCATGCCTTTCTGAAAGATAAAATAGTTCCAGGGATCACAACCGGAGAACTTGATAGAATAGCTGAAGAGTTTATAAGAAAACAGGGCGCAATTCCGGGATTTAAAGGATACGGAGGGTTCCCTGCTTCAATCTGCGCTTCAGTAAATGAAGAAGTAGTTCACGGAATACCTGGAGATAAAGTCCTCAACGAAGGAGATATAATAAGCATAGATATCGGTTCAATAGTGGACGGATATTACGGAGACGGTGCAAAAACTTATCCTGTAGGAAAGATTTCAGAAGAAGATCAGAGACTGATCGATGTAACAAGAGACTCTTTCTATGCAGGACTTGAATATGCCAAAGAAGGAAACCGTCTGAGCGATATATCTCATGCTGTGCAGGTTTACGTTGAAGAAAACGGATTCTCTGTAGTGACAGATTTCGTGGGACATGGAATTGGAAAGAATATGCATGAAGACCCGCCTATACCTAACTACGGCCTTCCAGGAAAAGGACCCAGACTTCAAAGAGGAATGGTCCTTGCGATAGAGCCGATGGTGAACGCAGGAACAAGAAGAGTGCAGAGTCTTAAAGACGGATGGACAGTAGTCACATTCGACGGAAAGAAATCGGCACACTATGAACACACAATAGCGTTTACAGAAGACGGGGTAGAGCTGCTGACAAAGGTAGATTAAGATGGTCTCAGTCGGTCAGCTTGTCCAGTCGAGACAAGGTAGAGATAGAGGAAGAATGTATTTCGTAATAGATATACTGGAAAATGATTATGTAGAACTTGCCGACGGCAAGTACAGAAAAATAAATAATCCAAAAATAAAAAAAATTAAGCATTTAAATGTGTATAATTTGAAAAAAGATGATATAATAGATAAGTTAGCTAGTAGAAGTCTAGATGACGCATTTATTAAAAAAACTCTAAAATCTCTAAAAAGAGATTAAATGAACAGGAGGTTCGAGTGCCGAATGTCGAAAGAAGATGTAATTGAGGTAGAAGGAACAGTAGTTGAAGCTCTGCCAAATACGATGTTTAAAGTAAAACTCGAAAATGGCCATGAAATACTGGCTCATATATCTGGTAAGCTTAGAATGAACTTCATAAGAATTCTGCCAGGTGACACAGTTACTCTTGAGTTATCTCCTTACGATCTTACAAGAGGAAGAATAACTTGGCGTAACAAGTAGGATTAAGGAGGGTTTACGATATGAAAGTAAGACCATCAGTTAAAAAGATGTGTGAAAAGTGTCAGATAATCAAAAGAAAAGGGAAAGTAATGGTAATATGCCAAAACCCTAGACACAAGCAGAAACAAGGTTAATTTAGAAAAACGCGGCTGTTTTAAATAAATAAGTAGGAAATTGAGCAGGAGGTGCAACTTAATGGCAAGAATCGCTGGTGTTGACCTTCCTAGAGATAAGAGAGTTGTTATCGGACTTACTTATATCTACGGAATAGGAAAACCAAGATCACAAGAAATTCTTGATAGAGCTGGAATATCAGCAGACACAAGAGTTAGAGATTTAACAGAAACAGAAGTAAATGAACTAAGAGGAATAATAGACGAATATATGGTTGAGGGGGATCTTAGAAGAGATACAGCCCTTAATATAAAGAGACTTAGAGAAATCGGAAGTTTCAGAGGATACAGACATAGAAGAGGATTACCAGTTAGAGGTCAAAACACTAAAAACAATGCAAGAACAAGAAAAGGCCCTAAAAGAGCGGTAAGCAAAGGTAAAAAGAAATAGGCATTAGAAGGAGGGAATTCGATTGGCTAAGAAAAACGTTAAGACTCGTGTAAGAAGAAGAGAACGTAAAAATATAGAAAGAGGACAAGCACATATTCAGTCAACTTTCAACAATACAATGGTAACACTAACAGACAGCAAAGGTAATGTTCTATCTTGGGCAAGTGCTGGACAGCTAGGATTCAGAGGTTCAAGAAAATCAACTCCGTTTGCTGCTCAGATGGCTGCTGAAGAAGCTGCTAAAAAAGCAATGGAGCATGGTCTAAAAACTGTAGAAGTATACGTTAAAGGACCAGGATCAGGAAGAGAAGCTGCTATAAGATCGCTACAAGCAGCAGGTTTAGAGGTTAGTTTAATTAAAGACAACACTCCAATACCGCATAACGGTTGCAGACCGCCAAAACGTAGAAGAGTGTAATTTATCAGGGGGTGCACATAAAGGATGGCAAGATATACAGGACCAGTATGCAGACTTTGTCGTAGAGAGGGACAAAAACTCATGCTGAAAGGTGACAAGTGTTTCTCACAAGCATGTCCATTTGAGACTAGAAGCTATGCTCCAGGTCAGCACGGACAAGCTAGAAAGAAACTATCAGAATATGGATTACAGTTAAGAGAAAAACAAAAAGTTAGAAGATATTACGGTTTAACAGAAAAACCTATGCTAGATTATTTTCTAGAGGCAGACAGAATGCCAGGAATTACAGGGGAAAATCTGCTTAAAGTTATAGAATCAAGACTTGATAACGCAGTTTACAGAGCAGGATTCGCTTCATCAAGATCAGAAGCTAGACAACTTGTAGTTCATGGACATTTCTTAGTAAATGGAAAGAAAGTTGATATACCATCTTACAGAACAAAAGTTGGAGATGTTATAGAACTTAAAGAAAAAAGCAGAAAATCTGCAAAATTTGAAGCATTAAAAGAAAATCATCAAGGAAACAGCCCTGCATGGCTAGACGTTGATGCAGAGAACTTTAAAGCTAATATAGTGGCAGAAATTTCTAGAGAAGACATAGATCTTCCAATAGAAGAACACTTAATAGTTGAGCTTTACTCTAAGAACAACTAATTAGAGCTTGAGCGATTAAAAAGGATTGGTTCCCCTCGCAGTAAACAAATACCTATCGAGGAGGGTTAAAATGCTAGAGATAGAAAAACCTAAAATTGAGATAGTTGAAACAAACGAAGATAATACCTATGGTAAGTTCGTTCTAGAACCGCTTGAAAGAGGATACGGAACTACCTTAGGAAATTCATTAAGAAGAATATTGCTTTCTTCTCTTCCAGGAGCTGCGGTTTCTTCGATAAAAATTCGAGGAGTGTTACATGAATTCTCAACAGTGCCCGGAGTATATGAAGATGTGTCTGAAATGATCTTGAATATAAAAGATATAGCGGCAAAAGTATATACAGAAGAGCCTGTTAAGCTTATAATAGATGCAAAAGGGCCTAAGGAAATAAAGGCAGGAGATATAATTACAGGACCAGATGTCGAAATTCTTAATAAAGATCTTCATATTGCTTCATTAGAAGAAGATGCTGAGCTTTTTATGGAATTAGAGATGGTAAAAGGAAGAGGATACGTTCCTGCTGAACAGAATAAAAAAGAAGATCAATCGATAGGAACACTTCCTATAGACTCTATATTCACTCCAGTAAAGAAAGTTAATTTCGCTGTAGAGAATACTAGAGTAGGTCAGTTCGCTGACTATGACAGACTTGTCTTAGAAGTATGGACGGACGGATCTATAGTGCCGAAGGAAGCTACTTCACTCGGAGCTAAGATATTAAATGAACACCTTAACCTATTCATAGCTCTTACAGAGTATGTTGGCGATGTAGAGATTATGGTAGAGAAGGAAGAAGACAAGAAAGAAAAAGTCTTAGAAATGACTATTGAGGAACTTGATCTATCAGTTAGATCTTACAATTGTTTAAAAAGAGCTGGGATAAATACTGTAGAAGAACTTACTCAGAAAACTGAAGAAGATATGATGAAAGTTAGAAATCTAGGTAAAAAATCCCTTGAAGAGGTTCAAAATAAACTTGCAGAACTAGAATTAAGTTTAAAAAGTACTGAAGAATAATTTCTTTTAAGGAGGGATATTAAGGATGGCAAAATTAAGAAAACTTGGTCGTCGTACAGATCACAGATCTGCTATGCTTAGAAACCAGGTGACAAGCTTATTAAAAAACGGAAAAATAAAAACGACAGAAACTAGAGCTAAAGAAACAAAAAGAATGGCTGAAAAAATGATAACACTTGCAAAGAAAGGTGATCTTCACTCAAGACGTCAAGTACTATCATACGTATATGACGAAACAGTTGTTAAAAACTTATTTGACGATATAGCTCCTAAGTATGAAGACAGAAACGGCGGATACACTAGAATCCTAAAAATGGGACCTCGTAAAGGTGATTCGGCTGAAATGGTAATACTAGAACTAGTTTAATATAAATTCAAGGGATTAAGTTATCTAACTTAGTCCCTTTTGCTAATTAAAATAAATTTTAGGAGACAGATATGAAAGACCATATAGTAAAAATAGAAAACTTATCATTCACATATCCAGGTGCAGAGGAAAATCCTGTAAAAGCGCTGGACAATGTCAATATAGATATAAAAAGAGGGGAATTCGTTGCTATACTTGGTCATAACGGTTCAGGAAAGTCAACACTGGCTAAGCTGATGAACGGGATACTGCTGCCTACTGAAGGCAATATACTCATAAACGGAATAAATACCAGAGATGAAGACGATATATGGAATATAAGACAGACAGCAGGTATGGTATTTCAGAATCCGGACAACCAGCTGGTTGCTACTATTGTAGAAGAGGATGTTGCATTCGGGCCTGAGAATCAGGGGATCCCTCCATTAGAAATCAGAGAGAGAGTAGACAATGCACTGAAAACTGTGGGAATGTATGAATACAGAAAATCAGCTCCGCATGCTCTGTCCGGAGGTCAGAAGCAGAGAATAGCGATTGCGGGAATACTCGCAATGAATCCGGACTGCATAATTTTTGACGAGCCGACAGCTATGCTGGATCCTGCCGGCAGAAAAGAAGTCATGAATACTGTCATGAAACTGAATAAAGAAGAAAAAAGAACTATAATTCATATAACTCATTATATGGATGAAGTTGTAAATGCCGACAGGATAATAATAATGGAAAAAGGAAAAGTTGCAGTAGAAGGAACTCCTAGAGAGATATTCAGCCAGGTTGAAGAAGTGAGAAGAATAGGACTTGATGTGCCTCAGGTTACAGAACTTGCATATCTCCTGAAAAAATCAGGAATGGATATTAATACTGAGGTATTAGAAATAGAAGAGTTGGTGGATATGATATGAGTATAGAGATTAGAGATTTGACTTATATATACAGTGTCGGGACTCCTTTTGAGAAAAAAGCTCTTGACAGTGTAAATTTAAAAATTGATAAAGGTGAATTCATAGGGCTGATAGGTCATACGGGCTCAGGAAAATCCACACTGATTCAGCATATAAACGGCTTGATAAAGCCTACATCAGGTCATATACTAGTCAACGGACTCGATATCACTAAAAAAGAGATAAAGATGAGAGAAGTCAGACAGAAGGTAGGACTCGTATTTCAGTATCCGGAACATCAGCTCTTTGAAGAGACTATAGAAAAGGATATTTCATTCGGTCCCAGAAATCTGGGCCTTTCAGAAGAAGAGATAACCGAGAGAGTCAAAGACTCTATGCAGAAGGTCGGACTCGATTATGAAACGTACAGAGAAAGATCTCCGTTTGAACTTTCGGGAGGTCAGAAGAGAAGAGTCGCAATAGCAGGAGTTATAGCGATGAATCCTGAAGTTCTGATTCTGGACGAGCCGACTGCAGGACTGGACCCTATGGGAAGAGATGAAATACTCGGTCAGATAAAATATCTTAACGATACTAATCCGGATCTTACAATAGTTCTCGTATCTCACAGCATGGAGGATATCGCAAATCTTGTTGACAGAATTCTCGTTATGAATAAGGGAAAGGCTGAGCTGTTCGGAGAACCGAAAGATATTTTCAGACAGTCAGATAAACTTGAAAGTTTCGGGCTTGCAGCTCCTCAGATAACTTATTTTATGAGGGAGCTTGCTAAAAAATATCCGGGACTGGATACAGATATATTTACAGTAGAGCAGGCAAAGGAAGAAATACTGAACTACATGAAAGGAAGAGAAAATGCTTAAGAATATAACTATCGGGCAGTATTTTCCCGGAGAATCAGTTATACACAATTTAGACCCGAGAATAAAGATAATAGCAGTTATATTTTATATAGCTTCGCTGTTCTTCATGAACGAGTTCGTATACTATATTCCAGCAGTAGTTCTTTTAGGAGTGACTATAGGACTTGCGCGTCTGCCGGTAAAGTATATATTTAAAGGGCTGAAACCCATACTGATTCTTATTATAATAACTTTTCTAATAAATATGTTTATGACTCCAGGAGAAGTCGCTTTCAGAGTAGGACCTCTTACAGCAACTGAAGAGGGTATAAGACAGGCTTCTTTCATGGGGATAAGACTTATTCTTCTAGTAGTGTGCACTACGGTTCTGACGCTTACTACATCACCGATACTGCTTACAGACGGGATTGAAAAGCTTCTAGAACCTTTCAAGAAGATAGGAGTGCCGTCACATGAACTTGCAATGATGATGACGATAGCTCTGAGATTCATACCTACGCTGTTAGAGGAAACGGACAAGATAATGAAAGCCCAGATGGCGAGAGGGGCAGATTTTGAGTCCGGAAATATAATAAAAAGAGCGAAAAATCTCATTCCGCTTCTAGTGCCGCTGTTCATATCGGCATTCAGAAGAGCCGACGATCTTGCAATGGCTATGGAGGCAAGATGCTACAGAGGCGGTGACAACAGAACCAGAATGAGGGAGCTCAAACTCAGAAAACCGGATATAGTCTTTTTCCTTATAGTGTTCATCTATCTTATAGCAATAATAATATTCAGATATTTTGTAAATATAGGATAGAGCTATGCAGAATATAAAGCTGACTATAGAATACGACGGCTCAAATTACTGCGGATGGCAGAAACAGGAAGGACTTAAGACTGTAGAAGGAGAAGTTGAAGAGGCGATATATAAGTCGACAGGAAAAAGAGTGAAACTCTACGCTTCGGGGAGAACTGATGCCGGAGTTCACGCATATGGACAGGTTGCGAATTTTAAAATAGATTCCACAATACCTGCCGAAAGATTCATATATCCTCTCAATGACAAACTTCCGGACGATATATGCATAATTAAATCTGAGGAAGTTCCGGAAGATTTCCATTCGAGATTCAGTGCAAAAAAGAAGACATACAGGTACTTAATATATCAGAATGATATAAGAAGCGCTTTACTTAGAAACAGAGCTTATCATACGACGTATAAGCTCGATTTAGAGCGCATGAACAGGGCTCTTGAATATCTGGTCGGAAGAATGGACTACACTTCATTTACACCTGTGAAAAGCAGCATAGATAAGAATATAAGGACAGTCTATTCTGCCAGAATGTTCAGAGAGGCAGGATTCTATGTGCTTGAGATAACAGGGAACGGATTTCTTCACAATATGGTGAGGATAATAACCGGAACAGTAATTGAAGTCGGATACGGAAAAAGAGAACCGGAAGAGATGAAATCTATAATAGAGAAAAAGGACAGACTTGCGGCCGGAAAGACGGTTCCCGCATACGGACTTTATTTACAAAATGTAGAATATTAGTCCGAATTATGCTTGACACGCAAGGATGATTATTATATAATGTTTAAGGTATGTTAGAGAATCCACTAGCCCCGGATTCGGACGTATTAATGAATAAAACGATATAGACTATATATATGTAATAATGAAATGATAGGAGGCAAACCGATGAAAAGCTATAACGCTAAGCCGCAAGAAGTGGAAAGAAAATGGTTAGTAATCGACGCTGAAGGTAAAACTCTAGGAAGACTATCTTCAGAAGTAGCTAAGATACTAAGAGGAAAACATAAACCTACATTTACTCCTCACGTAGATACAGGAGACAATGTAATAGTAATAAACGCAGAAAAAGTTGTTTTAACAGGAAATAAATTAACTCAGAAACACTATAAATATCACACAGGATATGCTGGTGGACTAAGAGAAATAAGATACGACAGACTAATGGAAACAAATCCTGAAAGAGCTATAGAAATAGCTGTTAAAGGAATGTTACCTAAAAACAGTCTTGGAAGAAAAATGATTACAAAATTAAGAGTATACAAAGGTTCAGAGCACAATCATGAAGCTCAAAAACCTGAAGTTTACGAGATATAGTTCAGAAGGGAGGACTAACTGATGGCAGAAGTTCAATACTATGGAACAGGAAGAAGAAAAACATCTGTAGCAAGAGTAAGAATATTACCAGGATCAGGAAATATAACTGTAAATAAAAAAGACTTAGAAGATTACTTTGATTATGATACATTAAAAGTTATCGTTAAATCTCCACTTGAGATAACTGATAACCTAGACAAATACGACGTGTTCGTTAACGTACACGGAGGAGGATATACTGGACAGGCAGGAGCTATAAGACACGGTATATCAAGAGCGCTTCTTAAAGCTGACTCAGAAACAAGACCAGCTCTTAAACAAGCAGGATTCCTTACTAGAGACCCTAGAATGGTTGAAAGAAAGAAATACGGTCTTAAAAAAGCGAGAAGAGCTCCTCAATTCTCAAAAAGATAAAAATACAACCCGCAAACGACTCATGTTTGCGGGTTTTTCAATGCCTAGAGCCTTTTCCGTTTTTGTAGGTTTTTCTATATTGGTAACACATTGGTAACGCGTTGGTAACAAATCTACATCTTCTCTATCGCAGCCCTAAGCTCTTCTATATCTTTGTGAGTATAATATTTTTCTGTAAAAGTGAAAGAATTATGACCTATTAGCTTTTTGATACTCGTTCCGTTCGCACCAGCATTATTAAGAAGGGTAGCGAATGTGTGCCTGCAATCATGCGGATTATGTTTCATTCCTAAAACTTTCATTAACGGTTCCCATTTTTCTCGCTTGTAATTGTTATATTTCATCTGCTCACCTTTGAAGTTGGTGACAAAATACTCGTTTTTAGAATCATATCTATTAACGACCAAATTGTATATTTTCGGGTGAATAGGAACTAGTCGATCTTTTCCAGCTTCTGTTTTAGCTCCACCTTTTATAATCTTATCTATAAGATTAACATCTTTATTCTTTAGACTTAAAAGTTCACCGATTCGAAATCCAGTGTAGATCATTATCAAAACAGTATCTATAAACTCATACCCATCTTCATTTACAAGCTTGAATAGTTTTTTAATTTCATCTTTAGAGAAAGGCTTACGATTTACTTTAAAAGTATTTTTTCCTAATTCTATATATTGAGCATAATTTTTGTCTACTATATCATTCACAACAGAAAATATAAAAATTTGATTTAAAAATGATTTAACCTTTCTTTTAGATCCTCTGCTATATTTATCTTCCATATCATTTAATATAGCCTGCAGATTAGTAGCTTTTATATCTTTCATTTTCATACTATAGAGACTAGAACACTTGTTATATCCAAATATGTAGCCTTTTTGAGCTGCATCTGAAAGGTTTGGGAATCTTTCTTCTTTCCACTTTTCATATACCTCAGCAAAAGTAGCATTTTCGTTGTCTAGCAACAATGGATTTTTGTGATATCTGGTTAGAGCATCTAGTGCATCTTGCCTTTTTTCAAAGTATCCTATAACTTCTCTTATTATAGTTCCATCATCTTTAAATCCTTTGGTTACTCTTACCATCCAGGGTTTTCGCCTTTTGCCCTTTAATTTAGTTACAGATCCGTATCCGTTCGGCAGTCTCATATTATCATCCTTTCATATATATAAATAAGGCCTATCTTTTAAAGACAGGCTTATTATAATTTAATATTCTGAATTAACTTTAAGTGCATTTTCAAGTTTTTTAGTTTCTCTGTATTCACTAGCTTCTGGAGATTCTTTAAATTCAAAGGTTAGATCTTTATGTTTTTCTAAAGCATCTTTAATTTCATCTATAGTTATGTTGAAGAATTCTTTTCGAGAATTTACTTTATTTACTCTTTTTCTATCAAAATATTTATGAAGTTCGTTTTCTAATTCGTAAGCCTGATAACTGAATATCATTGCATGAACATCGAATTTGAAAGGAACTGATGCACTGCTCAACTCGGTTATTCTTTCGTAAGGATTCAATCTTCTTGTTACACCTATTTTAAAAATATTTTCACCGAATGCTCCAATGTTAGAAATTATATATACATATCCAGCACCTACATTTTCAATTCTATAATCAAGCTCAGTCTTATTATCTTGATATTTATTTACATTGTTTTTCATTTCTTCAATTTCTCTATTTAAAGAGTCTTTTTCATCATCACTAGCTTTTGTAAGTTTAGCTTGAAGTTCTTTTATAACATTATTTAGATGCTGTATTTCTTTATCTATTGTTTTCTTCTTTTTCTTAATTTCTCTTTGAAGAGCCTTTTCTTCTCTTTTCTTCTCCCTTTCAGCTCTTAAAATTTCTTTTTCCTCTTCCTTTTTCAGCTGATATTCGAATGCTAGTTTTAATTCATCTAATTTTAAATTCAGATAATATTCAGTAATATAGCATACTTCGAAAGCAGATGATTTATTTATTGCATTAAATGCTCTTATTATACGTTTTTCGATTGAAGAGAAGTTTGAATAAGTAACTTTGTTAATAGCTGCTTCACACTCTGTATTAAATGCTCTTATCATGAGCTTTCCATTTGATTTCAACATTTTAGCACCAAGTTCATAACTATGGTTAAATGTAAAATTTTTATCATAGTAGAATGCACTTTCATATTTTATAGATTCTCTTTGGCGTTTTCTTATTTTAGATAATTCTTCCTTATATCTGTCAGAATCCACGAAATCATATTTCGGGACATAAAGACCGTACTCTTGGAATCCAACGTAATTGTTATAATAAACTAAATCATTCAGAAGTCTTTTTTTCTGTTTATATAAAACCTCTAGGGTACTAGATTGAGTGTTTCTTTCTTCTTCAAGATCCTTTATTTCAGATTTATAATTCCTAATAAGTTCTTCAAGTTCAATTACTTCTTTAACCTTAGTATCTTCAATAGAAGAATTGATACTTTTAAATTTTTCTTGTAATGATTTATATTCGTTAGATAAAGAATCATATTTTTGTTTTAATTCAGCAAGCTCACTTTGAGTATCAGCTAATTGTTTTTTAATTCGTTTTCCAAAGAGGTCACCGAATAAATCCATTATTAATTCACCACCTTAAAAATAAAATATTCTATTTAATCTTTCATAATATTAATGTTAGGTTCTAATGTTATATTATAAGATCCTATTTTTATATTGCATCCATATTTTCTTCTATAATAACTTATAGCATTTTCTATAAACTCTTCTGTAACGTTAGCATATTCTGCTAATTCAAATTTATTTCTAACTCCATTTCTATAAGCTTTTATTAAAGTATGTACGGGTAATAAGTTTTTATATGCCCATGCTTGTCCCTTCTTTTCCTCTTTTATATTTTCTAAGTTTCGCTGATTATAAATATTTCCGACATTAACATAATAGTGTCCTAGTTCTTCTGCTAATATGCAGTGTTTTTCTTTTGTTGTTTTAATTCTTTTATCTATAAGTATAGTACTGCCAATATTGCTACTTACGTATAGTCCTTTTGCAATTCCACCTAAATCGGCATAGTCATAGATATTAATAATTTTTTCATGTTTGGATAGTAATTTTTCATAATAGTTTAGTGTTTTCAATGTTATTCACTTCCTTTTTATTGTCTTTATTTACTGTTATCCACTTTAGTTTTGTTAGCTAAAGCTATCTGCATAGCAAGTTTTATTTTATCTAAGTCTTGTTCAGTTAATTCACCTTCATAGCCAGCGTTGTTTGCTGCCAAGGTGTATATTTCCATATCACTCATTCCTTCATTTGCGTTCATAACATCTGTTAGTCCTAGTAAGTAGTCGGCTGATACATTTAGTGTTTCAGCTATTATTTTTATATATTCTCCGTTCGGACTAGCTTTGTTTGTTATATAACGCGAAATGGTGGCTGCTGTTATTCCTGTTTTGTCTGCTAAATCTTTCTGATCCCAATCTCTTAAAGCTAATAGATGCTGCAATCTTTCACTGAAAAAATTACTCATGTTGTTCACACCCCTGATTACGTAAAATATATGTTTCTATATTTATTATACCCATTATTACATTATTGTAATTAGAGATTACAGTAATTATAATTTACTTGCTTTTATTAGCTTGACAATTACAAATATGTAATATATAATTTAATTACAGAAAGGTAATTGAAAGGAGTGAATATATGGATATAGAACTGCTAAAGAAAAAAAGAGCTGAGCGGAATATTTCTCAGGATGAGATGGCAGAGGCCCTTGGAATAAAGCAAAAAACTTATTCTTTCAAAGAAACAGGACGGAATGAGTTTAAACGAGATGAAATAGAAATAATAAAAAACATCTTAAAATTAAATAGTGAAGAGGTTTATGCCATTTTTTTTGACAATTAAATTACAGATATGTAATCGAAAGGAGAAGAAAAGGATGAATGAATAGGAGTTACTAGAAATTATATTTCAGACCTAGAGAGAAATAGATATAAGCCTAGTTTGAAATTATTTCTTAAAATAAGTAAGGTTCTGGAATTAGATGCGAATAAATTGCAAAATACAATAAAATAATTTTTTTTTATTAAAATAAGACGGAAATACAATTCAAAGGAGGAGTAAAAATGAAAAAACAAATAACGCTCCGACTCAATCTTAAAATATACGAAAGATTGAAGAGAATATCGGAGCATTTAGATATAAGTATTCATGAATGTATCGTTGTAGCTATAAACGAGTTTATTCAGAAGAATACTCAGAAATAAATTTTTTCAAAATAAACTCAATTTGTTTATTAACTGAACGACCTTCGTGTTCGGAAATCTCTTTTATTTTTTCCATAACTTCAGGGTCGATTTTTAAAGGATATTGGTATACTCCCATATTCACACCTCCTACTTGTGATATCTAAATTATATCACGAAAAGGAAATATAAAAAAGATATCTAAAGAATATTGACATAATAAAAATATTAGTATATATTATAGATATATTAAAGATATATTTAAGATATCTAAAAAGAGGAGGTTAAAAAATGAGGACAACATATCTATTAAGGTTAAAAACAGATCTAAAAGAAAAATTAGAAGAGATAGCAGAAGAACAAGGAATATCATTAAATGCTCTTTTGCAAATAGAATTAAGAAAATTTATAGAAAAATGGGAAAAAGAAAACAATTAGGAGGGAATAAGATGAAAAATAAAATTGAAATATTTAAGAATGAAGAATTTGGAGAAGTGAGAGTATTAACAATAGATAATGAACCTTGGTTTGTTGGGAAAGATGTAGCTAAGATTTTAGGATATGCAAAAGCAAGAAATGCGATATCTACTCATGTTGATGAAGATGATGCCCTAAAACAGGGCGTCATAGATGAACTAGGTAGAATACAAGAAACAACCCTCATAAATGAAAGTGGATTATATAGTCTAATCCTCTCTAGCAAGCTCCCGAAAGCTAAAGCCTTCAAGCGTTGGGTAACAAGTGAAGTTTTACCGTCTATCAGAAAATACGGAGCATATATGACGGAGGAAACTATAGAGAAAGTCTTAGAAGATCCAGATACAATAATAAAATTAGCAACTCAGCTCAAAGAAGAAAGGGCGAGAAAGGAATTACTGGAAGCTGAGGCTGAGAAGAATAAGCCTAAAGTATTATTTGCAGAAGCGGTAGAAGCTGCTAAGAGCTCTATTCTAGTTGGAGAGCTTGCCAAAATAATGCAACAGAATGGAATCCAAATAGGGCAGAATCGACTGTTTGAATGGCTTAGAAGTAATGGGTATCTAGGAAAAAGCGGAGAAAATAGGAATCTTCCTACTCAATATAGTATGGAGTTAAATCTGTTTGAGATAAAGAAGAGAACTATAAACAATCCGGATGGCTCAATAAGAGTAACAAGGACACCCAAAGTAACTGGTAAGGGGCAAATATACTTTATCAACAAATTTAAGGCGGTGAGCTGATGAATTTAAGCGTAAAGGATGCAGCGGAGATTCTAAACAAGTCTGAGCAGTTCGTTAGGATTGGGCTCCAGAGAGAAATTTTGCCTATTGGGACTGCAGTAAAGCTAAGTAGCAGATATACCTATCACATATCTGCTGCATTATTGAAAAAATATGTAGGAGAAAAAGCAGTAGAAGATTTTCTAAATAATAAATAAGATTGGAGAGATAAAAAATGAAATATTTAGTAATAGCGCTAATAATAAGCATAGTATTTAACATTTTATTCAAGATGGGAATAGCAAAACAGAGACGAAATATAAAAAAAGCAACAAGACTTGCTAGAAGAAGAGCTTAGAAGAATTTAAAGGAGAAGAATTAAAATGGAAAAATATTATTTTACGTTCGGATGGGGGCATCCATTTAGAAAACATGTGCAGATTATAAAAGCAAATAGCTTTAAAGATGCAAATACAGTTATGTGTAGAATTTACGGGAGAAACTGGGCAGATCAGTATGAAAGAGAAGAAGGTAAAGAGCTTATAGAAGACTTTAGCTATAAACTCTTACCAATAATAGATGCTGAGAAGGTGGATTTTTAATGTATGTAGCGTTCGATTACAAGACAAGTATTAACAAGAAGTTTGAAGATCCAATAGAAGCAGCAAAATATGTACAGGACTTGATGAAAAAGGATAGAGATAATGTTTACTGGATTGTAAAAATAGAAGAAGATTGCAGTTTAAAAACATTAGCAAAAGCAAAAAGCGGACACCTCTTATAAAGATTGTCCGCTTAGCAACAAAAAATATTATTTATATCTTAATTATAACATATTGGGAGGCACGAAAAAAATGAAAAAAGTAGTATATACCCCTGATTTGAGCAGAGAAGAATGGCTCGAATACAGGAAGAAGGGAATAGGAGGAAGTGATGCAGCTGCGATAGCAGGTCTTAATCCTTGGAAGAGTGCAGTTGGAGTATATCTGGATAAAAAAGGAGAAGTCAAGCTGTTAGAAGATAACGAGAGAATGAGAATCGGACGTGATTTAGAGGATTACGTGGCCAAGAGATTTGAGGAAGCTACAGGCCTAAAGGTCAGAAGAAATAATTTCATGCTTGCTCATCATGAGCATGATTTCTTAGTAGCTAATATAGACAGAGAAATAGTAGGGAAGCAGATAGGACTAGAATGCAAGACTACTAACTCATATGCAAAAAAAGACTGGGAAGAGGACATACCTACACACTACGAAATACAGTGCCATCACTACATGATGGTGACAGGTTATCAAGGGTGGTATATTGCAGTGTTAATAGGAAATGAAAAATTTGAATACAAATATATTCCTAGAGATGAAGAGATAATAAAATATCTAAAAAAAATTGAAGTTGAGTTTTGGAAGAATAATGTACTTGCAGATAATCCTCCAGCACCAGACGGAAGTGATGATGCAGACATGATTATAAGAAACAAGTTTCCTAAAGCGACTTTAGACGTAGAAATAGAGCTTCAAGAATTTAAAGGAGATATAGATAGGCTAGACACTATAAAGAGTCTTCAAGACGAACTAAAAACGGAAGAGAAAGAAATAAAACAGAAGATACAAATGCAAATGGGAGAAGCTGAAAAGGCAGTTTGCGGAGACAGAGTAATAACTTGGAAGAATTATTCTAGTAGCAGAATTGATACTAAGAAATTAAAAGAAATTTATCCAGATATAGCAGAAGACCTTACAAGAACAACTAATAGCAGAAGATTTCTAATCAAATAAAAAAATAGAGGAGAGATAGAAATGGTTAAAGAAGCGTTACAGCAAAAAGCAAATGGAGCACCTGAACAAAAAGAAACAAGAAATATAAAACAGCTTATAAGAGCTATGGAGGGAGAAATACAGAAGGCACTGCCTTCTGTGTTAACTCCAGAAAGATTTACTAGAATGGCACTTACTGCCATATCTAGTAATCCAAAGCTGCAGGAATGCACACAGGAAAGCTTCCTAGGAGCTCTAATGAGTGCAGCACAGTTAGGACTAGAACCTAACACACCACTAGGCCAGGCGTATTTGATTCCATTTAGAAATAAAGGGAAGATGGAGTGTCAGTTTCAGATAGGCTACAAAGGGCTTATAGACTTAGCGCATAGAAGTGGAGAGTTTAAAAACATATCTGCGCAAGATGTACGTGAAAATGATGAATTTGAATATGAGTTAGGACTAGAGAGCAAACTAATCCACAAGCCGACAATGACAAACAGAGGAAAGCCAATAGCCTACTATGCTATATACAAGCTTGTAAACGGCGGATATGGGTTTGAAGTAATGAGCATAGAGGATATACAGAAGCATGGAAGAGAGTATAGCCAAAGCTTTTCGAGCTCTTATAGCCCTTGGACGAAAAACTTTGACGAAATGGCAAAAAAGACAGTTTTGAAGAAAGTCCTAAAGTATGCACCAATCAAAACGGAATTTGCAAGAGGAATAGCACAAGACTCTACAATAAAAACGGAATTGGCAGAAGATATGAGCGAAACCGAAGACAAAACAGATTGGATAAACGCAGAGTATAAAGAGACAGAAAATAAGGAAGAATCTAAACAGAAGCAAATAGAACTTGATGATGATCTTCCAGATGTTTTTAAATAAGCAAGAAAGGAGATAAGGATGAGCAGTAAAAAAAGATATTACTGGCTTAAATTAAAAGAAGATTTCTTTAATAAAAAGGCAGTAAAAAGGCTTAGAAAGATTGCTGGAGGAGATACCTATACAATTATATATCTAAAGTTGCTTTTGCTTGGTATAAAAACCGATGGAAAAATTTATTTTGACGGTTTTGAAGACAGTTTTGCAGAAGAAATAGCTTTGGAACTGGATGAAGATGAAGATAATGTATCTGTAACATTAACTTTTTTATTAAAGCATGGTCTAGCAGAAATGATAGATGAATATGAAATGCTTATGACAGAAACAGCAAGCCTTACAGGTTCTGAAAGTAGCTCAGCAGAGAGAGTTAGAAGACATAGAGAAAAAAAGAAAAAAGAACAGTTGTTACAATGTAACACTAACTCGTTACAATGTAACACCCCTGTAACAAAAGGTAACACAGAGATAGAGATAGATATAGAGATAGATAAAGAGATAGAGATAGATGATAGAGATAGATATAGAGAGTTTAAAGACAAATATCTAAAAATAATAAAAAGAGAAGATCAATCAATCAATTATCTATCATCATCATCCGTCAGTAATTTCTTTAAACGCTTTAATAAAGAAGAAGTAAGTAAGATATTAAAGGCAATTACTGAATCTGACTATCTTAAAAGCAATCTGCAGTTAAGATGGCTTATGAATAATAAAAATGACTATGAGAATGCTGTAAAAGTAATTTCTAACAATTACAAAAATAGAAAAAAAGAGGAGCAGGTAGTTACTAAACTTCACAATTTTGAACAGTCAAGCTCTAAATATTCTGAAGAAGAAATCTTTAACAATTGGATGAAGGGGAGGTATAGAAATGAAGAAAATGAAAGTAGCAGCTAGAAGATGTAGAATCTGCTTAGATATTAAGCCAAAAGCAGAGTTTGTGAGTCTGTCTACACCAAAAGGACGTATTACTACAAATGTATGCTACAGTTGCGACTTAAAAAGAAAGAGTACAGATAAAAAAATGCTTGAAGATAGACTAAGAGGAATAAGTTATAAAGATATAGCAGAGAAGTATGGCATCTCTGAAAGTGCAGCTAAAGATAGAGTAAGGAGTATAGTTTAAAAATGGACAGTAGCGTTGCAGAACAGCTTTACTATAACAATATATTTATTTGGGATTTGTTAGGAACAATAGTAATGCTGTTCTTCCTGCTCTTTATTATTTATGGATTTATAAGACTTGCAAAGGAGGAGAAGAAAAATGAATAAGAAACAGTTAGTATCTTTAGTTTCTAAAGAATGCGGATATACACAAAAAGACACAGAAAGGGTTATAGATGCACTGCTCAATGTTATAACAGAGAGCTTGGTAATAGGAGAAAAAGTTTTATTAGTTGGATTTGGAACTTTTGATGTTAGAAAAAGAAAGGCGAGAGAAGTAAAGAATCCGAGAAATCATTCGGAAACAATATATGTGCCGGAAACGACAGCTCCATTTTTTAAGGCTGGAAAGAATCTAAGAGATGCTGTTAATAACAAGAGTAACAGATAATATTTCTCCGACCAATAAGCTTAAGACTTGCTGGTCGGAGAAGATTTAATTTTTTGTATCAATAATTTTGACTATAAGCCATATTATTAAAAACAGAATATGAATATTTTTAGGGATATCAGCAACATCAAAATATTTTAGAATAAATTCCAAGGTTAAAAGAATATCAGAAAAGTTAAGCTTTTCATAAATAGATCTTAGAATATTTAAGAGAGTTTCCCAGTAACTAACTCGTGCAGGAATTTGTGTTTCATCTAAAACGTCTATTTGATTGCTTGATTGATAATATATATGTTCAATAGGATTGTAATCGGGAGATAAAGAAATTAAATCAGAACTGACTTTGCAACCTAATTCAGATATCTTTTTTAAAGAGTTTGATATGGACTGGAAGCTATCTTCTAAGGTTTTTAGAATTTTAGCAAGAATTTCATGAAATTCTTCTATGGCTTCTTTTAACATCTGAAATCTGGGCTTTAAAGAAGCTGAAATTTCTTGGAAATTGGGATTTAAAGCTGCAGACATTTCTTCATAAATAACAGGCTCTTTATAGTAGAGATATTCAGATAGAGGTTTTTCACGATATATTGAATTTTTGTGAGCAGTTATTAAATCACCAACCGTTCTTTTTTTATAATTCATACTTCTCACCTCCTTCCATACAATACATTATATCACAAGAAAGGCTGTGATGTAAGTAAAATGCGGAGTGTAGAATATTTAGCAATAACAATAGAAAGGAGATAGTAACATGGAGAGACTAAAAGAAGTAGAAAAACTTATATTAGAAAAGCAAGAACTTAATAGTTTGCTTAAAGAAATAGAGTATGGAGATGTAAGAATAGTTACAAACGATATAGATTATAAAATAGATAGCAAGCTTAAAAATTATTTGGGATTAACACTAAACAGAATTATAAACGAAAATGAAGAAAAAACTAAAAGAAATTTTAAAGATTAGAAAGAATGAAGAAGACCCAAAGCCGAAAGAGGAAGAGAAAGCTGCAGAAAAAATGCCTAAAAGAAAACCGCCACCGAAAAAAAAGACAGGCAAATACTGCACTAGATGTGGAAAATGGAAAGATATAGAAGAATACAAACTTCCTAAAAGCACAGCTGCACGTTGTGAAAGTTGTAGAAACGCTGTTGGAGTAATAAACTGGAAGATAACAAAAAAGAAGAGAAAGATAGATGCTCTAAGATCTGAAATTAAAAAACTGACTAATATAAAATATAGTGATTCTGAAAAGGCACAGATTAAACTAGTTATAAAAGAAGCTGAGCTTAAAGAATGTGAGAAGAATCTTAAAGAAATTTATATAAAAGAACTTAAGTTTAAAGAAAAAGGACTCAACAAAGTAATAAAAGCGCTAGAAAAAACAAAAGAGAAAAGACTTCTTTCGCTCGGAGAAAATACTAGCTTGCTGAAGTGCAGACACAGTCTGGAAGGGGTAAAAGAGGAGCTTATGTTGTGGCAAAAAGAGGGTATACCGCAATATATATAAAGTGTAAAAATTTTAAGGAAAGAGTAAAGCTAGTAAGTCAATACGAAAGAGAAAAAAAGAAAGTAGATGTTTTAAGCAGCAGTGAAATATTAGTAATAGAAAATTATAGTCTTGAACATGGATACAGAAGGGAGGATGATTAATTGGACTACAAAGAAATGGAAAGAATGCTTTATAATTACAATGTAAAAAAATGTAATGCGGAGAATTTAAAGGTTGAGATAGCTAAGCTGTCTCTTCCGTATTCTCTTCAAGGATTAAAGATAAAAGAATATATAACAGATCATGCTGTAACTAATCAGCCAGAAGAGGAGTATTTAAGAAAGGAAGCTAGAGAAGAAAAACTTGAGAATGCTATAAAGCAAATTGAAAATGAGATAAAGCAAATAGAAAATGCATTAAGTTGTCTTAATCCGTTAGAAAAAACGATAATAGAAGAGAAGTATTTTAAAGGAAGCCAGTGGTGGCAGATTTCTGGAATAGTGAAATATTCAGAATCTTGGTGTAAGAGAGTTAGAAAAGAAGCAATAGTAAAAATGATAGACACGTTTAATCTAGTGTCCGAAAAGTGACCGAAAAGTGACCGAAAAGTGACCGCTGACGACGCTAAAACGTGATACTATATTAGTATAGAAAATTTTGCTAATTATTTTTTATTTCGAGAACCAAATACATTTACTAACCTCCCTTAGAATTACAAAAAAAGACAGCAGAAGCTGTCTTTTTTTATGCCTGTTTCGGAAAGAGGTGAAAATATGAATAAAAAGGAGTCTGAAAATAGAGAAAAAGTAGAAGAAAGCATAGATTTATGTACAGATTTTAAGGAGTTAGGACTAAAAAACAATAAACAATTAAAATTTGTAAATGATTTTCTTTTTACCGATAATGTACTTAAAAGCGGAAGAAATGCTGGATATAGCGATAGTTATGCTAAAAGTGACCTAAGAGACATCCTAGAATATCCATATGTTAAAACCTACATAAGTGAAAAAAGAGATGAAATATATTCCAAACTGGCAAGTGAAAAAATAGCTGAAGAAGAAGAGGTATTAGAATTTTTAACTGCTGCGATGAGAGGCGAATTAAAAGAAGAAGTAGTGTTAACCGTAGGTAATAAAGATAGAACAAGAGTTACGAAGGTAGAGAAAATATTCTCAGGCAGAGAAAGGATAAAAGCTGCAGAAACTATAGGTAAAAAATACGGAATGTGGACAGATAAAGTGTCGCTTGAAGCAGATGTCGGAGTTGAAATAATAGATGATATCGAATAAAGAACAGGTTAAATTGAGCGATATAATAGCACCAAGCTATAAAAAATGGTATAAGGCTACTAAAGAAGATAAGTACTTAAAATATGTACTAAAGGGTGGCAGAGGATCTGCTAAATCTACTCACATAGCTATAAAGTTGGTTTTAGAGCTTATAAAGTATCCTATAACTATTCTATGTGTTAGGAAAGTAGGTAATACGCTACAAGAAAGTTGTTTTGAGCAGATAAAAGATGTTATAAATCTTATGGATTTAAATAGATTTTTTAAGTTTAATGTAAATCCTCTTAAAATAACTTATACACCTAGAGGAAATACAGTGATCTTCCGTGGCGCGGATAATCCTGCTAAAATAAAATCTATAAAAATGTCTAAGTATCCTATCACTCACTTATGGATAGAGGAGCTGGCAGAATTCAAGCAGGAGGAAGATGTAAGTATGATAGAGAATTCTATATTAAGGGCGGAGCTTCCATCTAACCTTAAATATTCCTTCTATTACAGCTACAATCCTCCTAAAAGAAAACAGTCCTGGGTAAATAAAAAGTATGAATCATCTTTAATTCCAGAAAACACACATATATTTCACACTACCTTTCTGGATAATCCTTATATTTCTAAAACTTTTATAGAAGAAGCTGAACATGTTAAAAAGATTAATCCTCAAAAGTATGACTGGGAATATTTAGGAAAGCCTATAGGATCAGGAGTAGTTCCTTTTTCTAACCTTAATATAAGAAAAATATCGGATGAGGAGATACAGTCATTTGATAATTTAAGAATAGGAATTGACTGGGGGTATGCTGTAGATCCAGCGGCTGCAATTCAGCTTCACTATGACAAAACAAGAAGACGAATATATGTATATAAGGAGATATATAAGGTTCAACTAAGCAATAGGAAATTATCTGAGCTGATGAAACAGTTACAGATGAATGAAAGCTATGTATTAAAAATAGCAGATTCGGCAGAGCCTAAGAGTATAAATGAACTTAGAGATTATGGAATCAGTAATTTATGGGCCGCTAGAAAAGGTCCAGGTTCAGTAGAACACGGAGAAAAGTGGCTGAATGACTTAGAAGAAATAATTATAGATCCTTATAGATGCCCTAATACAGCTAAGGAATTTGAAACAATAGACTATAAGCTCGATAGATTTGGAGAGCCGACAAACAAACTAGAAGACAAGAACAATCATACAATTGACAGCATTAGGTATGCACTCGAAAGAGACATGTCAAATGCAGGATTCAGCTTTAACTAGCAGAAAAGAGGTGATATATTGATTGAAACATTGAACAATGAAGAGCTTAAAACCTTTGTATTTAAGAAGGTAGAAGACTTTAAAAGTAACCTGAAAGAATTTAAAATAGGAAACGATTATTATCACAATAAACACGCTATTTTAGAAAAAAAAAGATTGGCAGTTGGCGAAGACGGTATACTTGTAGAACTTCACAACCTTCCTAACAATAAAATCATAGATAATCAATATAAACGACTAGTAGATCAAAAGATAAACTATATATTATCTAGACTTCCAACAGTCAATTCTGATGAGAATGAAAAATATGCTGAGATTGTAAAAAAATTTATAAATAGAAGATTTTTAAGAACTTTAAATACAGTTGCAATAGATACATTAAACTATGGAATAGGTTGGCTGTACTGCTATTTAAAAGAAGGTAAACTTAAAGTTAAAAGAGTAGATCCAGAAGAAATAATTCCAATTTGGACAGATAACAACAGAGATAAACTCTACGGAATTATAAGAATACGGACAGTAGATAAATTTGACAGCAATAGAACAGCACAGGAAGAATATGTAGAGCTTTACTTAGAAGATAGAATAGTAATCTATAAAGAAAAAAACAAGAGGACAAAAGAGATTGAAGAACGTGTTTTGAGCTATGCAAATATAGATGGAAACTCTTACAGCTGGGGCAAGCTGCCCTTTATATATTTCAAACAAAAAAATGAAGAAAAGCTGTTAGATTCTGTTAAAAGTCTTCAAGATACAATAAATGTACTAATAAGCAATTATGCAGACATGCTCTTAGAAGATCCTAGGTCTAGCATAATGGTGATTAAAAATTATGACGGGCAAGATTTAGGAGAATTTAGACAGAATCTCGCAACTTATGGAGCTGTAAAAGTTAGATCTGACGTTGGCGGAGATGGAGACCTTAAAACCTTAGAAGTAGACATAAATGCAGAAACATATAAAGTTATATTAGATATGCTAAAAGAGAAATTAATAGAGGCTGGCAAAGGATTAGATGCCAAGCAACAAAGAAGTGGACATGCTCCAAACATGATAAACATAAAAAGTATGTATACGGATATAGAACTGGATGCAAACTCTTTAGAATTAGAGTTTCAAGCAAGCTTTGAGTACATGCAGTATTTTATAAAGACAGCCAATGGACTTAGTGAAGATACAGAAGAAATAGAAATAGAATTTAAAAGAAATATAATGATAAATGAGAGTGAAGAGATAGATAATGTAGTTAAAAGCGTAGGTCTAGTAAGTAACCAAACTCTTTTAAGACAGCATCCGTTTGTAAATAATGTGGAAATAGAAATGGAACAGCTAGAAGAAGAAAGAGAAAAAGAGATAGAATCCATGGCTGGATACGGTTTTGGAGAATTAAAAAGAATGGAAGAGAAAAATGAAGCTACTGAATGACTACTGGGCTAACAGAGCAACAGAAAGAGCTGCGCAAAACTACAATAGAACAAAAGAGTATTTAAAGTTTCTGGAAAAATTGTTTTATGAAACGCAGATGGATATAGATAAACAAATATTCTTTTATTTAAGTGAGATGGCAGAAAGACACGGAACAGGAATGCCGGGCATTAAAAAAAAACTGAATAAAAAAGAACTGGAAGCGTTTAAAGTTAATTGGGAAGAGTTTTTAAATACCAACTATAAAGCATTAAGTGCAGACGGCGGAAGACAGCTAAAAAAGATGGAAGACGTACTGGATATGTACAATATAAGCCGTCTACAGGCTTTAGAACTGCAGATAGTTGCGGAAATTAACAAACTTTACGGACAGTTTTTTCTAGATACAGAAAAGTTGCTGGAAAAGGAATATAGAACAATCTTTAGAGAAGTTAACAGAGAGCTTAACGTAATAAACCTTAAAGACTATAAGCATATGCAAAAGTTAAGCAGTAAGGTAGTTAAAAAAGCAATTTACAGACCTTGGGCTCCAGACGGAAGAGCTTTCTCCTCCAGAATTTGGAGCAATAAAGAAAAAGTAGTTAAAGAACTGCATTTAGAGTTGTCTAGATCCCTAATGCTTGGAGAGAATCCTAGAAAGACAGGAAAGAGGCTAGCTAAAAAGCTAAATACGGCAGAATCCGCAGCATATAGATTAGCCAATACGGAAATGTCTAATATTTTATCTAGCGCCACATATGACGGCTATAAAGAGCATGGAATAGAGAAATACAAGATAGTAGCCTATATAGATAACCGAACCTCTGAAATCTGCAGAGAAATGAACGGGAAGGTGTTCTATTTAAAAGATAAAAAGACTGGAGTAAACTATCCGCCGTTCCATCCGCACTGTAGAACGACAACAGTTCCGGTTTTAAGAACAAAAAAAGAATTAATAGAAGCAACAAAGAGAGCGAAGAAAATATTTAAAGAAGGTGGCTAGATATAGCTAGGAGGAGGAAATATGGTGGCATTTGGAAAAGTAAATACAGGTGGAGTTAAAACAACACCTATAAAACTTAGGGCAGTTGGAATAATAGATGTGGGAAAAGAAGATATTGATGTAAAAGATACTTGGAGAGAAGTTGACAGACAGTACCCAGTTTCACGATATGGGTACATTTGTATAAAAGAAATAGATGCAAGCGGAAGACTGATTGTTCACGCTAGAGGTAACAACAGAACAATTGAATCTGTATGGGATTTGACAACAAAAACAGAAATATCTAGCAGAACAATAACGACAAAAGAAAGTGTATTCAACAAAAATGCAGTAAAAGAAGATGGAACAACGTTTACGGAACCGTTTCAAGGGCATACTTCATTTTCAAATTCGGTTGCGCTTTTAAAATTAAAAGACTATTATCTATTTGCTGGAGTTGTTGTAAACACTATAACAGATAAAAATGGAGAATATTACGCTCCAGTTTTTAGTGCATATTACAAAGAGGACATTCCAAAAGATTTAAGAGGGTTAGTAGCTCCATTTTGGGATTATAAGGCAGAAAAGATAAGAGATGCAAATAACAATGTGTATTATTTTACTTACAGCCTGGAAGCAGATTCTACAAATATGGATATAGAAAGAGAAGAAAACATAAAAGCAAAATTTAATATAACACCAAGTTTAATTAAATAATTTTGTCCTGGACAAGACGTAAAAAGGTCTATTTTTTATGCCTAAAAACAGGTGAAGCGACCACGTATAAAAGCGTAAAGAAAGGAGATAAAAAAATGAAAAGAGATTTTCTTAAGAATTTAGGAATAGAAGATAAAGAAGTTATAGATAAAATAATGTCTGAATATGGAAACCGCGTAGAGAAATACAAAACAGATATAGAAGATCTTAAAGAAGAAATTGCAGACAAACAATCTGCCATAGATAAAAACAGAGAAATAGATATAGAAGGTATCCAGAAGTCTAATGCAGACCTTCAAAAAGAGTTAGAAACTGCACAGAATACAATAAAAGAAATGACCAACAATAGGCTAATAGAACAGAAGTTAGCTGAATATTATGTGCAGGATATAGAAACGATAGAAAAGCTCTTAAACAAAGAAACACTAAAAATAGAAGACAACAAAATTGAAGGATTGGATGAGCAAATGGAAGACCTTAAAAAGTCTAAACCTTTTTTATTTAAAAAGAAAGAAGCACTAGACACGCACAATCTGGGCGGTTCTTCCGGAAAACCAAATGCGGACGAGGAAGTAAACAGCATAAGAGATGCACTAGCGCTACAGTTAAAAGACAATTAAGGAGAGATAAGTTATGGCAATAACACTAGAACAAGCCAAAATCGGAATGGCCGACAAGGTGACACAGCAAGTTATAGATGAATTTAGAAGAAAATCCGTATTACTGGATAAGATGACTTTTGACGATTCCGTATCTCCAGGAACAGCGGGATCTACTTTAGTTTACGGATACCAAAGACTGGAAACACCAGCAAGCGCAGAATTTAGAGAGATAAACACAGAATACCAAGACCAGCACGCAGTTAGAAAGCTACTTACTGCTAGACTTGCTGTATTTGGAGGAAGCTTTGCAATAGACAGAGTGTTAGCGCAGTCATCCTCGAAGTCCATAGATGAAGTAGCTTTCCAGATGGGAGAGAAAATAAAAGCTGCAACTAACCACTTCCATTACCACGTTATAAACGGGGATACAGCGGTACAGGAGCACGGCTTTGACGGACTTAACAAAGCACTTAAAAATTCTATAACAGAGCTGAACGGAGATTCTGTACTGGACATTTCTACAATGGAAAAACTGGAAGCAGAAAAATACGTACTTATAGAAGCTATAGATAGCATGTTAGGAGAGTTGGACGGAAGAGCAGATGCACTGCTTGTTAATAATAAACTAAAAGTTAAGCTAAACACTCTGGCTAAAATAACTGGATATTATTCACAGTCAGAGGATGCTTTCGGCAGACCTGTAGATAACTTTGGAAGTATACCACTTGTAGATCTTGGATTTTATGCAGGTGTTTCTTCAACTGATTCAGTTATAAAAACAGAGGACAGAACAGTATCAACAGCACAGACAGGACTAACAGATATATATGCAGTTAGATTCGGGCTGGATGCGTTCCATGGAGCGTCTATAAGCGGAGACAAAATGATTAAGACATATCTACCAGATTTTACTCAGCCTGGAGCCGTAAAAAGAGGAGAGGTAGAGTTTGTAGCTACACCTGTTCTTAAAAATACTAGAGGAGCGGGAGTGCTTAGAAACATAAAAATAAAATAAAAAAAAGGTGATAGAATGTTTAAAATTATAGCACCTAATTCCAACTACAACGGCACATCTAGCGGTGTGCTGTTTGTGGATGGAGTTGGCACAACGGACAATAAGAATTTAGTTAGCTGGTTTAAAAACGCTGGATATAAAGTAGAAGAAACTAAAGAACCTAAAAAAACAGCTGCAGCTAAAACAACTGCAACTAAAACAGCAAAGAAAGAAGAAAAATAATGCTAGATAAAATAAATGCACTAATAATAGAAATGGGTTTAGAAGCGCCTACATCTAACTTATTAGAAATAATATTAAGAGATGTAAAAAGAGAAACAAAAGCAAGGTTAAATAGAACAGATCTCCCGGAGGGCTTAAACAGATACATTATAAAACAAGTTCTAGGCAGATACTTAACGCTAAGAATTGCAACAGAGCCGGACTTTGCAACAAATGCGGATATAGACAAAATGGTAAACGCAACCAAATTAAGCTTAGGTGATATGTCTATAGAATTTGACACAAGCAACAAAACGGTAGCGAATATGAGTGCAGTAGAAAAACTGCAGATGTTTGCGGATAAGCTTATGGAAGCAGACCACACCATTTTAAATGTCTATAGAAAATTGAGGTGGTAGCTGTGTTAAAAGACAGAACGGTAGAAGAAGTAAAAAAATATTTGGATGAAACGTATTTGGGCAGAATGGATGTTTTTATAGAAGAATGGGTTACAGATTCAAACGGAGAAGACATCCAAATAAAACGGCAGATATTGACGGGAGAAAAGTGCAGACTTGGTTTTAAAAGTGGGAACTTTATTTTAAAGGATACGCACAACAGGACAGAACAAGATTTAGTAGTTTACTGCAGACCAGAAATAGACATTCCGGAAGGCGCAACTATAGAGCTAATACAACACAGCACTAAATATACGCTTAACAACGCGCAAAGGGGCAGAAAATACAGAACGCACATAGAGTATGCTGTGGAGGAAATTATAGAACATGTTTAATATAGAGTTTAAGGATTTAAACGGATTAAAAGGCGCTATAAAACAATTGGAGACCAGAAAAGATGTGCTAATGGAAAAAGTTACAAAAGAAGCGGCGCATCTTACAAGGATAGATATAGTAGACAGGATAAACGCTGCGCATTTAGTGGATACTGGTGTCTATAGGAAAAGTTGGCAAGTGGATAGAGAAAACACGGCGCACTATATGGTAAGTACAAATTGTGAGTATGCACACTGGCTGGAATGGGGACATAAAATAAAAGACAGGTTTGGGAACTTCCATGGATATTACTGGGGGAACTATATAGCTACCCAGTCTGTAGAATTTATTGAAGGCAATATGCTAGGTCTTGTACTGCTTAATATGGAAGAATTAAAAATATTGAGGTAATAAAAATGGTAGATATAGTAGGACATATAATTAAAATACTAAAAAACCAGTATCCAAATACTAAAGCCACTGGAAGTAAAATAAACCAAAATTTAAAAGAACCTTGCTTTGTTGTTAGAGAGCTAGATGTAGACTTAGGAAGAGAAATTGGAAATTCTGTTAATTTAACCGCTAACTACAATATTAGTTATATAAACAGCAATAAAAGCAGAAAAGAACTATTGGAAATGGAACAGACACTGTTAGATTTATTAAAAACCATAAACATAGGCAAACAAAAATTAAATGCTAACACTTTAAGAAAAGTCTATGCAGTAGAAGGAATAGATCTTAATATATTTGCAAGTTACACATATTACGGAAAACTGGAAGAAAGAGAAGACGTTACAAATATGGATAACGCTTTTATAGAAGAGGATTTATATGTGGAGGATGTTGTTCTGGAAGAGACAGAGAATATGGAAGATATGGATGCAGAAACCATACATAAAACAAAAGTTATAAGGAAGATTAAATATGGAAGATAAACGCAAGTTTACAAAAGAACAGCTTAAAAGAAGTATATTGTTTTGCGGTGGAGAAGAAGATCTCTTGGAAGTAATACTAGAAGCAGACAAACAGTATACAAAAAAACAAGCTAAAAGATTAGTAGAAGAATATAAGAAAAGGAGCTGTTAAAAGAATATGAAGAGAATAGGCGGAAGCTTTAATATACAAAACAAACAGTTACCCGGTTTTTATGTAAAATTGTCAGGTAGAAAACCTATGACAGCTACACTTGGAGGCAGAGGTATAGTAGCTATAGCAATGCCACTAAATTGGGGAAATCCAGGGATAACAGAGATAGACAGAGGAGATATAGTGCTGGATAAATCTATATTGGGCTACAATTACACAGATGAAGAAATGTTAAACATTAGAGAACTGTTTAAACATGCTAAAACAGCATTAATCTTTAATCTTAACGGCAATGCTGTAAAAGCTAAAACTACAATAGGAACGGAAGCACCTATAAAAGTAGAAGCGTTAAAGGCTGGAGTGAAAGGAAACGTTATACAAGTTGCAATAGAAGAATTGGTAGATACGGAAGGATATCTAATTAAAACTATTGTGGATGGAGATATTGTAGACAAACAGGAAGCAGACAATATAGAAGATATAAAGGAAAACAAATGGGTAGAATTTAGCGGAACTGGAGCACTTGCAGCAGAACACAAGACGGCTGGAGTTTACCTTACAGCGGGAGACAATGGAACAGCAGCTTCGCACACAGACTTCCTAACGGAATTGGAACAGCACAGCTATAATATTCTGGCTTATCCTGGCACGGATGCACCAACTAAAAGATTATATGTGGCGTTTGCAGAAAGAATGGCGGAAGAGGGCATCTATATGCAACTAGTAGGAGAAAGCTTAGAAGCAGACAGCTACAATGTAATATCCGTTGCAAACAAAACGGAAGAGGAAAACGGAACACTGGTTTACTGGGTAGCAGGCCTGCAAGCAGGACTAACACCAGGAGAATCTGCAACATCTAAAAACTACAATGGAGAATATGTAATTAATACAAATTACAGCAGGAAAGAAATAGAAACAATGCTGGAGCTTGGACAATTTGTCTTTTGGGGTAGAGAACCTTATGTGGTAGAAGATATAAATACTTTTAGAAGTTTTACACAAGATTTAACAAAAGATTTTAGAAATAACCAGATTGTTAGGATCATACACCAGAGAATAACGGATATAGAAAAGATATTTGTAACTGAATTTATGGGCAGAGTACAAAATATAGAAGAAAATAGAACGTTATTTTGGCATAGACTAGCTAAACATGGAGAAGCAATGCAAGCAGAAGGTTATATAGTAAACTACAATGGAGAAGAAGACACAATAGTTACAGAAGGCAAAAATAAAGAAGATGTAGTTGTCAGAGATGCTATACAGGCGGCGGTTGCTATAACTAAGATTTACATGTATGTGGAGGTGGCATAATGGCTATAAAAATGAGAGAAGAGAATTTTGTATCCGGATTTGAGGGAATGGCTTATGCTATTAGAGGCGGAAGAAGAGAACCGCTTTTTTACCTAAAAAACTTTAAAGCAGATATGGATATAGACATAGAAGAAATAGACATACTGGGCAGTAGAACCCCTGTGACTAGACCGGGAAAGACAAAAAACAACTGGGAAGCAACGCTGTACGAATGTTCATCTATTTTTCAAGACATAATGATGACGTATGTTGAAACGGGGAAGATGGAATACTTTGACATTATGATAGCGAACGATGACCCAAACACAACGTCCGGAAAAAAAATAACTATATTTGAGCAGTGCATGCTTACAAAAAAAGTTATGGCACAATTAGATGTTTCTACAAAAGTGCTGGAAGAAGAAGTGTCTGGGACTTATGGAAACATAAAAAATCCAACGAAATACAGCTTATAAGGAGTTAAAAATATGAATGATTTAGATAGAGTTAATAACGCAACAAATGTGGAGCCAGAAAGACCACAAAACATGAATGCCTTTATGAAACAGAACAAAAGAGATACAAGTAAAGAGATAGAAATAGCTGTTACAGATGCATTTCTAGATTCGAACGGAGAGCCTATAAAGTGGAAACTCAGATCTGTTACATCCAAGGTTTACCAGGAAATAATAGATAAATGCACTTCTAAAAAAGGCAACCTAGATATAGGTAAATTTACAAAAATGCTAGCAGTTAAATCCGTTGTATTTCCAGATTTAAAAAATGCGGAACTGCAGGATAGCTACGGAGTATTTTCCGAGTATGATCTCCTGGATGCAATGTTGAGCGAGTTCAGAGAGTATGACAATCTGCTCACTATAGCAACAAAACTAAATGAATCTACATCGATAGAAGAACAAATAGATCAAGTAAAAAACTTTTAGCCCAAAACGATTTTGAGACAACGGCAGAGTATGGAGTGTTTTGGGCGACAAATGGAAATATAAAGCCTTGGGAGTTTAAAAGATATGAGGATTGGCAGAAAGCTATCCTCATTTCTTTTATTATAGAAAAAAACAAACAAGAAAAAGAAGAATTGAACAGAATTAAACGTGTAAAATAAAAAAAGGCGGTGAGTGAATGGACAAGGATTTTAATATTGGCATTAATTTTAAAGCCACGGAAAATATAACTGGAACCATGAACCGCATAATGAAATTTTTAAATAATATGGAGAAAACGTCCAGCGATTTTGGACAGAGCATAAAAAAAGCGAATGAGCAATTAGGAAATACAGGCAGAAAAGCACAACAGCAAGCTAATGCTACTAAAAATTTAACACAGCAAGCTAACAATTACTTTAAAAAATTAGCTAGTGCAAACAGCAGTTATACAGCACTCAACAAATCTGCATCCAAACATGGAGAAGAAGTTAAAAAGATGACTTCCAGTATGGATAAATATGTTAGTAAGGCAAAAGAAGCGGCTAAAGAGCTAAGTAAAAGCAGTGGACAAACTGGTAAAGCTTCCGGAGGTTTAGCATCCGGACTTAAAGGCGCAATTGGAGCCTTAGCGGGAGTAGCCAGTGGCGGAGCCATGAGCGGTCTGATTGGCGGACTGCTAGGAACAGAACAGGCGGCAGGAAGTGCTGGAACCGCTATAATGGGAGTAGCAAATAAAGTTAAAATGCTTATAGCTACTGCTATAGGAATCAGATTTGTAAAAGAAGCGTTTACAGATCTAATACAAAAGACGGACAGTTATATAAATACTGCAGCAAGAATTTCTAACATAAACGACGGTTTAATGACTAACTCTGCTTTAATAGCAAATATAGGAGATAGAGCCGAACGGAGCAGACAGAGCTTCAAAGAGTTTACGGACACAGCTATTGCTTTTGGAAATAATGCGTCTCATGTTTTTGCAAATACTCAGGAGCTATTAGATTTTACAGAAACACTCAATAAGGTTTATGTTACATCCGGAACGGTTGCAAGTGGAGTAGCTGCAGCAAACCTTCAGATATCTCAAGCACTAGGAATGGGAGTTCTTAGAGGACAAGAACTTAATGCAGTGCTAGAACACGCACCCGCAATTGCAAGAATGATAGAAAAAGAACTGGATGCACCTATAGGAAGTATTAAACAGCTTGGAGAACAAGGAATAATTACAGCAGACGTTCTTAAAAATGCGCTGTTAAACAACGCAGAAGATATTAATGCAACTATCGGTAATTTTCCAATAACCTTTGAACATGCAAAAGAACAGATTTTAAGACATGCAGATGAAGGAATGGGCGGAATTAAAGCAAAAATTGCAACGTTTTTAGGATCGGACACCGGACAGCAGATAATGAGCGGAATTAAAAGAGTTATAGATTTTGCTTTAATGGGACTGAATCTAGTAGTTACAATGCTGATAACAACAGCTGAATTTGTGGTAGCGCACTGGGATGTAGTTAAACGTGTATTAACCGTGGTGGCAATTATAGCAGGTGTCGTTTTGGTTGGCGCTGTTATAGGTTTAGCAGCCGCATTTTTAATGTTACAGGCCATTACACTGCCAATTACATTAGGACTAGTCTTAGCTGTGGCTGGAATAGCTATGGTTATTAACCTTGTAATTAACAGAACTATTGCAATGGGAATAACCTGGCAAGTAGTAATACAAAACATAGCAGTTAATTTAAGCAAGTTTATAGCCTTCTTCCAAAATGGTTATGCCAGTATGTGGAATACTGCGGTAGATTTCTTAGAAATGCTTGGCAATGGATTCCAAGATACAATTTATAAGATAATTAATAAAATATGGGAATTAGCAGATGCAATGGTAAGTATGGCGGAAGCTGGATTGAGCGCAGTACAGGAAATGGTAGATGGCTGGGTAAGTAAAGTAAATGCCGGAGCTAATGCAATTATAGGGGCTGTAAATAAAATTAGAGAAGGTTTAGGAAAAGACCCTATTTCTATATCTGCTAATTTAAGCGCACCCACCCTTGGCGGGGGAGCTATAAGCAGTGCTAGAGGTTTTCTAGGAAGAATAAAACCGTCTGCGCCAGAGAGAATAGATCTTGGAGGACATAAAAAGCATGTTCTAACGGGAGAAGAGATAGAAAGCAGAGGACTGGACTGGGCAAATAAACTTATAGACAAAATAGAAGGCGCATCAGAATCTTTAGATAAATTCGGGAGCGACTATTTAGACCAGTTTGGAAGCGCTGGACTGGACAAATACGGAATAAAACCAGAAGGATTAGCAGATGAAGGCGGAGCCGGTGGGGGCAGTGGCAGTGGAAAATCACCGTCCCTAGGAAGAGCACTTAAGGACATTGCCAAAGCCAATAAAGGAACAGAAGAAAATACGAAAGCAATAAAAGACGGGCTCCAAATTACGAATGAAAACCTAGCGTACTTAAAAGATGCAGCAATGCATAGAGCGCTTCAATATTTAAAGCTTGGAGATATAAACATAAACATAGATAACAGCTTTGGAGACATTAACAGTCCGGAGGATCATAGAGATTTAGTAAGAGAATTTAATCAGCAGTTACAAAGAGAGCTTAAAAGCGGGATAGGAGGATTGAGCATTATATAATGAGCGATAGAAGAGAGCATAAAGCGCTAAACTATGAAGAGATAGTACAGCGCTTTTTTTATTATGAAGGAATAGATGCAACTGTTTCTAATGTTGCAGAATTCTTTTGGGAACATAGAGATGAAGATATAAAAGCGAAAAGGTATGTTACATATGGAAGCCATAAACCATCTAACAATAAAAACGCATATGATGTCTATATAAATAATGCAAGACTTCCATTCCCGCCAAACAATATAGAAATTAAGCATAAGAGCAGAAATGAGACTGTAGATTTGGCGCATGGAGGGGAGTTTAATGTAATTAAGTTTCCTGGACTTGCAGAGTTGACAATGAACGTAATAATCCCGCATAAGGATTCCGACCTCACAAAACAAGTTAAGTATACTAAAGCGAGATGGTTTTTAGATCAGAGAGGCTGGATAAGTCTATTAGACAATCTAAAGACCAGAAACAGAAAGCATATTATAGAACTTGCAATAATAAGAACGGATGATCCCATTTATGACGGAATGAGCAACAGTGTTATGTACTGCACCTTAGAGGACTATACTATTATAGAAGATGCTAAAAATTATAGAGATTTAGTAATAGAACTAAAGTTTAAAAAATATGAGCTTACAGAAACACTTAAAGTTAGCTTGGAAGGAGAAGGACAGGACAATCCAGGCGGAGATGCTAGTGTTACAGAAGAAATAGAAAATGTGGAAGAACCGGAAGAAGCAGAAATAGACGAAAACACAGAAACATATACAGTGGTTTATGGAGATACACTTTGGGCTATAGCGAACAGACATTATGGAGATCCTATGAAATATGTGGACATAGCAAAATGGAACAACATGCCAGATCCTAACATCTTATCCGTAGGGCAGGTGTTAATCTTAAAATGAGACTAACAGATAGAGAAATAGAAATACAGATACAAGATTTAGAAAATATATATGTTCCAAATGTAAAAGACGGGATAGAAGTAAGATGGGATTATAAAAACGTAGTTGGAACAATGGAGTTTAGCGTTTTAAAAGACGGAGTTATCGATTTTCATGAAGGGGACTGTGTTAGGCTCTATTTAGGCGCTAATAAAAAAGGGTTAGAAGATGAGCCCTTTTTTGTTGGATATGTCTTTACTAAAACACATAACAGCACTAAACAAATAAAAGTATTGTGTTATGACCAGTTAAGATACCTTAAAAATAAAGATACTTATAAAATAGAAGGCGGTAAAACCTATTCGCAGCTTCTAAAAGACATAATAGAAGAGAGAAATTTGATAGGCGGAGAAATTGACGAAACAGAACAGGAAATCCCGCCCAAAATACATGAAAACAAAGAATATTTAGAAATGCTTATGGAAGCGAGCGATGCAACTACGATAAGCAGTGAGCAGATGTATATCCTATATGACAGGGCTGGGAAGATATGTCTTAAAAATATAAACAGCTTAAACAAGTTAGATGAAATAATAGAATATAACAAAATGCAAGATTACGACTACACCACAAGTATTGATGACGGTGTTTATAACAGAATAAGAATTATAAGGCCAGAAGGACAAGAAAGCGTTGCAGAAGATACAGATCTTATAGAGAAGTGGGGAATATTGCAGTATACGGCAAAAGACAACCAGACCCCCAACATAGACAGCGTAGTGGATGGAGTATTAAAAAGAGTTAAGAAAAAACAGAGAACACTTAGCTTGAAAGGACTAAAGGGCAACACAGAATATAGAGCCGGGAATCTGGTACCAGTAAACATGCCGGGTTTGGGAGACATAAACCTAGTATCTTATATGTTAATAACTAGAGCTGTGCACAAACTGGGAGACGGATACCATTTTACAGATTTAGAGCTTCTTAATGAAGACTTTATGCCGGCAGTGGATCTATCCGGAACGTTTGTTTGGAAAGACCCTAAGCCAGTTAAAAGCGCTGGTGGAGGTGGAACAACTAATGTTACGTATGCGTTTAAATATGGCTTTTCTCTATTACAAGAATATGTGGATAAGACGCCGTTTAAAGGTACGACAAGCGACATTGTAGAAGCGGCAGAAAAAAACGGAATAAATCCTGTGCTGCTTACAGCAATAATGATGATGGAAACAGGACGAGGTACATCTAATTTATTTAGAAATCACAATAACCCAGGGGGGCTGAGGGGAAGCAACGGATGGATGACTTTTGGAACTTTAAAAGAAGGGATAGAATCTACAGCCCGAACAGTTAAGAATTTGACAGAACAAGCCATATCCGAAACAGGCAAAACTAAAGCAACTCTAACACTTGACGATCTTGGCGGAATATATGCGCCAGTGTATGATAACCCGCAAAACGCAAACTGGGGCAATATGGTTCAAAGCTTTATAGATGAAATAGGCGCTAACTTTGGAAGCATATTTGAGCCAGAATCTGTTGTAACTGTTACAGATGGAGCTGGAGATATTGGAGATATAGGAGAAATAGATATGAGCAGATATCCTAATTTCTACACAGACGCTGTTCCGCAAGAAGTAAGAGATGCAGTAGCTGCGGAGCCAGATATAAGAAGAAAGAAACTTATTCTAGAAGCTACTAGATATTTAGGAATTCCTTATCAAAGTCCGCCTTATGAAAGCATAAATACACCTCCAGAACAATTAAAGAACTCTGATTGCAGTTTTTTTGTTAGACATGTTTATTACAACACTATAGGAATAGATATAGGAGGGTATACAGTACCCCAGTTTTTGAATCATAATAATATTAATACTTTTAGAATAATAAGCAAAGATGAGCTTAAAATAGGAGATATCTATTTTAATGGTTACGCGGGCGGAGCTAATGGACACGTTATGATGCATGCTGCTCCCGGTTGGCTTGTGGAATCTGGCGGCTGTTGTGGAAGTAAGATTGCATTCAGGAGACACGTTAGACCATGGGGGACAATGGCATTTAGAACAGACCAAATAGTAAGATATTTATCGGATACTTAGGAGTAATATATATGGCTAAACAAACAAACAGATATATAGAACTGCAGTTATTTAAAAAAGGGCAAGAACCAATGATCCCAAACATAAAAGACGGAATAGAAGTAAGGTTAAGCAGAGATAATCCAATTGGAACAATGGAATTTAGCGTGTTAAAAGACAGTATTATAAACTTTCACGAAGGTGACCAGGTTGTATTGTATTTGGAACAGATTAACAAGAATCCTGTAAACAGAAACAAGCCGTTTTTTGTAGGATATGTATTTGAAAAAGGACATACTAGAAACAAAACGATATTAACAACTGCATACGACCAGTTAAGATACCTTAAAAATAAAGATACTTATAAAATAGAAGGCGGTAAAACCTATTCGCAGCTTTTAAAAGACATAATAGAAGAAAGAAATCTTATAAGCGGAGAGATAGCGGAGACAGAACATATACTAGCAGATAAAATAGAAGAAAATGCAGAATATTTAGAAATGCTATCCAACGCAGAAACAGAAACCAGAATAGCAGAAGATAAAATGTATATTTTAATGGACATAGGCGGAAAGATATACCTTAAAGCACTAGAAGATTTAAAATTGGACGATTATGTAATAACAAGAGAATTTATGGAAGGTTATGAGTATCAATCCTCCATAGATTCTGGAGTGTATAACAGGATTAAGATAGTAACGGAAAGTGGAGAAATTGTAGAAGATGCAAAGGGCACAGGAAGAGACACCTCTAAAAATTGGGGGATACTGCAGTACACAGCAAAAGACAACACTTCAATAGATTTAAACACAAAAGTAAAAGAAGTGCTGAATAGAGTAAATAGAAAGCAAAGAACGTTAAAGTTAACAGGTGTGTATGGACATATTGGAGTTAGACCAGGCACATTACTGCAAATATATATGCCCGCTTTAGGAGATCTAGATCTAATAACATATATGATGGTAGATACCGTAGTCCATAAGTTTAGAGATGGCTCCCATTTAATGGACTTGGAGCTATTAAACCAGGACTTCTTACCGGCAGTGGATCTATCTGGAACATTTGTTTGGAAAGAACCAGAGCTAGAAGCAACGGAAGAAGTGGGAAGTACAGAAACAATTGGAGAAACTAGCATGGCGGGCGGAGTTCCAGGAGACAGCATCCAAGTTAAGGTTTGGAACTACTTTAGACAGCATGGTTATAGCCAGGCTGCAACGGCGGGAGTTATGGGAAATATCCAACAAGAATGCGGATTCAACCCAACGCTAGTAGAAGCAGTGCCAAAGGCTTACGGCACTAGAGGATATGGACTTATACAGTGGACAGGAAGCAGAAGGACTGCTATAGAAAATTGGGCGGCGCAAAACGGAAAAGACTTGGCAGACGTTTATACACAGCTAGAATATTTTATCTGGGAATTTGAGAGCGGAACCGGCGGAGTGCCACCCGTAGGGATAGAAGGATATAAAAATATAGACAAGGATCATAAATATGCCACCGACCAGCTACATGACTATTACATACGCTCTGATGATAAAAACTCTAACTGGGACGGAATGCTTAATAGATACAATTCTGCAAAAAGATTTTATGAAGAATTTAGCGCACAAGAACAGCCTAGAATGCAAGCGAGCGGGATACAGCAACAGTTAGTACAAACGGCTTTTAAGTATAAAGGAATTTATTACGTTTGGGGCGGAACCACTCCTAACGGATTCGATTGTTCAGGATTTGTTCAATATGTATACGCGGAATGTGGAATTTCTATACCCAGAGTTACAACAAGCCAGGAATACGCTGGTATAGACGTTACAGGACAGACGCTAGAACCTGGAGATCTTGTCTTTTGGGGAACAAGAGGTGCAACTTATCACGTTGGAATGTATATAGGAGATGGAAAATATATACATAGTCCGCAGACAGGAGACTATATAAGGGAAGCTACATTAGGCAACTACAGCGTTGTGAGGAGAATAGTATAAAAATGACTACATTAGATATAATAAAAGAAGCTGTTTTAGGAGTAATAAACTCTTTAAAACTTACAGAAATAAGAGAATTTGTTTATATTAATAACAGATTTGTTTGTAAAACAGATAAAAAATTAGATTTTAGTGTGAATTCGGCTTTTATTGTCTTGCCGGATCCTATTTTTTTACCTCATATTCACGCTGAAGGAAGCATAAAGAAATATGAATATGAAGAAGGCGCCACTTATACGTTCTTAAGAGATAGTGGTGGACAAAGATTCTATTTTTTATATAAAAAGAGAGGTGGTTAAATGCTACCGGAAACACGCAATCCGTATGGAGTTAAAAGCAAACTAAAAAAAGAAAATAGAACATGGCAGATTAAAGATGGAGATGTTACAGAAAAAATTATAGATGAGAAAGAAGCACTGCTACAACGTTTACAGCTGGAATTAGAAACAGAAAAATTTGAGTATTCCATTTTTAGTTGGAACTACGGAATAAAAACTAGAGATCTATTAGGACAGCCACCAACCTTTATAGTGGCTAAAATAGACTTTAGAGTAGAAAACATGCTTAAAAAATATGAAGAAGTGACCGGAATAAAAGACAGATTAGCTATAGAAATAGAACCAGGAGAGTTGATTTTGATTTATGAGCTAACAAGTGTTTACGGAACTTTTGTGGTGGGGAGGGAAGTTAATGGAGCAAGCTAGATTCCAAAGTATAAAAGACAGAATGTTAAAAAACTTTACAAGCGAAAGAGATAGAAGAGAGGGCAGTTTGCCGTATTGTACACTTGCACCAGTAGCAAGAGAGTTAGAGTATCTTTATTTTCAGCTGGATTCATTAAAATCTGATATGTTCTTGCGAACGATGAGCACAGATGCACTTTTAAAGACTGGAGAGATGTACGGAATATATATAATAAATGCTACCCAAGCCCTTTTGAAAGCGGAAATGGATGCGGACATTCCAGCAAATCTTAGTTTTAAGTGTGAAGAGAATGAGCAGAATTATAGGGTTGTTAGAAAACTGGATGAAGAGAACAGATATGAAATACAGGCGGAAGAATTTGGTGCAGTTGGAAACATAAGTGAAGGAACATTAATCCCTCCAAACACAATAGAAGGGCTTACAACGGCAAGGATTGTAGAAACTATAAGACCAGCAAGAGACAGAGAAACTATAGAAGAATACAGAAGAAGAGTTATAGACAGCTTTAATACTGTTAGCTTTGCTGGAAATATTGCAGATTATAAGAGACTGATGAAATCTCTTCCAGGAGTTAGAGCAGTAAAGGTTAAAAGAACACCTAGCGGAGCGGGAACAGTGGGAGTAACTATTTTGGATGGGAGTTTAAATGTAGCCAGTCCTCTATTTATAGAAGAACTGCAGCAAAGAATAGACCCAGTAGAGAGAACCGGAGAAGGAGAGGGCATGGCTCCTATAGGGCACAGAGTTACAATAAACACACCGGGAGAAACAGAAATATTAATAAGTGCAAAGGTATCTATTAAGGCAAATAAGACACTTGCAGAATTAAAAGAAAGCATAGACAGTGCACTTAACTACTATATATATTCCTTAAGAGAAGAATGGGAAGACAGTAATAAGCTAATAGTTAGATATTCCAAAATATTATCCACAATCCTTGCGGTAGATGGAGTTGAGGACGTAACAGATTTAAGTATAAATAATAGAACAGAGAACATAGAAATAGGCATAGAGCAAGTTCCAAAATTGGGAGAAACAGCATGGATAGAGTAATTTTTAACAAAAGAAAACCGCAAGTAGAAAAATGGCAGCCAGATAATTTAAGAAAGCTTAGAATGTTTAAAGCTGTAGCAGAAGTGCAGAATAAAGAAATTGCTAAAATGAACAGTCTTTACAATAAAATTTATAACAATCTATTTCTAGAAACGGCGGACATGGAAACTGTAAAAAAACTGGAGGAGCAGTACGGAATTGTAACAGATCCTACGGTAGTGCTAGAAGATAGAATATATGCAATAAAAGCAAAAATGTTAAGCAGAAACAGATTTACAGAAGAACACTTAATTAAACTGCTGTTAAGTCTAACAAGCTCTAAGATAATAGAGATAAAAAAAGATGAAAAGACAGTTACTAGAAAGCAGTATAGAGAACTGGAAAAAAATGGACAGCTTGAAGAGGGTGCTATTTACAAGCAAGTAGACAACCTAACAAGCAGACCATTAACATTAGACATGTATATAGATATAGAAAAAGACCCTAATTTAATATATCAAATAACGGGAAGCAAAACACCGCCTATAATTGCGGAAGATTATACTGAGGGAGAAATTCTATATACGTTTGTAAATGCTACTAATTTTGTTCTATGCATTTTACCAAGGCTGTTTAAAGTTAAAATAAGGATGCACGTAGGCAGTAAACATAGAATGGAAGCTGTACAGAATGCACTAGAAAATATAGTGCCTTGCAATATGGAATTAGATTTAGAGATTAAATACAGCACGCATAAAGACCTAACGCATAAAACACACGCAGATCTTGGACTTCATACGCACAAAGATATTAGAGAAGGGGGTATATAGATGGAATATACTCAATTTTTAAATTTAACTCTGCCGGAACTGCTAGAGTATTATGATGTAAATGTGTTTAACACTAACTATTCTAAAATAGATACTAAACTGCAGGCACATAACACCAGTCTAGAAAATATAAATACTAATATGGCAGGGCAGACACCTAACAAGGCAGAAGTAATTCCGCAATTTACAGATTTAAATAGTCTCACAGACGGAATATATAAATCTGTAAATTACAGTACAGCGGGATATGCAAACATGCCAGAGGGAATAGAAGAAGATTTTATATTAATAAGCATTAACAGTTTACAGCTTATATTTGCTAAAGCGGCTATTTATAGTAGGAGCAGAATTAATTTAACTAGGTATTCTGCTTGGGAAAAGTTAGTTAACAGTAAAGAGCTTAATAAAAAAGTAGACAAAGTGGAAGGCAAGAGCTTAACAGACCAGAACTACACGCTGGAAGAAAAGAACAAGTTAAGGGATATAGAAGAAAACGCAACAAACTATCAGCACCCAAGCACGCACCCAGCAAGTATTATAGTAGAAACAGCAAATAAGAGATTTGTAACAGATGCAGAAAAAACTAAATGGAATAATAAAGTAGACAGTGTTCCTGGGAAGAGTTTAACAGACCAGAACTACACGCTGGAAGAAAAGAACAAATTAAGAGATATAGAAGCACAGGCTAATAAATATGTCCATCCTGCTACACATCCGGCAAACATTATAGAAACAGATGCAAACAGACGTTTTATTACAGATACGGAAAGAATTAACTGGAATGGAAAAGCGGATAAAACAGCGGTTAACACTGCAAATACAGAACTAGCCAAACAAGTTGCTATTGTAGAAAATGTGGTTATACCTATAAAGGACTGGGCAGAAGACACAAATACTGGACTATATAAAGCAAATGTAGAAAACACAGCAATTACAGCAAACAGCTCTGTAGATGTAAACTTCTCTTTATCCTGTTTAGAAAATGCAATGGAAGCAGAAATTAGAGGAGTAACAGAATCCAGCTTGGGAAGCGTTGCGATCTATGCAGTAGAAATTCCGGAAACAGAACTTACAGCTACTTTAGTTATCCACAAGGGAGTAAACATAAATGAAGTATAAAATATTAAACAATAGAATAATAGAGCCGGAAATTCTAAACGATAACAGCCTTATAGCGTTTATAGATTTTAAGCTGCAGAGTAATACAGACGGACACAGAACAGAAACACCGGCATTAAACAATTTAGATATAAAGGCTGTGCATTATAACTATGCTTTTAATGGACAGTCCGGATTTAACAGAGGATTGCATTTAGACGGAATAGATGATTACAGCACAATCTCTATTCCAGTAGAAACAGATACGTTTACTGTTTTAATAAAAGCGGAAGGAAATGTTACGTTTTCTGGAAGATTAAACGGCACAATAAATGCCAAAGAAACACCCGTTTTAATAGTGGAAGGAGATGCAATAGAGACAGATCTAGATGTAGACAGCATAGTTAACAGTTTAGACATAAAGATAGGTGTAGGACAGACTACAGCTTATAATATGGCTGTGTGGGATAGAAAATTACAAACTGAGGAGATAGAGGAGGTAATGGATATATGAAGTTTTGTATAGCAACGGTAGCTTATTGGAGCTCTAAGGGATATGATACTAGCAATTGGAGAAAAAACGTGGATGGAACTAAAGCTGTATGTCATCTAGAATATGCAGAGATATTATCTAAAAATCTGGATGATAATCCCAATGTTCAAATCTATGACTTAATAGATCCTCAATTTAAGCTTATGATGGGTTCTGAAGAATGGATGGAAGAAGGAGAAGAAGCGGTTATAGAAGATACTTCTATGGCTTGCAGAATATGTAAATTAGAAGAAGAAGTGACTAATACTCAGCTGGCTGTAGCTGAGCTTATAGAAGCGCAGCTAGGAGGTGAACTATAATGGCAGAACTTTATGTATCTTTAATAATAAAAGGACTTAGGACTTATGCTCAGGTGCCTAAGTTCTTAAAACCAAAAGTAAAAGCTATTCTAATAGAGCTTGACTTAGAAGAACTAATAATAGAAGAGGGTGGAGGAGCAGAAGGAAACGACTAAATAGGTTTATTATAAAGGGCATGAAGACTGACACTTAATGTGTCTTTTTTTATGCCTTTTTTATGAGGTGATTTATGAATGAATATAAATTTAGTTATATGTGCTTTTGCTAAAGCTGCAGAAGATATATATATACATTATCTTATAATAGCTATACTTTTGGATATAGCAACGGGCATTTTGAAAGGAATAAAGCAGAAGCGTTTAAACAGTACAATTGGCGTAAACGGTTTAGTAAAACATACAGCTATTATTTTGTTAGTGTGCTTAACATATCCATACTTAGCACTAGCAGAAATGGGATATTTAATTAATGCAATGCTCTTTTTCTATATAAGTGTTTATGGAATTTCTGTTTTAGAAAACTTAGAAGCTATTGGAGTCCCTTTTCCTAGTTTTATTAGAAAAATTTTTAAACAAATGCGAGAATATACTGAAAATGGGTCTGAAAGTAGAAAAAGATAATAATTAGAGCATAAGGCAATTATAGCTAAATTAAGAGCAGTTAGTCTAATATACAAGGAAAAGTATTAAGAAAGTTTTTTAATTGCCTTAAAAAGCCTTTTAAGCGTCATTTTTTAAGAGAGGAGAGAAATTATGGCAATAAATTTAAAAAGAAGAATAACATCATATAATTTCAGTTCTGGGAACAATGTTAAGTATATAGTTATACACGATACAGGAAATTATGATGATTCTGCTTGGGCAAATGCTAACTACTTTAACGGAGGAAACAGAAGTGCGAGTGCGCATTACTTTGTAGATGAGCAAGAAACCTACCAGATTGTTGAAGATTGGAACGCGGCTTGGCACGTTGGTGATGGCAACGGCAGATATGGAATAACTAATTTTAATTCTATCGGGATAGAGATGTGCAAGACAAATGGAGATATCGGAACTGCAACAGTAAATCGAACAATCGAACTAACTGCGCAGCTTATGAAGAAATATAATGTCCCAATAGATAAAGTTGTCCGCCATTACGATGCAAGTAGGAAAAGTTGTCCAAATACCTGGAGGCTGTATAATTGGGCTAGGTGGTGGGTATTTAAAGAGCAACTTAAAAATTATATAGATGGAGGAGAAACTAATATGACAGAAAAGCAAATAAAGGAAACGATAATAAAAACCGTTAAAGAAGAAATAATGCCTTCCCTTAAAGGAGTTGGTGGAGAAGATTTTTGGGCATATCCAGATTTGAAAAAATTTAATGATGTTGCCACTAAAATTGGATTTGAAGGATTTAACGAAACACGTCTGGCTGATTGCATGACGAGAGGTGAATTTTGTAGGATTATGGTAGATGCATTAGAAGCTATATATAATAAGCTACAGAAATAGACACTATATAATAGTAGAAAGTTGTAAATATAGATTATAGAAAATCATAAAAAACATGCATAAACGCTGCATAATCCTATAGAATTTGATGTATTGGTAACTTACTGGTAACAAAACATCATACAAGTCTGTAGAATACTCATATGAAATTCTCAAAAAGATAGTATATTATTCAAATATATCCGCAGATATTGTATCTGCGGTTTTTTTATTTAAAATAATAAAAAGCCCCTGAATTTATCAGGGGCTTGATTATATATTACATACTTTTACGTATTCTGATTAGAGTCTTTTATTGAATCTTTAAGCGGTCTAGTTATATCAAAGGTGGCTCTCTGATAAACTTTATTGTAAACAGCTTTTTTAGGATCCTTTATAATTCCGGTTCCTTTTTTGCCGTAAAGCGGAATTATATGTTTTTTCATCCTTCTTTTCCACTTACTAGTAGTTCTCGCTTTAAAAGATTTTTTTAAGCTAGGCGTTCTGCATCCAATTTTCATTAAATCACCTCAATTAATTTTGCCTCTCAACTATATTCTATCACATATAAGTGAACTGCTCTGAATTAAAATAATAAAACTGTTTTGTCGTCTGTCCATCTTTACAACTACATTATATGAGTATATCATTATAATTAAGAATATGTATATAAAAGGGCAGGAAGGGAATGAAGATATGAAATTCTTAAGAAAATTGATTTTAACTGCAGGAATAGTGACTTTATTCAGCAGCTATTCGACAGCAGACAGGCAGTTCGATCCTTTCATAGACGACTCGGGCTTTGTATATCAGCCTGAAGAAGACGGAGAAAATTTTATTCCAAATGATATAGATGGACACTGGGGATACGATAATATTAAATGGGCGGCTAAAAACGGATATATATCAGGCTATGGAGACGGAAGCTTCAGACCTGACAACTATGTTACAAGAGAAGAGGCGGCAAAAATTCTTTCACTCGGCAGAAAATTCTCGAGACATTCTCTGACTCTTACAGATGTAAAAGACAGATGGAGCACTGAGTACATATCGTTTATGCTCAGAAGAGAATATATAAACGGATATCCCGACAGAACTTTCAGACCGGAAAATACTATAACTAGAGCAGAGCTTGCCTCTATAGCGAGGAAAATAATGGTTCCGGATATAGAATACAATAAGAGTTTCAGTGACACTGGAAATTCTTTTGCTGAAAGTGATATAAATGAACTCGGCGGAATTTTGGAAGGTTACGAAGACGGGAGTTTCAGACCGGAAGGAAAAGTCACTAGAGCCGAGATTGCGAGCGTGCTCAGAAGGCTTAAACAGAAGAACGACAGTTTCGTTCTGGATTTGGATAATTCTAATTATGATGAGCTGAGGGATGAAGTTCTGAGACATTATCATCACGGAGAGTTTTATCCTATAAGATTCAAGTCCACGAGATTCAGAGGTGTGAAAAACAAGAAAGAAGCAAAAGAGATAGTGATGGATTCATTGAATAAAGCGCTTAAAGGAACTTATCAGCTCTGCATAATAGTTGAAGATCCTTCTTTAGATATAATAGTTTATGACGACGATGAATGTGTTATAAATATAGAGACATGGATAACGCCGGAAGATCAGATGATTGCAGATCAGTGGGTAGACTATATAAGTGATTTTGCTTCAGAGATGACTGTTGATGAGAAGCTGAAGTTTTTCCATGACGGCATAATAAGAAGATCGACTTATACAGTGAACGATTCGTGGGTTAACAGCAAGGGAGTTATAATCTCCTCGCCTTATTCTATAATAAGCGGGGGCGAAGGGCTCTGCAAAGCTTATGCGGGACTTTATCAGCTGTTTGCAGACAGAAACAATCTTCCTGTGAGAACTGCATGGGGTGAAGCCTACGACGAAAATTACGAGTATATAGGACTTCATGAATGGAATGTCGATACGAGATTCAATACGAATAATATAATAGATTTGACATGGGATGATATGCTGACACCGGACGGACCGGATGTAAGCGATGATGAGATTTCTTATAAATTTTATTATTCTGACAACAGCAGACATCATGAAATGGATACTATGTTTTCGAAGAAAGAAAAGACATTCTTCAGAGCTTTTGAAAATCCTGAACGAGAAAAATATATAGGCATACCTGAACGCATCGTAAAGGAAAGTTTTTTTAAATAGATTTTGAGAGGAGGGTTCCGGCAGTTCAGCCGGATAATATAGATGAAAAAATTTTTAGCAGCAGTTCTGGCATTGGGACTTGCCGTATTTCCAGGCTGTTCTCAAAATACGAAAACTGAAAATATTGAAACAGGGGAAAGTTCAGAAAAAACTGAAGCTGCAGAAAACCAGAAAGAGGAAATCAGTTCTTCAGCCAATGAGGAAAAAGAACAGAAAGAGGTTCTAGGAAAAATAGAAGTCATAAACGGAGCTCAGCTTGAAAGAGATATAATTCCTGAAATTTCAGAAGTTTACGGCATAACTGAAGAGGAAGTGAAAGAAGTATTTTCAAATGCGGAGTCTGAACTGATAAGTCCTGAAGCTGAAGGATTCAGAAAGATGGAGGGAATGATTTCTCCAGGAGAACATGATATAACAGAGGAAAGTCTCAATGAGCAGATGAAGAAATTTATAGATGAAACAGAAAAGAGATACAGTGATATAGAAGCGGCTGTGACGAACTTAAACAGTCTTACGGCACAGGAAAGAATAATTCTGGCTTCAGTAATAGAAGCTGAATGTCTCGGGGGAGAACACAGACAGGAAACTGCTGATGTTTTTTTAAACAGACTTTCAGAAGGTTCAAAGCTTCAGTCATGTGTAACTGCGGAGTATGCGCTCGGCTATCAGAGACCGTATCTTACTTACGATGATACAGAAATAGAAAGCGGATACAATACTTATTACAGTGAAGGACTTCCAGCAGGACCTATAGGTTCATTCAGCGATGAAAGTCTTAAAGCGGCTTCAGGAAAGAGTACAGACGAGTCGCTTAAATATTTTTTCTACGACTATGTAACGGGAGAGATGCATTTCTATTCTGACTTCGGGCAGTTCGATAGTGACGGTATGGTCACGATGGAGAGATTTAAAGCAGAGTCTCCTGTGGGCGAATTTGACAAGATAAATAAACAGGAACTTTACGGAAAATAGAAAATCTGAAACAGTATACTGTAAATTTTATATAAGACAGCTTAAACTTTGTTTAATACTGTTATATATCTGATATTATGTGGTAATCAATATTTAAGAAGAATAAGCGAGGAGGAAGTTTTATGAGAAAATTCAGAAATACAAAAACGAATGAAGAAATAGAAATCGATGATAAAGATATAATAAGATATGAAAGAGTCAATCCGGGAAAGGAATATCTGGACAGAAAAGGAAATACTCTTGGACTGAGCGAAGGAGACAAGCTGAGAAGAGATGAAAATCCGGGACTTTCTGTCAGAGACAAAGAGACAGGTGTAGAAGAGAGAGCCCAGTTTGCTCATGTTGGATTTGAATATATGGAAGGTTCTGAACCTGTTCTCAGAAGTCTGGATGAATTTGACGGATGGGAAGAGGTAGATATTGAAGCTGAAGAGCTTAAAGATACAGTAGAAGAAAAAATAGAAGAGCTGAAAAATGATTAAGAAGATCAAAAGTTCGTAAATTCAAGAAAAATATGCTATAATTATTATTGGAAATAGAAAAGCATATAAGAGATTGATATAGAGTACAGAAAATTGATATTTAAAAGCTTTGAAGGAGATTAAGTATCTGGGAAAAACACAGAGAGGACAGTACTGCTGAGAGCTGTCCGCTTCCTTAAGAGAAATTCACTCCGGAGCTGCGGGCTGAAATTTCAGATTGCTGTTCTGAAAGAATAGGCTTTGCCGGTAATGCCGTTAAAATTTTTGAGTGATTCGCTGCTATTTGCGGATAACTAGGGTGGTAACACGGAAATTCGCTTCGTCCCTTATTGGGGACGGGGCTTTTTTATTTTCTGAGAAAATTATAAATAATTTAGAAAAGAGGGGTTATAGTTGAAAGAGCAGTTAAGCCAGATTAAAAAAGAGGCGCTAGAAAAAATAGACTCAGTTGCGTCTATTGATGAACTTGAGAAAGTCAGAGTTGAGTATTTAGGAAAGAAAGGACTGCTTACTAAAATACTCAGAGGAATGGGAAAACTTTCTAAAGAAGAGAGACCTGTTATGGGTCAGCTTTCAAATGAAGTTAGAGAAAGCATAGAAACTAAACTTGATGAGGTAAGAACATCTCTGAAAGAGAGAATAAAGGCTGAAAAGATAAAATCAGAAAGACTTGATATATCTATGCCGGGAAAAAAACCTGTATTAGGACACAGACATCCTCTAGTTCAGGTTATAGAAGAACTGGAGACTACTTTCCAGAACATGGGATTTGATATAGTTGAAGGACCGGAGATAGAAGACGTATACCATAACTTCGATGCGCTTAATTCACCGGATAATCACCCGTCAAGAGACGAGTCGGACACTTTCTATATAACTAAAGATCTTTTACTGAGAACTCACACTTCACCAGTTCAGATAAGAGTTATGGAGAACACTAAACCTCCTATAAGAATAGTTTCTTCAGGAAGAACGTTCAGATTCGACGACGTTGACGATACACACTCGCCTATGTTCCACCAGCTTGAAGGTCTGGTTATAGACAAGAAAGTGAGTGTGGCTAATCTTAAGGACACTATAGATCTTTTCATAAGAGAGATATTCGGAAGCCAGCTTGAAACGAGATACAGACCGCACTACTTCCCATTCACAGAACCGAGTGTTGAAGTAGACGTTCAGTGTTTCGACTGCGGAGGAAAGGGATGTCCTTCATGCGGAGATACAGGCTGGAGCATGGAACTTCTGGGATGCGGAATGGTCCATCCTAAAGTGCTTGAGAACTGCGGAATAGATTCAGAAGAATACAGCGGATTCGCATTCGGACTGGGTCTTGACAGAATAGCTATGGTTAAATACGGAATAGACAATATAAGACTTCTGTTTGAAAACGACAAGAGATTCTTAGACCAGTTCTAATTCGGAATTAATATATAAATACTAATTAAAAGCAAATAGGAGGAAATTAAATGTTCGTACCAGTTAATTGGATGAAAGAATATATAGATACAGACGGCTACGATATGAGAGAGTTAGCCGACAAACTGAATGAATCGGGTTCACACGTTGAATCTATAGAAAATGTGGATAAAGGTGTAACTAAAGTAGTTGTAGGGAAGATAGAGAAGATAGAAAAACACCCTGACGCGGACAAATTAGTTATAACTAGAATAAATATAGGAGAAGATGAGCTTCTTCAGATAGTTACAGGGGCGCCGAACGTTTCAGAAGGAGATACGGTTCCGGTAGCGCTAGTAGGTTCAAAACTTCCAATAGGAATGAAAATAAAGAAGGGAAAACTGAGAGGTGTGGAATCAAACGGTATGCTCTGCTCGTATGAAGAGCTGGGATATTCAGATTCAGTTATACCTAAAGAATACAGAGACGGAGTTCTTTTAATACAGGACGATGTTGAATTAGGAGCAGATATAAGAGACGTTCTCGGAATGGACGACGAAGTCATAGAATTCGAGATAACTCCTAACAGACCGGACTGTCTTTCAATAGTGGGAATGGCTAGAGAAACAGGAGCCGCTATAGAGAGAAAAATAGAATATCCTTCAACTGAAATTGAAAATGAAGAAGGAGATATAAAAGACTATTTCAACGGACTTGAAGTTGAAGACAAAGATCTTTGCGAAGCATATTATGCGAGAGTTGTAAAAGACGTTAAAATAGGAGAGTCTCCGCTGTGGATTCAGACTAGACTTATGGAAGCCGGAATGAGACCTATAAACAATATAGTAGATATAACTAACTATGTAATGCTTGAGCTCGGACAGCCGCTTCACGCTTTCGATTTAGACAATCTTGCAGATAAAAAGATAGTAGTTAAAAGAGCTTCTGACGGAGACAAATTCAAGACTCTAGACGATACAGAGAGAACTCTTGACAGCTCTATGCTTATGATAAACGACGGAAAAGAGCAGATAGCTATAGCAGGAGTTATGGGAGGACTGGACAGTGAAGTCACTCCTGAAACCAAGAATATACTAATAGAATCTGCATGTTTCAGCGCAAAATCTGTAAGACTTACATCAAAAAAACTTGGACTTAGAACTGAAGCTTCAAGCAGATTTGAAAAAGGTCTTGATGCAAATCTTGCAAAAATGGCAGGAGACAGAGTATGCGCTCTTATAGAAGAAATAGGAGCAGGTACAGTAGTCGGAGGATATATGTCTGTAGAAGGAAATATGCCTGAAGAAAAAGAAGTGAAAGTCAGAATAGAGAAAATAAATGATCTTATAGGACAGGATATAGGAGAAGAAAAAATTCTAAATATCCTTAACTATCTTGAAATAGAATCTGAAAAATCAGGAGATTCTATAGTTTCAAAAGTTCCTACATTCAGAAGAGATATAAGCATTCCTGAAGATATAATAGAGGAAATTGCAAGAATGTACGGATTCGACAATATAGAAGCTAAACCTCTCACAGGAGTTATAAAAAGAGGGAGAAAATCTTGTATAAGAAATAAGCAGGACTGGGCTAAAAACGCTCTGACTTCTATGGGTCTGAACGAGATTATGACTTATTCATTTGTAAGTCCTTCACAGTTCGACAAACTGAATATATCTGAAAGCAGTGTTTTAAGAAACTATGTTAAGATAAAAAATCCTCTTGGAGAGGACTATTCAGTTATGAGAACTACACTTATGGGAAATACTATGGACGTTCTTGTGAGAAACAGCAGATACGGGGTTCCTTCAATATTCACTTATGAAATAGGAAATATATTCATACCGAATGAACTTCCGGTAGAAACACTTCCTAAAGAGAGAAGAATTCTTTCAATGGGTATGTATGGAGAAGGAGATTTCTTCACAATGAAAGGCGTTATAGACGAACTGTTCCAGATGATGGGAATAGAAAATTATGAATACGTGAGAGAAGAAAACAATCCTACATTCCATCCGGGAAGAGCGGCTTCTATAGTATGTGAAAACTACTACCTTGGAGTTTTCGGAGAAGTTCACCCTGATGTTCAGGAAAATTACGACCTTAAACAGAGAGCGTACCTTGCTGAATTCGATTTCAACAGAATGTTCTTCTTAAAGGGCGGAACTAAGAAATACAGACCGCTTCCAAAATATCCTTCTATAACTAGAGATATAGCTTTAATAGTTGACAGAGAAGTGATGGTTAAAGATATAGAGAGAGTTATAAAAGAAAACGGAGGAGCACTCGTTAAAAATATTGAGATGTTTGACGTCTATGAAGGTGATCAGATAGAAGAAGGCAAGAAGAGCATAGCTTATTCAATACAGTATAACTCAGATGAGAGAACGCTTACTGATGAAGAAGTAGTTCCAGTTCACAAGAAAGTTGTAGACGCATTAGAAAAAGAACTAGATGCTCATTTAAGAAGCTAAAGAATGTATAGATGCTGCAGATTTTTTCTGCAGCATATTTTTTTAGAGATACTGAAATGTCAGCTTAAATACGGAATATATGCAATATTGATGTAATATCCTAAAGAGGATATAATATATATAAGGAAGGGTGATATCATGGCTGAAAAAATTAAAGTGCCAGTTAGAATAGATGGAAAAGCTATAAATATGATAAGTACAGAAAGTGAAGAGACAGTTTTAAAAATAGCTGAAATAGTTGACAAGGCTATTTCTGAAGCTTCACATGGAAACAGAAAGCTGCCAAGTGATATGGCATACATACTCGGAGCATTCAGCATAGCCGACAGATATGTAAAAAATAGAAACAAATATGAAGATATAATCAAGAAAGCTACAGAGGTTTACGAAGAGTATGAAGAGTTTAAAAAGACTTCAGGCAGATTTGAAAAAGAAGTAATAGAATGCAACAAAAGAATTGAAAAATATGAAAATCTTTTAAAAGAGAAAGAAAAAGAGATACAGGCTCTTAAGAGCGGAGAAAGCAGAAAAACAAGCAGAGAAGACAGTTCTTCAGAAATAGAAGAACTTAAAAATGAAATAAGAAAAATTCAGAAAGAGAATGGAAAACTTCAGAAGAAAGTTACTGAGCAGGAGAAGACTCTTGAAATAAGAGACAGCTCTATTAAGCAGAATGAAAGAAAAATTAAAGAGCTTCAGGACAAGATATTCAAGATGAAGTCTGAAAATAGCAAAGAAAAATCTGAAGACAGGGCTGAAGAAGAAATAAGCGGAAAAGAAGCAAGTGAAGAAAAAGCGAGCGAGGAAAAATAGAGGCTTATAATAAATATAAAAAATCAGGGGATTATTCCGCTGAAAAGTTAGGTGGAATACAATGAAAAAAATTGAATTATTAGCTCCCGTAGGCAGCATGGAATCTCTCTATGCTGCCATAAATAACGGCGCAGATGCCGTATACCTCGGAGGAAAGATGTTCAATGCAAGACAGTACGCGTCGAACTTCGGAGAAGAGGAGCTTAAAGAGGCTATAAAATACTCTCATGACAGGGGAGTTAAAGTATATGTGACACTGAATATATCTATTAAAGAATGCGAACTGAAAGAACTTAGAGAATATCTTCAGATACTGAATAGGGTCAGACCAGATGCTTTAATAGTTCAGGACCTCGGGGTCATAAATATTGTAAAAAATGAATTTCCGGAACTGACAATGCACGGAAGCACTCAGATGACGATTACTAACAGTTTCGGAGTGAACTTTTTAAAAGAGAAAGGACTTGAGAGAACGGTTCTTGCAAGAGAACTGACACTCAGTCAGATAGAATATATAAAGAAGAATACGGATGCAGAGCTTGAAGTGTTCGTGCACGGCGCTTTATGCGTTTCGTATTCAGGACAGTGTCTTATGAGCAGTGTAATCGGAGGAAGAAGCGGCAATAGAGGAAGATGCGCTCAGACATGCAGAATGCCGTTCACTCTTACAGAGGATGAGAGCGGAAGAGAAATAGAGCTCGGCGGAAACTATATAATAAGTCCTAAAGATTTGAACACAGTCGACAATATAGGGAAGCTGATAGATATAGGGGTGGATTCTTTCAAGATTGAAGGCAGAATGAAAAAACCCGAATATGTCGCTCTGATTGTAAATAAATACAGAAAAGCCATAGACTCTCATCTTGGAAAGAGACAGGATAAAATAGACGATGAGGACAGAGAAGATATCAGAAAGATATTCAACAGAGGATTTACCAAAGGATTTCTCGGAGGAGATTTTGGAAGAGACTATATTTCTTTAGACAAACCGAATAATAGAGGGACTTATATAGGACAGGCTCAGGAAACTAGAAGAGGAAAGACTAAAATTAAGCTGGATTATGAGCTGAGAAAAGGCGACGGACTCAGTGCAGACAATCCTGACGGATATGAAGACTATTTCAATGTTGATAAGATATTCGTGAACAGAAAAGAAAAAGAGAGAGCGAAAAAGAATCAGATAGTGGAGATAATGACTTACAGACCGATAAGAGAAGGCGCTAAGCTCTATAAAACTTTTGATAAAGATCTGGACGAGAAGATAAAAGAAAATTATATCGGAGAAAAAGATATAATAAGAAAGCCGGCAGATTTTGAGATGAAAGTCAGAATAGGAGAAATTCCTCTGTTAAAAGCAGATTCACAGGGGCTTTCGGTTACAGTGACCGGAGAGTCTCAAGTGGAAAAAGCCAAAAAAGCGGGAATAGATGAAGAAAGAATAAAAGATCAGCTTAGAAAACTGAACGACACTGTGTTTGAATTCAGAAGTCTGAAGGCTGATTTAGATGAGGGAGCTTTCATGCCGGTAAGTGTGATAAACTCTATGAGAAGAGAGGCTGCAGAACAGCTTGAAATGCTCATAAGAGATGCGGAAAAAAATGAGAGTGAACTGAAATCGTCTGACGGGGAAGAAATCAGAGAAACTGAAATGACGAAGTCAGAGAAAACGGATTTCAAATATACAGGAACAGGAATATCCGTGTCAGCAGAGAAGTTCAGTCAGATTAAAAGACTCGATTTCAGCAAGCTGTCGAGACTGTATATACCTTATGGGGCAGAATTATCTGATATAATTGATTATGTGAAAGAGAAGAAAGAAAAATACGATTTTGAAACGTATCTTTCACTTCCAAAGATAATAGATGACGGTGATATCAGCGATATCTTAATGACTGCTGAAAATATAAAAAGTGATATAGACGGAGTGTCTGTTTCAAATATCGGTTCACTTGAAATGATTAAGAGAAATTTCAGCGGTATCAAGATACATGCAGACTCTTCATTCAATATTTACAATGAAGAAGCTGTGAAATTTCTGATAGATTCAGGAGCTTGCGGAATAGGTCTTTCACCGGAACTGAATATGAATGAAATAAAAGATATTACAGATGATATAGAGTACAGATTTGAAGTTATAGGCTACGGCTATCTGAAGCTGATGACTATGAAGAACTGTCCTATGGCTCTTGTGAAAAAATGCGGACCTGACAGAGACTGCCTGAACTGCAGTCTGAAATCCGGATACAGCCTTAAAGACAGAATGGACATGGATTTTTCTATAGTCAGAAATAGAAATGTGACTCATATTCTGAATTCTAAAATTCTTTTTGTTCCTGAGTATATAGACAGGATAAAGAAAAGCAGAATACCGCTTATAAAGCTGGAATTCAATAAAGATGAAGAAATGATAGAAGAGATCCAGGATTTATACTGGAGAATTGCAGAAAATGATGAAGACATAAATATAGACAGATTTATAATGGATAACGGACTTAAATCCTCTATTACGAAAGGTCATTACAATAGAGGAGTAGAATAAATTTGAGGTGATTTTTTGAAGGAAAAAACGCTGAAAGTGCTGGAATACTATAAAGTCCTCGAACTGCTTCAGAAGAGGACTGATTCTGAGCTTGGAAGAAAGATGGCTGAAGAGCTGAAGCCGTCGTCTAATCTGGATAAAGTGAAACTTGCACAGAAAGAGACTGATGAAGCTTACAGAATAATAGTCAAGGAATCAGCGCCGCCGTTTGGAGGGCTTTATGATACGAGAAATGAGCTCAAACTTTCATCCAAAGGCGGAATGCTTTCACCCGGCGCTCTTGTAAGGATTGCCGGAGGGCTGAGAGCAGGCAGAAGAGTAAGAGGATTTCTTACAAAAAAAGATAAATTTGAAGATATAAATATACTTGAAGAGATAGCTGAAAAAATAGAGGTTTTCAGAGATATAGAAGAAGACATTTTTAATGCAATAGCCGGTGAGGATGAAATATCTTCAGACGCAAGTCCGGCTCTGAGAAACATAAGGAGAAATATAAATTCCAAAAATGAAAGTATAAGAAACAGACTTAATTCTCTGATAAATTCTACGGAGAACAGAAAATATCTTCAGGACGCAATAGTCACTATAAGAGAGGGAAGACATGTCGTTCCTGTAAGACAGGAATACAGAAATGTTATAAAGGGTATAGTTCATGACCAGTCTGCAAGCGGAGCAACTCTCTTCATAGAGCCTATGGACGTAGTAAATCTCAACAATGAATTAAGAGAGCTTCATATAGCTGAAAACAAGGAGATTGAAAGAATACTTGAGGAGCTTACAGCGAAAGTCGGAGAAGTGCACAGAGAAATAATGTACAACCTGAGACTTCTGGGAAGACTCGATTTTATATTCGCAAAGGCGAAACTCGCAATAGATATGGATGCGACTCCGCCTGTAGTGAATTCAAAAGGGAAGATAAATATAAAGAAAGGCAGACACCCTTTAATAGATAAAAAAGAAGTTGTAGCGAGTGATTTCTATTTAGGAGATCCTACTAATACTATAGTTATAACAGGACCTAATACAGGGGGTAAAACTGTTACGCTTAAAACTGTAGGTCTGCTTACTCTGATGGCTCAGGCGGGACTTCAGATACCTGCAGACTCTGGAAGCGAACTCGGCGTGTTTAAGAATGTATTTGCCGATATAGGTGATGAACAGAGTATAGAGCAGAGTCTGAGCACATTTTCATCTCATATGACTAATATAGTTGATATGCTGAATGAGATAGAAGACAATTCGCTTGTTCTTTTTGACGAGCTTGGAGCGGGAACCGATCCTACAGAAGGAGCGGCTCTTGCTATAGCGATACTGGACTATCTTTTCGACAGACAGATCAGAACTGTAGCGACTACTCACTACAGCGAGCTCAAGCTTTATGCTCTTTCGAAAGAAGGAATAGAGAATGCGTCAGTGGAATTCGATGTGAAGACTCTCAGTCCTACGTATAAGCTTTTAATAGGGGTTCCTGGAAAATCGAATGCATTTGAAATATCGAGAAGACTGGGACTTCAGGAGCATATAATAGACAGAGCCAAGTCTCTTATAACTACTGAGAATATAGAATTTGAAGAGATTCTAGGCGGTCTTGAAGAAGACAGAAGAGAAGCGGAAAAGTCAAGAGAAGAGACTAAGAGAATGGAGCTTGAAATAAAGACTCTGAAAGAAGAACTTGAGAAACAGAAGAGAATACTTGAAGACAATAAAGACGATATAATAGCTAAAGCGAAGAGAGATGCAAGAAGAATAATTTCTAAAGCAAAGAAAGAATCGGAAGAGGCGCTTAAAGAAATTAAAGATGTCACTTTTGAGATTGAAGAAGAGAAAAAAGAAAGACTCGATAAAGCAAAGAAAAAACTGAACAACAGACTCGACGGAATAGATACGGGCATGACTGAAAAAATTCTTTCTAAGACATCAGCAAAGCCTCTTGAAGATGTGAAAGTCGGCGAACAGGTAAGAGTGCTTTCTCTAGATCAGGAAGGAACAGTAGTTTCTCCTGTCGATTCCAACGGAAACGTTATGGTTCAGATAGGAGTTATGAAAATTGCGGTTCCTCTCGACACTATAGAAATATCGAAGAAAAAGGCGCAGAAAGCTACGAGCAGATATGCTAAGAACATGATAAGCAAGAAGAGCAAATCGGTTAAAAATGAAATAGATATAAGAGGGCTCAATGTTGAAGAAGCGACGTTTGAAATAGATAAATATCTGGACGATGCATACCTTTCAGGACTTAAAGAAGTCAGTATAATACACGGAAAGGGAACAGGCGCATTGAGAGCCGGAATAAACGATGTCCTGAAACATCACAGACATGTGAAGTCTCAGAGACTTGGAAAATTCGGAGAAGGCGGGACAGGAGTCACAGTAGTCACGCTGAGAGAATAGGAAAGGTTCAAGGTGATATTATGTATATTGTAAGCGCATGTCTTATGGGAGACGACTGCAAATACAGCGGAGGTAACAACAGAAATGAAGATGTTATAAAGCTCTGTGAGAAAGAAGGATATGTGAAAATCTGTCCGGAAGTCATGGGAGGACTTCCGACACCGAGATGTCCGTCTGAAATAGTAAGAGACAGTGTGATTTCAAAAGATGGAGACGATTTTACAGAATACTTTAAAAAAGGTGCAGAAATATCTTTAAAACTCGCAGAAGAAAATAATATAAAAAAAGCTGTACTTAAAGCTAAGTCACCGTCATGCGGTTATGGTAAAATATATGATGGAACATTCACCGGAACATTAAAAGAAGGAAACGGAATAGCAGCTCAGCTTCTTTCAGAGAATGGGATAGAAATAATAACGGAAGAAGATTTGAAAGCTGAAGAATAGAAATAGAAAAATAAAGAGCCGCAGACGAGAATCTGCGGCTTAAAAGAGCAGGAGGGAAAGTTTTTGGATTTTAAAGAAGTCATTATAGAAGAAATACTCAAGAACACAGAAGGCATAGAAAGAGAAGATGTAGAAGCGTCAATAGAAATACCGCCTAATTTTGATATGGGAGACTACGCTCTTCCATGTTTCAGATTTGCAAAAGTGTTCAGAAAATCTCCGAATATGATTGCAGAAGAACTTGCGGAAAAACTTCAGGGTCTTGAAGGATTCAGCAAGATTGAAAATGTCGGAGGATATATAAACTTTTTTGTAGATAAGGAACTCATGGTTGAGAACACTGTAAAAGAAGTTATAAAAGAAGGCGAAGACTACGGAAAGAGCAGCATGGGAGAAGGAAAGAACATAGTTATAGACTATTCATCTCCTAATATAGCGAAGCCTTTCCACGTAGGACACCTTAGATCTACAGTTATAGGGAATTCGCTTTATAAAATATACTCATTCTTAGGCTACAATGCGATAGGAATAAATCACCTTGGAGACTGGGGAACTCAGTTCGGAAAGATGATTTGCGCTTACAAGAAATGGGGAGACGACGAAGAGATAGAAAAAGAGCCTATAAAGACTCTTCAGAAGCTTTACGTTAAATTCCATGATGAATGTGAAGACAATCCTGAGCTTGAAGATGAAGGAAGAGCATGGTTCAAAAAACTTGAAGACGGAGATCCTGAAGCTAAGAGAATATGGGAATGGTTCGTGGAATTAAGTCTTGAAGAATTTAACAGAATATACTCTCTTCTTAAAGTCGAATTCGACTACAATACAGGAGAGTCTTTCTATGAAGACAAGATGGACGACGCTATAGAGCTTATGAAAGAAAAAGGAGTTCTGACAGAGAGCGAAGGGGCTTTAGTAGTAGACCTTGAAGAATACGATATGCCTCCATGTCTGATAGTTAAAAGCGACGGAACTACTATTTATGCTACAAGAGATATAACGGCGGCTCTTTACAGACAGAAAGAATATAATTTCGACAAAGCTATATATATAACTGACTATGCTCAGAACCTTCACTTCAGACAGTGGTTCAAGGTAATAGAGCTGATGGGATACGACTGGGCAGAAGATCTTATTCACACTCCTTTCGGAAGAGTGAGCACTGAAGAGGGAAAACTTCAGACAAGAAAGGGAAATGTAATACTCCTTGAAGATCTTCTTTCTAAATCTATAGAGAAAGTTAAAGAGACTATAGAAGAGAAGAACCCTGAACTTGAAAATAAAGATGAAGTTGCGAAAATTGTTGGAATAGGAGCAGTAATATTCAACGACCTCAGCAATAATAAGATAAAAGATATAGTATTCAACTGGGACAGAATGCTGAGCTTTGAAGGAGAGACAGGACCTTATCTTCAGTATACATGCGTAAGAGCAAAGAGCATTCTTGAGAAGCTTGATATAGAGCTTGATGCTGAAAAAGCTGATTATTCTAAAGTTACAGATGAATCAGCTGTCAATGTTGTAAGACAGATTGAAAGATTCAATGAAGTTGTGGTTTCAGCTATGGAGAAAAATGAGCCTTCATTTATCTCAAGATATCTTTTAGATCTTGCACATGATTTCAACAGATTCTATCATGAATGCCCTATAATGAGCGCAGACGATGAGACTAAGCTTGCAAGAGCGCTAGTAGTTAAATCTGCTGAAACAGTTCTTGAAAGCGGATTAGGACTGTTAGGAATAGACGTTCCGGAGAAGATGTAGTTTAAAAATCCTGAAAGGAGAGATTTCTTGAAGGAGAAAGATATAGAAAATCTTGTTTTAAGAGGATTTCAGAGTGAACTTGCAGAGAAATCCCCAAGCTACTATTATCAGATATTTATGATGACAGTAAGGTCATTAGTTCCTGAAAGCAGCGGAGGAAACTGCGTGAACTATGAGAGGTTTTCGGAGGAGCTTAAACTCTGGACAGGATACAGAGCAGGCGGAAACTCTGCACTTAATGATTTTGCGCTGAGAGGCAGAAGAGGAAAAGATTTCGATGAGTCGGCGCCTGTAAGAGCAGTTCCGATTTTCATAGCGAATGAGAATTCAGAAAAAGCGGTTCAGGAGATTTTCAAATCTTCGTATTTTATAACTGAGAATATAAAAAGCTTTTTAGTATCAGTTTCAGCGGGATTTATAATATCTGAATTTATAGAAAGCAAGAATTTTGACGAGATGTTTTCAGAACTGAAAGAAATTCTGATAGGAATAAATACTTCAGAACTTCTCAAGACTGTGAATAAAGAGAATGATAAACTGTATATAATAAATTTTGAACGGAACAGGATAGAGCTTCTTCAGAAAATGGACAGAGTGAATAGCGCCTTTGACAATGAAGAAGAATCGGAGTATTTGAAATTTCTAAAAGAAATATACAGATTTCTTTCTGAAGAAAGCGGGGAAGACAGAGGACTTTCAAAAATATGCGGGTTCATATCCGATGATGCAGATTTAGACAGCGGATATCTCAGAAGCATAGGAAATTATCTGGGAAGGCTCAGAAAGGGGAGAATATCGCCTGAGAGTCTTAAATTTGAAAAGAAAGATGATGCTTCCGTATATTCTTTAAGAGAAGGGGAGAGATTCAGAAATTCCGTTCTAGGAGATTCTGTTCTTAAAAAGATAGAAGAAAAAGACGGTTTTGAACTGAGATACGTAGTTTCAAAATCAGGAAAATACAGGTTTTTCAGAAAGTTAAGATGATGAAAATTTAAGATTATAATAAGAATATAAATAGAGAAAAGCTCAGAGAAATACAATCTCTGAGCTTTTATTTTCCTTCTGCTACATATTTTTTCAGATTTTCAAGGAACTCTTCTTCCGTAGATTCAGTTAAATCACTGAGCTCCTTTATAATGCTGTTTTTTAAGTTTATGAATTCCTGGATTTCAGTATGTTTTCCAGTGTATTCAAGCGCTTCTATAATCATAAGCATATCGTTCTTAGAAATCTCTGATATAGTAATTCTGTCAAAATCCTGCATTTTATCCTCCAACCATTATATGATATTATTATATATATTATAGCATTGTTTTTGGATAAATAGGAACAAAATAGATAAGAGGTGCAGAGATGAAAGTAATTCTATCGACTCTGAACTCGAAATTTATCCATACTGCACTGTCTTTAAGATATTTAAAAGCCTATGCAGAAAAGATGGATGAAAAGAGAGATTTAGAAATAGCTGAATATACGATTAATCAGAATATAAACAGTGTAATAGGCGAAATATACAGGAAAAAGCCTGATATTCTGTGCTTTTCAGTATATATATGGAATGTGAATGAAATAATAGATATAGTAAGAGCTTTAAAACTCGTAAGACCTGAAATGAAGGTGGCTTTAGGAGGGCCTGAAGTCAGTTTTGAGATAAAAGAGCTTATGGAGGAAGTTGAAGAGATAGATTATATACTTTACGGAGAAGGAGAAGAGGCATTTTCAGAATTTCTGGAATTTATTGAAGGAAAAAGAGAAGTTCAGACTATAAGAAATCTCGCCTATAGAAAAGAAGGAGAGATAATTATAAATCCTCCAAGACCCGTAATGAAAGATCTCGGAGAAATTCCGGAGATATATACTGAAGATTTAAGCGAGTATGAAAATAAGATAATATATTATGAAAGTTCAAGAGGATGTCCTTTCAGCTGTAAATTCTGTCTGTCTTCCACGATAGACGGACTGAGATTTTTTCCTATAGACAGAGTGCTCAGAGAACTGAAAATATTCATAGACGGAAGAGTGAAACAGGTTAAATTCATAGACAGAACTTTCAATGCCAAAGTCGAGTATTCAAAACAGATAATGGAATTTGCATATCAGAATGACAACGGAGTGAGCAATTTCCATTTTGAAGTAACAGCTCATCTGATAGATGACGATTTCATAGAATTTCTTTCGAAGATGCCGGAAGGTCTGTTTCAGTTCGAAATAGGAGTTCAGTCGACGAATGACAGAACTATATCGGATGTTGCGCGTACTACCGATTTTGAGAAGCTGAGCGATGCAGTTACTAAGATAAAAAAGCTCGGAAATATACATCTGCATCTCGATTTAATAGCAGGACTTCCATATGAAGGATATGAATCATTTAAAAAGTCTTTCAATGATGTGTACGGACTGAAGCCGGACAAGCTTCAGCTGGGATTTCTGAAGCTGCTTAAAGGATCGGCTATGAGAGCTGAAACTGAAAAGCACGGTTTTAAATATCTGGACAAATCGCCCTATGAGATAATGGAAACTGACTATATGAGTTATGACGAGATGCTTAAACTGAAAGACATAGAAGAGCTTGTAGAGATATACGGAAATGAGAACGACTTTGAAAAGTCGCTTGAAATAGCAATTGAGGACTATGAATCTGCATTCGATTTCTTCGAGAAGTTCTCTTTCTATTCTAGAGACAGAGGTTTTTATGATGCGGCCAGAGGGAAAAAGGCTCAGTATAAGCATATTTACGATTTTCTTTTAGATGAGGGGAAACTGGAAAAGCCGCTTATAGAAGATATGCTGAGATTCGATTTTGCAAGAAATACGAAATCACCGAATATTCCAGGATTTTTGAGATTTAAAAGCGACAGCGAAATGAGAGATATAAGAACGGAATTCATATCGAGTGATGAAGTCAGAGAAAAATATTTTCCGGAATTTACGGAAAGAGACAGAAACAAGATAACTAGATTCATATATGTAGATGAATTCAGATACGATATAGAAAATGCAGACAGAGAAGAAAAGAAAAAAGTATATGCATTTATTTACAACAAACCTGAAAGGGCTATTATAAAATCGGAACTGTCCGATATAACAGACAGATAATGCCGATTGATTGAGAAGAGCAAAAGATATACAATATATTTAAGATACAAATAAAGCATTCGAGGTGAAAGATTTGGATAAACTTAAAGATTATTTTTTGAAATACAGAAACAAAGTATCATTTATAGAACTTAAAAAAGATGCAGAAATAAATGTAAACGGATATATAGTTACAGGCGGTCTTCCGCTTCCGATACCTATGGACGACCTTATAGACAATGTCAAAGAAGCTGCAGACAGAATGAAATTCAACGATATGGTCGACGGAATGATTTACACAATCGGAATAGATGAAAGTTTCCCTTATGCGGATAAATATAAAGAAATACTCAAGGCTTTCAGCAAAGAAATAGAATCAGTTATAATAAACACTGGAAATGAATGTGTTCAGAAAGGCGAACTAGATAAAGGAATGATTTATTTCAGAGCCGCATATGCACTGAACAAGAACAATCTTTACGCAATATACAACTATTCTATAGCACTTGAAGAGAAAGCCAAGAGACTTTATGATGAAGACAATAAAGATTTAGGCACTATTTTCCTCACAGAAGCTATGGAAAAAATGGAAGAAGTAAGAGATAAGGATGAAGAAGGAATATTCCCGAATGCGCATTATAAGCTCGGGTATTACTATAAAGCGTATAATAAGAATATAAAAGCCAAAGAATCATGGGAGAAATTTCTTGAAACTGGAGCAGTGCCTGAAGTCGGAGATGAAGTAAGAAATATGCTTGAGGCTATAGAGAATGACGTAATCTATGAAGAGGGCTGCGAGTTAATTCTGAACGGAGAGCCTAGAAAAGGACTTGAAAAGCTTCTGCCTCTGACTGAAAAATATGAAAAATGGTGGAACCTCGACTTTATGACTGGAGTGGCTTTAAGACAGATTGGAGATTTCAAGAATGCAATGTCGTTCTTCAGAAGAGTGCTTGAGGTAAATCCTTCACAGGTAGACACTCTTAATGAAATGGGGCTTTGCAAGGCGAATACAGGAGATATGCACGGAGCTCTTGAATTTTTCAGCAAAGCTCTGACAATGAATCCGGGAAATCCTGAAATCATGTGCAACAGAGGAATGGCGAAACTTCAAGTTGGAGATGCAGAAGGCGCTGTAGAAGATATAAAGAAAGCTTATGAAACAGATCCGGAAGACGAAGTAGTAAAACAGTGTGTAGCTTTAATAAATAAATATTCGGAATAAAAATCAAATAGATTCAGCTCAAAGGGATGCGGATGGAAATTATATCTGCATCCTTTTTTAATAGGCATGATATATTCAGCAAAATATGCATAGAAATAATAAATGGAGTTTATCATTTCTGTATTATATAATATATGAGAGAGTTTTAAGAAAGTTTAAGAGAGTTTAAAGTTAAAAAGTTTAAAGTTTAATTTCGAAAGTTTTTTTGCAAAGGAATGAAAGAAATGGTTGAATACGGAATTGTGCATGGAAGATTTCAGGGACTTCATATGGGCCATATGGAATATTTTCTTGAAGCTAAAAAGAGATGCAGAAATCTGATAATAGGGATTACGAACTATGAACCGTATCTTAATGAGGATATAAAAGGTCTGAAAGATAAGGAGAGAACTAAACTCAGTTCAAATCCGTTCACTTATTATGAGAGATATAAGATAATAGAGGGAAGCCTTATAGAAGGCGGAGTTTCAAGAGATGAATTTGATATAGTTCCTTTTCCTATAGAAAATCCGGAGCATATAAGAAATTTTGTGCCGGAAAACGCAAAATGCTTCATAACTATTTATGATGACTGGGGAAGGCAGAAAGAGAGCCGTCTTAAAGAGGCGGGATTCGAAACGGAAGTCATGTGGGAAAGAGACTATAATGACAGATTCAGCAGAGGCGGTGAAGTGAGAGAAAAGATAAGAAACGGCGGAGACTGGAAAAGGCTCGTGCCGGATTTCATGTACAGATATGTGAAAGATAATAAGATAGATGAAAGGATAAGTAAAAATGATCCAATTTTCTAAACCCGGGGACAATATAGACTCCGACACCTTCGGAAGGAAGGCTTACTGGATAAACTGGCTTTATGAAAATGGCTATAGAACACCTAAAACTGTCTTTGTATCAAGACTTGAAGACAAGTCTGACTTGGATAATATAGAAGAAGCTTTTATTGAAGAAATAGAAAAAAATTTCAAATTTACAAAAGCCGAAAATAGGTACGGTCTGGCTGTGCGCTCGTCTTCGCTTCTTGAGGACGGCTTTTATGAAAGCAGAGCAGGTGAATTTGATACATTTCTCGGATATATGAGTCCAGAGGAAGCTTTTATAAACTACAGAAGAGTTCTTAAGAGCGGTGAAAAATACGGAGACAGCAGCATGGGCTCTGTTATTCAGGAATTAATAGATTCAGAAGTTTCAGGGGTGATTTTTTCATCTAATCCTCTGAACGGCTCTAAAAAAGAGATGGTAATGAGCATATCAGAAGGAACAGGAGAAAGACTTGTTTCGGGAAAAGCTAAAGGGGAAAATTTTATTTTGAAACTGTCTGAAGATTCAGATTTATGCTGTTTTGAAAAAGACACGTATGATGAAATGAGAAAAAGTGAATTATGCGGAACATATTCGGATACTGTGCTTGAACTTGCTAGAAAAGCCAAGGATATTGAAAGAAAACTCAATTTTCCAGTAGATATAGAATGGACTTCAGATGGAGACGGAAAACTGTATATATTGCAAGTGAGACCTGTGAGCAGCATATTTATCGAGAAGCCTAATCTCAGAAGAGTTAAAGCGGAAGAAATAAAGAGTCTGAGTTCATATCTGACAGACAGCGACAAAATAAAGCTGAGACTTTTATCCGAAGAAAAAGGAGTAAGAATATCAGATGCATATATAGCGGCTGTAAACTGCAGAGGTCCTGAAACAGAAATTCCTTCTCTGGATGAAATTGAAAGAAGTCCGGAATGCAGAGGATATTCAGCAGTTCTGATATATCCTAAACGCATAGACGGAAGGATTTTGAGATCGTTTATAGGATATAAGGATAGGTTCCAGGAATCAGCAAAACCAGAGTACAGAATAAAGAAAGTTCCAGAATTTGAAAGTCTGGAAGAATGTTTAAGAGTTTTTATAGAAAAAGCAGATAAAGAAAACTGGAATGCTGTAGTTATAATTCAGGAAATATACGATCCTAAATATACGGGAATTATGAACAATAATGAAGATATGTATATACTTGAATTTGCAGAAGGACATTTTGCTTCGAAAGGCATAATACCGATGTCGAGATATATAGTAAAAGACGGCAAAATAGAAGATTCAAATGAAATAGTCCAGAAGAAAAGGATAAGAATAATAGAAGGATATACATTTGAAGAGGAAATTTGCCGTAAAGTTTCAGTTGAAGAAGAAAATGTTCTGAAGACTGTAGACACTTTAGAGCCGATTTCGAAGCCCGGCATAGTCACAGAGTTCGGGATAACGGATGAACCGTATCTGATAGATGTTTTTAAAGAAAATGCAGATTTTGAAATTGACAGTATAAGGGACGGAGTTATTTCACGTGGAAAATTAGAGGGAAGACTCGTAAAACTCAGATCTGACACTTCGAAATCCTTAGATACTCATTATTATGACAAGTTTGAATCTGAATGTGAAAAAGATGAAAAGATAGTTTTTTATTCTGAACTTCCAGATATATCTTTTGTGGAGATAGTAAATAGATTCAAGAGAGAAAATATAGGATTTATATTTAAAGAAGGGTCTATATTATGCCATTTATCTATATTGCTGAGGGAAAACTGTATACCGTCTATAATAGGATACGATATAGACAGCCTTGAAGAAGGTAAATATTTTAAGATGGAGATTTAACTTAATATTAATATCGAAGATGCTCGTGATAACTATCACGAGCATCTTTGGTATTAAAATCTGTATCCCTTAATATCAGTTATTTCTATATGAGATGACACATATCTGTCTTTTGCAGGTTCCATATTCATAAGATCCGTAGTCAGATATTTTTTATTATCGTCTGCAAATACTGTGGTAACTATCTTGTCGTGTCCAAGTTCTTCAAGGACTTTAACAGCTGCAACGAAGTTTCCTCCTGAAGATATTCCGACTCCGAGTCCGGATTTTGCAAGTTTTTGCGCCATAAGAATAGCGTCTCCGTCAGGAACGGTCACAACGTGTCCGAGTTCATCGAGTTTCAGTATCTCTGGAATGAATTCGTCAGATATTCCGGCAATTCTGTGTTTTCCTACTTTTCCGCCTGTAGAAAGAGTAGGAGATTCTTCCGGTTCCATAGGGAATGAAAGTGAGTCAGGATTGACTTCTTTGAAAGCTTTATTTACACCCATTACAGTCCCTCCAGTTCCGACACCGCCTACGAAAGCATCCGGAACGAGTCCAAGTGCATCTAAATTGCTTACAAGCTCTTTTCCTACGCCATTATACTGTCCCATGACATTGTTTATATTTTCAAACTGTCTCGGCAGGAATACATTTTTATTTTCAGCGGCATATTTTTCAGCTTTTTCTATACTTCCTATGAATCCGCCTTCTTCTTCAGAAACAAGTTCTATTTTAGCGCCGAAACTAGTTATAATTCTTTTTCTTTCTTCACTCATCCAGTCAGGCATATATATTATAACAGGGTGTCCGAGTCTTGCTCCGACTGCGCAGAATGCGATTCCTGTATTTCCGCTCGTAGCCTCAACTATAGTGTCTCCCGGCTTTATTTCGCCTGTTCTGTAGGCTTCGCTGAGAATATAGTAGGCAATTCTGTCTTTTATGCTTCCAGCTATATTGTAGTATTCGAGCTTTGAATATATCTTAAGATCTTTTCCTTTATATTTAAAAGAAATCTCCACAAGCGGAGTATTTCCAATCAGATTTTTTATATTTCTAAGCGAATCAGTCAAATTTAATCACTCCTCTATGTTAATTATATTTATGTATATCTTCAAAATCAAGTGTGAATAAGAGTTAAAAAAGATATCTTCTGATAAATAAAAATAAAAAAGGCACCATTTGAGGTGCCCTTTTTTAAAACTATATATTATTCTAAGCCTTTAGTTTCTTTTTTTTCATTTTGCTGTTGGAACTGTTTTCTAGTCATAACGTCAGTAACACGAACGTTAACTTCAACTACTTCTAGTCCAGTCATAACACCAACTTGCTCTTTGATTAAGCTTTTAAGCTTAGAGAAAACTTTTGGTGCGCTTGCTCCGTATTCAAGGATTATTTTAAGATCTATTGCAGCCTGTTTGTCTCCAACTTCAGCTGAAACTCCTTTAGTAAGATTGTCTGAACCGAATGTTCCAGATATGCTGTTTAGCAGATTTCCGCTCATATCAAGAACTCCGTCTACTTCGCTTGAAGCTATAGCTGCTATTTTTTCTACAACATTGTCGTCTATAGTAAGTTTAGACTCATGTTTTGGAACATTTTCTTTTTCCTTTTCATTTACATTTGCAGCTTCATTGTACTGATTTTCTAGTTTTGATTTGTTATCCATAATTATCTCTCCTTAAAATTTAAAAATATTTTTATTTATTGAACAATGAGCTAAAAAGCTCAATTGGATTTGCACCGCTGTCTTTCCAGTTTCCGATAAGATATCCTATCAGAATAAGAATCATTATAAGCAGGGTTTTCCAGAACCCTATATTTATAAATAGCAGAGCTACTATAAGTGCAATTATTGAGCAAATTATGCGCCATTTATATTTATCATAGTTTTCTTCAGTAAGATACTTTTCTTTCAGAAAATCAAAGAAATCAGACATAATTCACCCTCCTTACACTACTCTACTCTTATTTTTCTTTCTCTTTTCTTTATGAAACTTAACTCTTACGTCTTCAACTGGAACGTGAGTCATGTGTTCCAGTGATGATTTAACGGTATCCTGAATTTCAGCGCCAAGCTGATCGACACCTTCTGTTCTATTAGTGTAACAGTCCACGTCAACTTTAATTCTTGGATTCTTCTTGCCATAAATTCTAGTGTCGACACTAGGAGCGCTTATGCTGTCGAAGCTGCACAGGCTTCTAAGTACATTAGATTTTACAGCTGTATCAGTAATAACTATTTCACCGTCATCATATTCAAGAACCATAGCATTCTCTTTACTCTTGGTAGCTATTGCAACTATGAGCATTATAAGATTGCCCACAAGCGCCACTATAACCATTACGAGAAGAACCTGCTGGATAGTTGCAACTGCTGCGCTGCCTTTAAGCAGACTGTTTATAAATCCAGTTTGCATTGCAGTATTTATCTCGAAAATAGAGTTTACAACCAGTCCCATGAGTCCGAGAGTAAGTATAGTCACGACTGCCAGAATAATCCAGATAGCCTTTACAAACTTATTCAAACGCAATCTCTCCTTTCTGTGTTTTTGAAGGTTTTAGAACCTTTCATACAATTTTCTGCACCAGTTTTATGAACTTTAACAGAAATGTATATAGTATATTGTATAATCTGCATTTTCCATTAACCCCAGAAAAAAAGGCCCGGAACCATATAAAACATGATTGGAGAATTGCTTAACCTATTTCCAATCTCATTTTAGCGATACAGATATTATTGATATTCTTGATAAAGTCAGAATATCAATTATAATATAATTTAAGAATATCATTAACAAAGTTGAAAATTGATGATGTTCAATAAATTATTTTCTTGTCATTATTTGTTATATACCCACAAGAAAAACTTATAAAACATAAAATACAAGAAATTATTATATAGTTAATAGAAAATAGTTAAAAGAGGATGTGAGAAGAACATGAAAGTAAGAAAGAAAATAATTTTAAGCAATATAACAGCAATTTTTCTTACAGGATTTATAATGATTCTTCTCTTTATAATTCTCTCTTTATCCTTTAGAAATCTGACAGGAATAAGCTTTAAGACGATAAGATATCAGAAATACGATATAAAGAATATAGAGAAAAATCTGGATATGTTTATAAGCAATATAGAGTATGCACAGAACAAAGAAAAAAGAGAAAGGCATATCGGAGAATTTCAGAAAACTATTTTGTCTGCAGGCTACAGAATGAAAGTCATCGAAAACGATAGAGTAATAAGTTCAAATTTCAGAGATGAAGATATAATATTTCTGGAAAGAATAAAATATGATGAGAAATCTTACAGTCAGAATAATACTCTCAAAATTGAAGGAAGGAATATAGTCAAAAGAACAGCACATTTTAATGATGGAGACAGCGAAACGTTCATACTTATAGGAGAAGCCGGAAGAGTTCCGGCAGTAGATGTGGATCTGACCTTAGAGAGATTCGTTTCATATACGGTTCTTTTTTTAATAGTGTCGCTCTGTCTGCTGTTTATAACGAATATACTTTTAGCAGGATACTTGAGTTCATATATACTGAATCCGCTCAACAGGCTGAAATACGGGACGGAAAAGATACGCGAAGGCGAGTACGGATACACTATATATTATCCTGAAGATGACGAGTTCGGAGATGTAATAAGAGAATTCAATGATATGAAGGACAAGCTCAAGGCTTCTGAAAAACAGAAAGAGCTGTATGAAAAAGACAGACGTGAACTTATAGCCGGAATTTCTCATGATTTGAGAACACCGCTTACATCTATTAAGGGCTATTCAAAAGGAATACTTGACGGCATAGCGAATACTGATGAAAAGAGAGAAAGATATATGAGAACAATATATCAGAAAGCCGAGGAACTGGAAAGTCTGATAGAAATATTATATACGTATTCAAAACTTGAGTCCGGAAGCATGAATTTTGATTTTGAAGAAATAGACTATATAGAGTATATTCAAAATAAAGTTAAAGAGATGAAAAGTTACAGAGAAAAAAATATACATGTCAGTTATGAGGGTATAGATAATGAAGAAGTATATATAAGCATAGATAAAAAGCAGTTCGACAGAATAATATTCAACATAGTTGAGAACAGCTCAAAGTATGCCAGAAAAAGCCTGGATGATGATATAGAAGTCAAATTCAGCATATACAGAGATGATGAGTTTATATATACAGAAATAAGAGATACAGGTCCCGGAGTCGAGGAAGATAAGCTCGATAAGATATTTGAAGTCTTCTACAGGACTGACAAGGCCAGAAAAAACCCCAGTGAGGGAAGCGGACTGGGCCTTTCAATCGTCAGAAGAATAATAGAAGGTCACAATGGAAGCATTTCAGCAAGAAATGACGGAGGACTCGTTATAACTATAAAACTGCCTATAAGGAGGATATTATGAAAAAGATACTTATAATTGAAGATGAAAGAGATATAGCGGAACTGGAAAAGGACTATCTTGAAATAAACGGTTTCGAAGTAGTAATAAAGGAAGATGGAAAAGAAGGCTTCGATGAAGCTATGAACGAAAGCTACGACCTTATAATAATAGATATAATGCTGCCGGGAATGGACGGATTCGAAATATGCAGAGAGATAAGAAAAGAGAAAAACGTGCCTATAATAATGGTCACTGCCAAGCAGGAATCTGTAGATAAGATAAGAGGACTGGGACTCGGAGCAGACGATTATATGGTAAAGCCGTTCGATCCATCTGAACTCGTTGCCAGGGTAAAGAGAAATATAGACAGATATGAGGAGCTGGTAAAAGAGGGCGGAAAATTAGACGAACTGATTTTTTCAGAGCTTAAAATAATTCCGAAATCCCGTCAGGTCTTTATAAATGGAGAGGAAGTCAAGCTGACTAATAAAGAATTCGATCTTCTTCTCTTCCTTGCTGAGAACAGAAATATAGTTTTCACTAAGGAGCAGCTTTTCGATAAAATATGGGGTATGGAATCGCTTGGAGATATTTCAACAGTGACAGTCCATATAAACAGAGTCAGAGAAAAAATAGAAGATGAGAACCGCAAATACATTGAAACAGTATGGGGAACAGGCTATAAATTTGTAGGGTAGTCTGAGAAATAATTTATAAAAATTTAATTATTGAGTAACTGTCAATTAATTTTAAAATGGGATAATTAAAATTGAAACTGTAAGGAGGTAAATTTTGGTATGCAAAGAAGAATATTTCCTGCAACTATAGGTGCAGGTATTTTAATGCTAGCTATAGGATTTATCTCCTTGATAACGAACGGAACAGGCTATAAAGAGTATATGGATGCGACTGAACGGAGTATGCAGTCAGAAAATATAAATGTGAATATGGAATTTGATCTCAAACTCGACGGTATGACTAAAATGTCCGGAACATCTGTTCAGAATGTGAACAAACCGAACGGAAAAATCGAAAAATTTTACCAGATTTCCAGATACAGAGTTAAAGATAAAGAAATAGTCACTGAAAATGGATATGACGGAAAGAATTACAGAATGAAAATAAATGGAAAATATATTGAAACCAGTCCTGAAGAACAGATTGCCGATGTGGCTCAGATAGGTTACGGCTCTGCCTGGAGAACAGCAGTTTCTTATTTTGCAGGAAATGTGAAGAATCAGGTCGATTATGAGAAAAACACTGTGAATGTTCATCTTGAAGGTTCACAGATATCATCTCTGAACAAAGTGACTTTCGGAATGCTCGCATATATGAGCGCCATGCCGGCTACACAGGAAGAATATGAAGTTTATGGATATCCTGAAATGAAGAATATAGAAGTTCACACTATAGACTACAGATCGAATATTCATGAAGGAAAGCTTGAAGATGTAAATTTTAAAATTATAATGACAGCTGACGATAAATTTATGATGAAAAGAAATATTGAAGCAAATTTCAGCGGAAAATTCAATTATGACAGAGTGAATATTCCGTCTTTATAAAAGCAGGTGATTATTTGGAAGATATGGTTGTTGAGAATCTTTCAGTTCCTGAAAGCGGGAAAAAAAATTCAAAAGATATAAAGGTTGAAAGTCTTATAGTGGAAAAAGGCGAGAAAATAGGAATATGCAGTTTGGATGAGACTGAAGCCGAGGTTCTGCTGAAAGTTTTTGCCGGAATAAACGGATATGAAGGCAGCATAAAGGTCTTTGGAAAAGAGCTGAACGAAAACAGGAAGAAAATAGCTGAAAAAATGGGCATATATTTCGATAAAACGGTATATCCCAATATTAAACTCAGAAAATTTATGGATATGACGGGAAGTTTTTACAGAGGAGTTACCGTTCCGAGAATAGAAGATGTTATGAAAAAATACAGACTGATTAAATTAGGAGATGCAAAACTCAAATATTTAGACAGGTTTTTTGTTAAGAAAGCAGGTCTTGCCGCGGCATCTCTGAATTATCCTGAATTATATATTCTTTCAGGAATATTTTCAGATCTCGATGACGAATCGAAAACTATTATAAAAGAGGTAGTTAGAGAAGAGATAGACGGCAAAACTGCGATTGTAAGTTCAAGCAGCAGAGAGGACTTAGAAAATCTCTGCAGCAGAATTTATGAAATAAATGATGGTGAACTCAATGTTGTCTATTGGAACTAGGAATGAGATTAAAAAGTTTTTCAGTCTTAAAGTATTTATTTTCACGATATTTATTCTAGGAGTAATACCGATTGTCATAAGCATCTTAGGTCTTTTTACAAGCCGCGTTCTCGGAATAAGAGTAAATGATGCTGTGTTCTCCACTCACAATATAATGATGAACTATATAATGCCTTTCTGCATAATAATAATTTCGAACAGAGTGTTCACTTCGGAAATAAGAAAGGGATATATAGTCAATATACTGTCAAAGCCGATATCAAAACTGGAACTTTATTTCAGCAAAATTGCGGCAATAAGCATATTCTGCATTCTGATAATTTTAGTAAATGTGGCTATCTCAGCCGTTATAAATATGATTACTGAAGGAATTGAAGTCAGCTCAGTTCTAAAAGGAGCTGTAGCCATGGCGGTAAGCATTATGCCTATAATAATGACAGTCTTTCTGGCTTCTGCGGTTTCTCAGATTACAGATTCAGGATTTAAAAATTTTCTTATATTTTATTTTATACTGTTTGTCGCATTTCTGATAGGCACAGCATTTCCTGTTCTGTATCCGATGACTGCAGGGTCTATATTTTCCTATTTCACGCTTTTTATAGGCAGTTCGCTGGATATTAGGAATATAATTATAAACGGAATAATTATAGCCGGATACATCTTTCTTTTTGCAGGATTAGGCGGCTATATGTTTGAAAAAAGAATTTACTAGGAAGGAAGATATATGGAAAATTTTGCAATTGAAATGATAGAAGATTACGGCTATTTCGGCGTGATGCTTCTGATGTTCATAGAGAGCATATTTCCGCCGATACCTTCTGAAGTTGTCCTGTCCTTCGCAGGATTTGTTTCCACGAGGACAGATATGACTCCGTTTGGAAGCGTTATATATGCCACTGCAGGATCCGTTCTTGGAGCAATTCTTCTCTATATACTGGGAAATAAACTGGGTCATTCGGGAATAAGAGATTTTGCGAGAAGGCATGAAAGCAAAACACGAATCAAATATGAAAATATAGATAAAGCTGTTTCAGTCTATAGAAAACATCAGAAGAAAGCTGTATTTTTCTGCAGAATGGTTCCTGTTGTGAGAAGTCTGATATCGATACCGGCAGGTTTTTCACAGATGAACTTTGGAATATTCCTTTCTCTGACTGTATTAGGAACGGTTATTTGGAACAGTGTCATGGTGACACTTGGATATAAGCTTGGAGAGCTCTGGATAGAGGCGGATCACTATATAAGGTATTATTCTAAGATTGCAGTTTTAGTTTTTGCAGCAGTATTTATAATTTATATTATAGTTTCAAAAATCAGGAAGAGACGGAAAGAACAGGTTTAAAATAAATGTGCAAATAAAAAAGCTGAGGATTAATCCTCAGCTTTTTACATTTAGGCCTCTTTTTTATTCAAAGCGGTCAAACCGATTATAACTGTTATAATAATTGCTATAATAAGTGCGATTTTTCCATTTACAGGAACTCCTTCACCGCTTGCAGCCAGACCGAAGTTGTGGCTGAAAGCAGCCCCTATTATCATACCTAGAACTACAGCGCCGCTGTCCATATTTCCTTCTCCTGCAAGTATAGTCTGTCTAAGAGGACATCCTCCAAGCATAACAGAACACATACCTACAAGTGTAAGTCCTAAGAAGTTCCAAAGGTGTTCACTGTGTGCAATAGGCTGATCTGCAAATCCAAGATTGAAAGATTCAAAGTTGAATATAAGGTTTCCAGCCAGTGCAAAAATGAACACTGCGGCGAATCCGATAAACAGCGTAGGATTCTTTATAAGAATTAAGTCTCTTATAGCTCCTCCTGTACAGAAACGAGTTTTCTGAATTATTGCTCCAAGCACAAGTCCTATAATAAGTGAAACTATTAGAGGAGCGTGCATTGAACCAGGTCCTTTTTCACTGAAGAAAATGAACGAAGGCGCAACTATAAGAAGTATCAGAAATAGAATATTCGCAGCTGGAAGGAAAGCTCCCGCTGTCACATTCTGTTCTGAAGGTTTTCCAAGGCTGTATCCTTTTTTGAGGAAACGAGTTCCTATGAATATACCGAAAACGAATCCTAAAAGTCCAACTAGAGCGTTAAGATCTCCATTTGCAAGTCTTAATATAGCTCTTAGAGGACATCCTAAGAATACAAGAGCACCGATAACCATGAATATTCCCATGAAGAATCTAGTTATAGTTGCAGATCCTCCTCTAGGTTTAAATTCACCAGTTGCAAGTGAAATTATGAATGCTCCCAATAGAAGACCGATAACTTCAGGTCTTAAATACTGAACAACTTCTGCTCTGTGAAGTCCGAGCCCTCCGGCAACATCTCTCCAGAAGCAGGCTATACAGAATCCCATATTTAGAGGATTCCCCATAAGTACAAGAACCACTGCCGCAATACCGATTAGAGCACCGGCAATACCGACTTTAACTCTGTCTTCTGACATATCAATCCATCCTTTCTTATTAAATTGTTTGAATATAATCGTAAAATAAATACCGATTTACAACTATTATACAATAAAACGTCTATCTGTTCAGTTCTAAGGCTCAAAAGGACGGGTTTATATCATTGAAAAAAATTATATTATTATAATATAAGATAACTAATGCCTATAAGACATTTAAAAAGTGTTTTTGGTGAATTCATATAGAGAAATTCCAACAGAGATAGCGAGATTAAGAGAATCTATATCTTCAGTCTGTTTTATTTTAATTCCTTCTGAAACTTTTTCGAAATACTCCTCATCGAGTCCGCTGCTTTCATTTCCGAATATAAGTGAAAAGTTTTCTTTCGGAATTTCTGTTTCGCTGAGATATTTCTGCCCTCTGAGCATGAAAGAATACTTTCTGTTTTCAGGGAATCTTTCTTCATAATCTTCATACGAATCAAAATATTCTATATTCATTTTGAATAGTGCTCCCATAGACGCTCTCACCGATTTAGGATCAAATTTATCCACACCCGGAGATATTATCGCGATATTTCTGATTCCGAAACCTAGAGAGGTTCTGATTATAGTTCCGAGATTTCCCATATCCGACGGATTTACAAGAACGAGATGATTTCCCTCTGAAAGTCTGTCTTCATATTTAAAAAATACTCCTGCAGCATAGCAGTTGTCTTTGCTTGAAATTCTGTTTATCACCTTATCGCTTATTTCACAGGGTATTCCTTCTTTTTCTGCAGAATTTATAAGTTTCTGAACGCCTTCATTCTCGAGTCCTTTTTCAGAAACAAATATTTTAGCAGTGCATTCTTTTTTATATTTCATAAGTTCAACTGTAGGAAAAACTCCAAGAGTATAGCTGAATTCAAAATTCTTTTTATATCTTTTTATATCTTTATTGCTGATTTTGTCCATAATTTCCTCCATCAATTTCATTGTTATTTTATCCCTGTTGTGATATCTTTAAATTACTAAAAATTAAAGATGACAGGAGAAAGCTAATGAGAAAAAAACTCAATTATTTAGGGCTGACAGTAATAATTCTGCTTGCCCTCATACTCCTTAAAGATTTAAGAGATTCAGACGTTTTCATAACTATGACAAAGATTCTGAAACCTTTTCTTTACGGGTTTATAATATCATATTTCTTAAATCCAGTCATTGAATGGATTAGAATAAAGACGAATTTAAAAAAAATATACGTAATAGGAATAGTCTACGCTCTGCTTGGACTTTTCATATATCTTGGAATTAAATTCCTTGCACCTATACTGATTTCGAATCTGAAGTTTTTCTTAAGAGATCTTCCTAATTCTATAGATAAACTGATAGGAATATTAGATGAGAAAATACTTGGAAGATTAAGCCCTGAAATTTCAAAAGAATTTGAAGCAAAAGTATTCTCAGCATTTGAAAGCCTGGGAAAAAAAGGAATAGATCTGGGAATGATAGTTCATTATACTAAGTATGCTACCGATTTCTTAATGAATCTGGCTATAGGTCTTGTAGTTTCAGTCTATATGATAAAAGATAAAGAGAAACTCATGGCGCTTTTAAAAAGACTGATGTACAGCTATCTTGAAGAAGACTTTGCAGACAGTATAAGATACTTTTTTTCAGAACTCGACAGGGTCTTTTACAGATTCCTTCTAGGAAAGATAATAGATTCATCCATAATGGGAGTTCTTTTCTATATTACAGCGGTAATAATCAAAGCTCCGTATGCCTTGATTATGGCCGTAATTTTCGGAGCTACAAACGTGATACCGTATTTCGGACCGCTGATAGGAATAGTTTCGTGTTTTGCAATATCTCTTATATATGCGCCTGACTATTCGATAATAATACTGATAATATCGTTCATGCTTCAGCAGTTTGACGGATTCTATATGGGTCCTAAGATTTTAGGAGGAAAGGTGGGACTTTCGCCTTTCTGGACTATGGCGACGATACTGATAACAGGAGGACTTTTCGGAATAGCAGGGATGCTTCTGGCAGTTCCTGCAGCTTCAGTTGTAAAAGTCATGCTCAACAGATCTATGGATAAAAGACTCGAGAAACGGAATATAGATATAGAAGATAAAAAAGCAGACACTTTAAAGAATGATGTAAATATTTTAGGAAGTTAAGTGATTCGGAGGGGATTTTTTTGGAAGATGTCTATTGTGTAGTTACTTTCTTCACTACGAATTATGCACTTGATTTTGAGAAGAAAGCAAAAAAAGAAGGAATAGATGTTAGACTGATGCCTGTTCCGAGAGAGCTCAGTTCAAGCTGCGGAACGGCTGCAAGAATAAATTGTGATGAAAGAGACAGAGTTGAAAAATTCTGTGAAGAAAGCAGTATAGAATACGACGGTATTCATGAAGTTAAAAGGATGAGAAAAAAATCTCTTTTAGACAGATTTAAAAGAGGTTAAATATAAATCTATAATA
>JAEZUY010000015.1 GCA_023420895.1 Bacillota bacterium | reverse complement strand
AATAATGGCGACCTGGAAGGGACTCGAACCCTCGACCTCCAGCGTGACAGGCTGGCATTCTAACCAACTGAACTACCAGGCCATTATATGGTGGTCGCAATAGGGCTCGAACCTATGACCCCCTGCTTGTAAGACAGATGCTCTCCCAACTGAGCTATGCGACCGTTTATGGTGACCCTACCGGGATTCGAATCCGGGTTACCGCCGTGAAAGGGCGATGTCTTAACCGCTTGACCATAGGGCCTTATTCTGGTGATCCATCCGCGGCTCGAACGCGGGACACCCTGATTAAGAGTCAGGTGCTCTACCAACTGAGCTAATGGACCTCGTAACTTACTTTGATAGTATATCTTATAAAAACAGGCTTGTCAACATCAATTTAAAGATTTTTTATTTTTTAATTCCCAGTTTTCTAATCCCACAATACAGTTTATTACTGCACTATAGATATTTTAAATTCTCAATTTTTATCTCATAAAGTGTTTTTATCATAGAACATATACCATTAATTGTTATTTTTGTCATTTCAGGGGTATATTTTCAAGTAGAGACATTTATAATAAGGAGGAAGTTTTATGAGCAAAATTGTAGTAATAGGTGCAAATCACGCTGGTACTGCGGCGATAAACACGCTGCTTGACAATTATGGAAATGAAAACGAAGTTGTAGTTTTTGACAGAAACTCTAATATAAGTTTCCTAGGATGCGGAATGGCTCTGTGGATAGGTAAACAGATAAGCAAACCGGACGGTCTCTTCTACTCTGATAAAGAGACTTTAGAATCTAAGGGAGCTAAGATCAATATGGAATCTGAAGTTAAGGATATAGATTTTGATTCTAAAACAGTTAAAGCGGTTCTTTCAGACGGAACTGAAGTTGAAGAATCTTACGATAAGCTGATACTCGCTACAGGATCTGAACCTATAATTATAGATATTCCGGGAAATGACCTTGAAAACGTTCAGAAGGTAAAACTGTTCCAGGATGCTCAGTCTGTAATCGAAAAAATAGACAGTGATGAAATAAAGACTGTTGCAGTAGTTGGAGCCGGATATATAGGTGTTGAGCTTGCTGAAGCTTTCAAAAGAAAAGGAAAAGATTCAATTCTGATAGACTGTGAAAAAACTTGTCTTTCAGGATACTATGATCCGGAATTTACTGAACTTATGGAAAACAATCTGAGAGAGCACGGAATTCAGCTTGAATTCGGACAATGTGTAGAATCTATAAACGGCAAAGACGGAAAAGTGTGCGGAATAACTACTAATACAAAAGATTTCGACTGTGAAATGGTAATTCTGGCTACAGGATTCAGACCTAATACAGCACTCGGGAAAGACAAGCTTGAAACATTCTCAAACGAAGCTTATCTTGTAAACAGAAAACAGGAAACAAGTCTGAAAGATGTATACGCTATCGGAGACTGCGCTACTGTATATGACAACTCTATAAGAGACACTAACTATATAGCGCTTGCTACTAACGCTGTAAGATCAGGTATAATAGCAGCCCACAACGCTGCAGGAACTGAACTTGAATCTATAGGTGTTCAGGGCTCTAACGGACTCTGCATATACGACCTGAAGATGGTTTCTACAGGACTCACTACTGCGGCTGCAGCAAGACACGGATTCAATCCTGTATCTGCAAGTTTTGAAGATCTTCAAAAACCGGCTTTCATTGAGCAGGAGCCGAACGAAAAAGTTAAACTGAAAATAGTATACGACAAAGACAGCAGAGAGATATTAGGGGCTCAAATGGCTTCAAAATACGATATGTCAATGGGAATACACATGTTCTCGCTGGCAATTCAGGAGCATTTAACTATCGACAAGCTGAAACTTCTCGATATATTCTTCATGCCTCACTTCAATCAGCCTTATAATTATATAACTATGGCTGCACTTTCTGCAGAATAAAAAACTTTTATTATATAAAAAAGTCTGTACAGATAATTCTGTACAGACTTTTTAATTTCTAAAATTATTTTTTTATTATTTCATATTTTATGCTTATACTCTTTATTATTAAATAGTTTATTATATTTGATACTAAGAAAATTACTCCCATAATAATCAGATTCGTAAATCTCATCTTAATGCTCATAAGCATGTTCACATATGAAAGAAAAGGAGCAAACGATACATTGAGTCCTTTGTTTAAAAGAACGCCTATAAGTATCAGTCCAGCAACAATCAGCCATACTCTGAATCCAAATTTGTAGTTCAGTCCGACTAAAAGATTTATAAATGCAAGAAATGAAATAATCATAACAAAAAGACATAGGATTATCACAAATACATTGTCATTCCAAGTGTTGAATATTATGAAATTATCTCTTGCTGTCTTGCCCATGCGTCCTATAAGTGCAGGCTCAATTTTGAACAGTATTCCCTGAATTATAGAAAATATTGCAGCTATTATAGCTGAATTAATTATCATAGATTTAAAGAAATTTCCTCTCGTAAGCGAATAGCTTATCGATATTGGAAGACTTTCTGAAAATATCAGCATCGAATTCGTAAGGAAAAATATTATAAACGGCAGTATATTAATCGCAAATATGCTTAAAAGCTGATTATCGCCTGATCCCGTAATTATTCCTCCTATAGATATGCTTTCAAAATAGAAATTGGCGGCTATAAGCGCTATATCTATTATCAGCGTAACTATTAATGTAATTAAAAGACCTTTCTTCAGACTGTAGTTAGTCAGTCTGATTGATCTGCTAAGACTTGACATCTGCATCAGCCTCCGTTTCTTCTGAATTTTCCTCTTTATCTTCTCTTTCTATTATTTCTATCTTTCCTGTCTCTTCTAATATTTCTTCTGATTCTCCTGATTCTTCCGAAATATCCTCTATGATATCCTTTGAAACTGTTTCAACTATCTCTTCACCGTCTTTTTCAGTGACAGTCTGAGTGACTTCTGATTTTATAACTTTCGGTTCTTCGTCCTGTTCTTCTTCATGCTCTTCTTCTATGACTATTATTTCTTCTTCAGCCTCGTCATCACCATACATTTTAAGTATTACTTCCATATCTTCCTCTTTTTCAGGTTCTATGTACTCTTCTGTAAAGTATGAATAAGCTCTGTAAAGAGGCATCTTGCTTATATCTATATTTTTTTCTCCATAAGCGTATTTTTCCATAGTGCTTATATCATCATAGATGCCGACTACAGTTGTATCTCCGAACTGTTCTTTGAATATAACATTTTTTTCAAGCTGGATGTCTATTATAGATTTCTGGCCTGATGCATAGAACAGTCTGTTTTTCACTGTTTCAAGTTCTTCATCTAAAATTATTCTTCCTTCTCTCATTATAACTATACTGTCGAAAAGGTTTGATGTGCAGTCTATTCTGCTGTTAGAAATAACTACCGTTCTCGGATTTTCTAATATATCTCTTCTCATTATTTCACAGAATTTTGCGGCATTGACTTTGCTTAAGCCCAGTGTCGGTTCATCAAATACAGTCCATTCAGCTCTTGAAGCAAGACCTATAACTACTCCTACAAGAGTCTGCTTCTCTCTTGTCAGTCTATAGAATCTCTGATCCATATCTATATCGAATTCTTCCACTAGAAGCTCTTTAAATTCTTCATCCCAGTTCTTATATGCTATTCTTGCAAGATTCATCATTTTTTTGACCTTAAGGTCGTCAATTCCGATTCCTTCTTCTCTGACTAAAGATATATTTTCTATTATATCGGGCTTCTCATAAATCTTCACACCTTCAAAAAGCGCTTTTCCAGAGTCAGCTTTCATCTGTCCCGATATTATTTTCAGCAGAGAAGTTTTTCCTGAAAAATCCTTTCCCAGAATTCCATATATTTTTCCGGGTTCTAGAGTCAGGTTTATATTTCTCAGTACTTTTTTCCCATCGTAGCTTTTTTCCAAATTCTCTAATACTATCAAGAACTTTTCTGCCCCTCATTTCGTGATTGGCAGAATTCACCACCTTCCCTATAAATGTCTTATTACTTTATTATATCTTAATATCACCGTATATCAAAATGATTATAGTAAATAATAAACAATAACAGCACTATTTTTGATTATATTAACTATTCTCCCCTATTTAGGGTAAATATAATTAAGAGGTGATGATAATGAAGTTCTATACGGAAATTGCAAACTACTATGATGAAATCTTTAAAAAGAACGAAAATCAGATACATTTTTTAAAGGAGCTTGCAGGAGATCCTCCAAAATATATTCTGGATGTTGCATCAGGAACAGGGGAAAATGCTATAGCTCTTAATGAAGCAGGACATATGGTCACTGCAATAGATTTGAACAGAAGCATGATAAATGCACTTCAGACTAAGAGTCTGAAAGTTGAATCATATGTGATGAATATGCTTCACATAGATAATTTCAAATCGTGTTTCGATTTAATCTACTGTGTAGGAAACTCTGTAGTTCATCTTGAAAACGAAGAAGAAGTTCTGTCGTTTTTCAAGAAAGCTTATAAATCACTTAATGAAGGCGGAAAATTTGCAGTTCAGATAATAAACTATGACAGAGTTCTGGATCATAATGTCAAATCTCTTCCTACGATAGTGAATGAAGAGAGAGGAATCACTTTTGAGAGATACTACGATTATAATGAATTCAGAAACAAAATTGAATTCAGAACAGTTCTAAAAACTCAGGCTAATGAAATGGGAAATAAAGTTTATCTTCTCCCAATCAGATTTATAGAACTTGAAAGTCTTCTTATGGAAGCCGGGTTCAAAAATATGGAATATTACGGCTCTTTTAAGAAAGATGAATTCAATCCGGATGAATCTTTTCATCTCATTTCTGTAGCATATAAATAGTCTTGCGATAATCCTCTTATTATAATATAGTTAAAACTCTGATATAATAACTATATATGATTTATAGGAGGGGTTTGATTGGAAGAAGTTAGCAGTTTTAACAGTACAGATCTCCCCAAGGACATAGAAGCTGAAAGAGCTGTTCTAGGGTCGATGCTGTCAGACCCCGATGGCCTTATAACAGCCAGAGACGCCTTGACAAGGGAGGATTTTTTCCTTGATAAGCACAAGCACATCTTCGATGCTATATCGAATCTGAGCGACAATAATGAGCCTGTTGATATAATTTCGGTCATTTCAAAACTCAATGAAAAAAAACTTACAGAATTAGTTGGAGGAACTGTCTATATAGCAGGACTTACAGATTCTTATTCAACTTCTGCAAATACTGAGCATTACTGTAAAATACTGAAAGATAAATCAGTTCTCAGAAGTATAATTAAAGTATCTGAAAATCTTATCAGCTACAGTTCAGACTCCAGTCTGAATGCCGATCAGGTTGTTGAACTCGCAGAAAAAAGCATATTCGATATATCTCAGAAGAGAACCAAGGACGGACCTGAGGAAATAAAGAATATCCTTATGGATACACTTAAAAATATAGAGAAAATGTCTATGAGCGACGGTGATATAACAGGAATAAGCACTGGATTTATAGATTTAGACAATAAAACATCCGGACTTCAGAGGTCGGACCTTGTTCTCGTAGCCGCAAGACCTTCGATGGGTAAAACTGCCTTTTCAGTCAATATTGCACTGAATGCTGCGAAAGATCCCGATGTATCTGTTGCAATATTCAGTCTGGAAATGTCTAAAAACCAGATTGCGCAGCGTATGATCTCTTCTGAATCGCATATTGAGCTTCAAAAGATTATCAGAGGAGATTTAAATACTGACCCTGACAACTGGACAAGACTCATAGAAACGCTTCAGATTCTTTCTCAGAGAAATATAACTATAGACGACACTCCGGGAATAACTCTTTCTGATTTGAGAGCAAAGTGCAGAAAGATAAAAATAGAAAAAGGACTCGATGTAGTTCTAATAGACTATCTTCAGCTTATGAGCGGAGACGGCCGTTCTGAAAGCAGACAGCAGGAAATTTCTGCAATTTCCAGAGGACTCAAAGCTCTGGCAAAAGAGATGGACTGCACTGTTATAGCGCTTTCTCAGCTTTCACGTGCTCCGGAACTGCGTTCCGACCACAGACCTATACTGTCGGACTTGAGGGAATCAGGAGCAATAGAGCAGGATGCGGATATAGTCATGTTCCTTTACAGGGATGAATACTACAATCCTGATTCTGAGAAGAAAAATACTACAGAAGTAATTATAGCGAAGCATAGAAACGGTCCTACCGGTATAGTTGAGCTGGTGTTTGCAGGAGAATACACTAAGTTTCTCAATATAGAGAGACAAATGGCAAATCAATAATTTACATTACAGTTTTTTAGGAGGTATGTAATAAATGGATAATACTAAAGTTTTAGATTTAAATGAAAATGTGAAATGGATTGGGATTCTAGACCCTTCTCTAGTTACTTTCGACGTTGTTATGAATACTAGATACGGTACAACTTACAATTCATACTTCATCGATGCTGATAAGAAAGTAATAATAGAAGCTTCAAAAGATAAGTTTGCAGAAGATTATTTAAATAAAGTTAAATCTGTTGTAAACCCTGAAGAAATAGATTATATAATCATGAACCATACTGAACCTGACCACTCAGGATGTCTTAAAGATTTACTTGAAATAGCTCCTAACGCTACAGTTGTAGGTACTGGCACAGGAATCAGATTCCTTAAAGCTATAACTAATAAAGATTTCGAGCATATAGTAGTTAAGGACGGCGACGAGCTTGATTTAGGAAATAAAACTCTTAAATTCATAACAGCTCCTTTCCTTCACTGGCCTGACACTATGTACACTTATCTTGAAGAAGACAATATACTTTTCACTTGCGACTCATTCGGATGCCACTTCTGTGATGAAAGAATGTTCAACGATGAAGTTGATGATTTCAGCAATGCATTCGAACACTATTTCAATGTTATAATGAGTCCTTTCAGTGAGCATATGCTTAAAGCTATAGATAAAATAAAAGATATTGACATAGATATACTGGCTACTGGACACGGTCCGATACTAAGAGAAAATCCTCAGAAATATATCGATAAAACTAAAGAGATGGCAGACAATGCCGCTCATATGAAAAAAACAGGAACACCGAAAGTGTTCATTCCTTATGTTTCAGCATATGGAAATACAGGAAAAATCGCTGAAATGATAAAAGACGGACTTCTTTCAGTAGCTGATATGGACATAGTTATAATGGATGTTGAGCATGCTGATATGGAAGAAGTTCAGTATGAAATAAATCATTCAGACGCTATTCTTATAGGAACACCTACTATAACTCAGAATACTTTCCTTCCGATATATAAAATATTCGGAGCACTAAACCCTGTTGTAAACAGAGGAAAAATCACAGGAGCATTCGGTTCTTACGGATGGAGCGGTGAAGGTGTGGATATAGTTCAGAGTATCCTTACTGCTCTTAGATTTAAACCTGTAGGAAACGGACTTAAAGTGAATTTCGTTCCTGACAGCGAAGATGGAAATGAAAGTTTCGAATACGGAAAAACTGTTGGAGAAGAAATAATGAAAAAATTCCAGTAATTTCGAATAGAAATTTCTGGTTTAGAAAGAAATAAAATATGATTAAAACCGACAGACTTTTGATAGATGAACTGAAAATTGAAGATGTCTATGACATGTTCAAATGGAAAAGAAACAGAGATCTCTTAATAAAAGAATATGATTTTCTGGATGCATCGGACGGCGATCCTGAACTCTGGTACGATTACAGGATGAATTACCCCAGACTTAAATCTTATGCTGTCAGAAGCATATCTGAAAATAAAACGATAGGTTTCATAAGTATCAGAAATATAAACAGAATTTTTAAATCTGCCATTCTAGGTATAACATTTGATGAAAATTATCTGGGAATGGGATATGGGACTGAAGCCCTAATCGGATTTCTCGATTACTATTTCAATACTATGAATATGAAGACTATGCTTCTTGACGTTGGAAAATATAATTTCAGAGCCCTGAAATGTTACAGAAAACTGGGCTTTGAAGTGAAGCGTGAGTATAAAGTTGTCGTTCCTGAGCAGTTTAAAGATATGAAACACGAACTTATAAAAGATCCTGCTCAGGCTGAAAATCGGACTTATATTCTTCTTGCAGACCTTTTTATTCTGGTTTACTATAGAATGAAACTCAAGAATGTTTATTTTAACAGAATACAGAATAACTGTGGATAACTCTGTGTATAACTTCATGTATCTGTGGATAACTCGAACTTTTCCACAGAAAAACGGTTTATTATTAAGATTTTATTAAGAAAATAAAAAGGACCTGAGAAATCTCAGGTCCTTTTTTAATCTATACTTAATATTAAAGTTCTTCAACTTTCACTTTCAGTTCTCCAACTACTCCAGGATAAAGTTTTATCTTTGCATTTGAAACTCCAAGTTCTTTTATCTGTCCGTCCTCAAGTTCAATTTTTCTTTTATCCACTTCTATATCATGTTTTTCTTTTAACTCGTCAGCTATATCTTTAGTAGTTATAGAACCGAAAAGTTTTCCGTTCTCTCCAACTTTCTGTTTGAAAGTCAGCTCTATTTCTTTTATTTTTCCGGCTGTTTCTTCAGCTGCAGATTTATCCTGCTCATCCTGATACTCTTTAGACTCTATTTTGTCCTGAAGCTTTTTCATATTCGCTTTATTAGCTTCTACTGCAAGCTCTCTTGGAAAAAGATAGTTTCTTGCATAACCGTCCTTAGCGTTTATAACTTCTCCTTTTTTCCCTACATTTTTGATATCTTCTAGTAAAATTACTTTCATCTATCTATCTCTCCCTTTCTCTTATATATAATAATATATACTAAAGCTGCTCTTTAATCAAATTTTTGACCTGAGCAACAGCATCGTCCATATCTGTATCGAGTCTGGCTCCTGCAGAATTGAGATGGCCTCCGCCTCCCACTTTCTCCATTATTATCTGAACGTTGACTTCTCCTACTGACCTTGCTGAAATATGGATTCCTGATTCCAGCTGCGAGAAAACAAACGTCGCTTCAGTAGAAGTTGTATTGAGGAGTTCATCCGCTGTCTGAGCCGCTATCAGATTTGCGCTCTCTGTTACATCTTTTATCTTTGCAATTGCTATATTGCCGTTTACAATCTCCGCTTCTTCAATAGCCATAGCTTTTATTTTAAGATCTCTGATATTATTTCTGAAAAGCTCCCTCACCATTTCGGTATCTGCGCCTTTTCTTCTCAAGTAAGCTGCGGCCTCGAAAGTTCTTACTCCAGTTTTTACTGAAAACTGCTTAGTATCCAGCGAAATTCCTGAAAGAAGAGCTTCTGCCTCTATTTTCTGAAGATTTGCATCCTCTGCAATATACATCAGTATTTCTGTCACCAGTTCACATGTAGACGAAGCGTACGTCTCAATATAGCTTAATATAGTGTCCTCTATAACATCTTTACCCATTCTGTGGTGGTCAATAACGACTTTGTTATCAACTTTTCTCAGAAACTCTTCTGATTCCACATGATTGTACTTATGAGTATCAACAACTATAGCCACACTGCTTTCAGTGATGAGTTTCTTGGCTTCTTTCGAATCTACTATATTATCTATATATTCACTGTGATTCTCTTTCAGTTTCTGATAAATCAGATTTATAGAAGCGCTGACTCCGTTCATGACAATATAGGCTTTTTTTCCTCTTGATTTTGCAACTCGGTACATTCCTATTGCAGCCCCGAAACAGTCGAGGTCTGGACTTTTATGTCCCATAATAAAAACTGTGTCAGACTGGTCTATTATTCCTCTTAAAGCATGAGCCATAACTCTCGCCTTGACTTTAGTTCTCTTCTCTACAGCTTTCGTCTTTCCTCCGTAGAAAGTGAGTTTCTCTCCTGATTTAATAACTGCCTGGTCTCCTCCTCTTCCGAGTGCAAGATCCATTGCAGTCTTTGCAAAATAATAGTTCTCTTTTATATTCTTTCCTCCTGATCCTATTCCTATACTTATAGTCACAGGAAGTTTTCCTCCGAAATCTATCTTTTTAACATCATCCAGAATTTCAAATTTCCTATTTTCAAGAAACTCCAGATATCTTTTTTCAAAGAAAAGCAGGTATCTGTATTCATCTATTTTCTCTGCAAATCCGTTTATTCTGTTTGAAAGCACGTATATATGATTGTCTATCTTTGCCAGCCCTTTGTTCTGGTCAATATTGCTTTCCATCCCGAATATATCTTCGAAGTTGTCTATATATACGATTCCTATTACGAGCTCCCTTTCTGAATATCTGTAAAGAATATTCTCTCTTTCAGATACATCTATAAGGTAGACTCTTATTATCTTTCCTGCTTCTTCACTTGATGATATCTCTCTTATAACTTTGTAATGATTATTTCTCAGCTTGTAAATGTATTTATCATCTGAATAAAGTTTTTCAACATTGAACTGAGGAAGCGCATCGAATATAAAGCTTCCTTCAGGATTATTAATCCCCGTTATATTATCAAAACTCTCATTATGCCAGATTATTTTTCCCTTATTATCCAGTACTGTAAATGGAATTGGAGAAAACAGTATCTCATCTTCTATTTTCACAAGTTTTCTGAGTTTCATCTCTCTTCTGTTTTTTCTCAATATCATAAATTCATCTATAAGAATGAGAAGAAGCAGAACTATATTTACTATGAATATCTGAGGAATATGATACTTGTAAGCCATAACTGATGCTCCGAATATATAAAGTATCATTAGTCCCTTTATGATTTTATTCATGACCGCCTCCAAGTCTATAATTCTCTTATTTTCCTGAAGTTAAACACAAGGTCTATGGCTCCTATAATTGAAATCACTGCAGTCATAAATACGCTGAATATACTTATGATCAGTATTGCCACCCTTATGAACTTCGGAACTCTGAGTCTTTCTAGAGCATAGGATATAACTCCCAGCCCCTGAAGCAGAAGCACAAAATAGAAAATCAGTGTCAGATTGCTGACTACTACATTATAATATTCTGCATTTATAAATTTGATTATAAATGAGATTATGAATATCACCAGGGCCGCTACTGAAAATTTCATACTCACTCTGAATCTGCTCAGTTTCATCGGCGCTAATATCTTTATATTCCTTCTTCTTATTATATAAGAAGCTATTCCGTTAGATACTGCACTTATTCCAAATGATGTTATCAGAAGTATTGAAGGTGTATTCATTTTTATTATATTTGCAATCTGAGGCTGAAGTCTCTGAATTTCTTCAATCTGCTCCTTATTATAATCTATACCCATCTTCTGAACTTCATCTATATAATTATCTATTATAGTCATATTATTTTGTACTGTTTCCTCTATATAGTCGAATCCGAAAGCGAATTTAGCTATTAAAAGCACAGCTATTATGAATACAATCATATATGCTGTAGATTTTACGAGTCTTTCAGATATGACTTCTCTTCTGTTTATACTTTTCGAAGATATGAACGAAACTCCTGCTAAAAACGCTACTAGAGGTGCCGATTTTATTCCGAAAATCAGTAAAAACACGACTGCTGCAGCTATATGCGGAACTAGTGAGTATTTATGTCCATACTTTACTCCTACTACTATTCCTGAAACAGGAAATAGAAGGGCTATCGGCGTAAAAAATCCGAAACCGGCAATCCCGGCTATTATCGTTATTATAGACGCAATTGCTAAATCCTTTCCTAAATTCGTTTTATCATTCATTTTTTCACTCTTTTCTATTTCTCATATATATCGAAAAAGCGCCGACAGAGTCGACGCTTTAAATTATTCTGCTGTATATGGTAAAAAAGCAACTTGTCTTGCTCTTTTTATAGCCTTTGTTATTTCTCTTTGATGTATAGCACAGTTTCCTGAAACTCTTCTAGGAAGTATTTTTCCTCTTTCAGTAATGTACTTTTTAAGCTTGTTTACATCTTTATAATCTATAGTAGATTTTTTGTCTGCACAGAAGCTGCAAACTTTTCTTCTACTTCTAAATCTTCTTCCGCCTGCCATTTCTGTTTACCTCCTTTTATATTAGAATGGGATGTCGTCATCGTTAACGACATCATCAAAACCTAAATCACCGCCGAAGTCATTTCCATGATTTCCGTCATTGTTCTGACTTCTGTCATATCCCTGACTTCTCTGATCATAATTAGACTGATTAAATGAGGAGCTCATATTTCCTGATGAGCTTTTCCAATCTATCGGACTTATATTGCTTATAGTGACATCTGTCGTATAAACTCTTTTTCCGTCTCTTCCTTCATAACTTCCTGTCGTTATTCTTCCCTGTACAGAAGCTCTATTCCCTTTTTCAAGATAATTTGCACAGAATTCAGCTGTTTTCCCCCATGCAACCATAGATATAAAATCGGCTGTAGGTCTTCCTGCCTGTTCTGCATCCTGCTTCTGCTGTCTAGAATATTCTCTGTCGACAGCAAGAGTCATTCTTGCTACTGCCTGACCTCCATTTGGAAGATATCTCAGTTCAGGATCTCTTACTAATCTTCCAACTAGTGAAACATTATTCAAAATAAAGCACCTCCAAGATATTTTAACTACTCGTCAACTCTTATTATCATGTTTCTGATTATAGAGTCGTTTATCTTGCTAATTCTTTCTAATTCTTGAACTACTGATGATTCTGCTTCAAAGTTTATTAGTACATAATATCCTTCTTTGAAATCTTCGATTTCATAAGCTAGTTTTCTTGATCCCCACTCATCTAGGTTAGTAACAGAACCAGCTGCTTCTATTATGCTTTTGAATCTTTCAAGTAAGTTATTTCTTTCTTCTTCACCTGTTGTAGGTGCGAATATAAATACTCCTTCGTAATCTCTCTTCATCTACTTACACCTCCTCTTGGACTTAACGGCTCTATATTAAATATAGAGCAAGGATTTAAACCATACACTTGATTATAACATTTAGAATTAGTATTAGCAAGAAATAAATTAAAAAAGATGCACATTTTTATGTGCATCTTTTCTATTCCGAAATTTTTTTCTTCACTTTCTTTAAAAATTCTCTTCTGGGGAGCATTATCTGTCTGTCGCAGCCCCCGCATTTAAGTTTAAAATCTATACCTGTTCTAGTTATTTCCCATTCATTGGCACCGCACGGATGCCCTTTTTTCATCATAACTATATCTCCAACTTTATAATCAGACATAAATTTTACCTCTATTCTTCATTTTCAATAGTTATCTTTCTAAGATTTCTTATATTTACTCCATTCTCAACAAGATATTCTACAGTCATTCTTCTCATATCGTATCCTACTCTGTACTGACTTCCAGGTTCAGTCATTGCATAGACGTTAATTCTCATATCCTGATTTGTGAATTCTGCAATTCCATTTATGACAGGACCTACAGTTATATCTCCTCTATGCTTTTCTTTGACTTTCTCCGATACTTCTTCAATGAGTCTGAATACCTTGTCTACATCTTCATCATAAGAAATTCTCAAGTCCATTTCAGCCTTCATGCTTCCTCTGCTCTTATTAGTAACTACTGCAATCTGGCCGTTAGGAATTATATGAAGCTCACCTGTAAAATCTCTTATCTTTGTAACTCTTATCTGCATATCCTCGACTATACCTTCAAACTGGTCTATCTGAATATGCTCTCCTACAGAATACTGATCTTCAAAAAGTATGAAGAATCCTGTTATTACATCCTGTACTAGAGATTTGGCTCCAAAACCTATTGCAACTCCTCCGACTCCGGCAGTGGCTATTAAAGATTTGGTCTCTATGCCTATCTGCTGCAGAATCATAAGTCCTGCTATGAAGTATATGAAATATTTAATGAGACTCTGTATAATCACAGAAAGAGTATCTGCTTTTCTCGCCTGCATTCCGAATTTTTTCATCTTCTTGTTTCTTGAAAAAAACTTATGCACAGCTTTTTCAGAAAGAAATATACATAATTTGGCAAGAATCAGAATTATCAGAATCGTTATGATTCCATTCACTATATTTGCCAGATTGAGATCTCCGAACAGTTTATCTATTATCCAGTATTTGCTGGCGGCCTGTTCTATATTTCCCACTCCCTCAGTGACCGTATCTCCTATTCCATCTACAACATTATTCATCTATATCCATCTCTTCTAATTCGACTTTTTCTTTAGTTCTCACTATTTTAAATACTCCTTTGAGTATTATGCCTTCTTCAGAAACGAGTTTTCTAAGAATCTCAAATATTGCATCTCTGTCTTCATCCTTAAACTTTATAGAGAGACCGCAGCTTGCAGTTATCTCTCTAGGTGTCGGAATCATCTTTATATCCAGATTCGCATTTTTAAGAGCTTTTTCAGTCTTCATAGCATGATGTGTAGATCTGAAAGTTATTACATTCATAGTTGTTTCTATCATATTTGCACCTTCCGATTTAATATTATGCAGAAACTACATCTTAACTGTATTATCCGCATTTAAAAGCTGTTCGGCTATTTCATACATATTGCTAACTTCCCCAACTTTAAGCTTGTCAGCTATCTCGTAGTAGTCAAGACATGTACCGCAAGAATATATTTCAACACCCATATCTGAAAGCTTTGTTAAATCATCAAGCACTTCTGATCCTTCAGTAGTAAGCTTAACTCCCCCGTTAACGAATATAAGAGCATTCGGTTTGTTTTCAAGTTCAGTAAGTGTGTATATATATGTTTTTATAAGAACATGGCCTAATTCATCGTTTCCATGGCCTATATAGTCTTTATCTATGAAAACTACTGTTCTGTAATCTGAACCTTTTTCTGAAGTTCTAGTTTCTCCTGATTCTTCAGAAACTATTTCTCCTTCTCCCTTTACTCCTGTCACATAGAAAAGATCGTCCTTCTCTTCTACTTCAAAATTATATCCAAGATTTGTATAGAGCTTGCTCATATTGACTTTTGCAACTTCATTGTCAACTATTGTAAGAAGCTGTTCGCCTTCCTCCATACCTTCAAGTTCTTTTTTTGTCATTATAACCGGCTTAGGGCAAAGTATTCCCCTAGCATCTATTTTTCTAGTCATAATAAATTCTCCTTTCATAATCTTTTCATAATTTGAAACTTTCTAATATATATTATATCACTTCCAGATATAAATGAATATTATTCTACTGATTTAAGAGACTCTATCATATTTATATTTTTTAACTTATTATGAATTATAATCATAACTCCTAATGATACAAGTACAGTAAATCCTGACGAGATTAAGTAATTATACCATTTAGTCGTATGATCCAGCATAATTGAAGGAGGTTCAACACTCAGAAGAACGTATCTGTGAAGGTATATTCCGAGGACCAGTCCCAATGCGATTCCCATGAAAGTGAGTATTATTGTTTCACGGTAAACGTATGCAGTGACTTCCTTATTGAAAAAGCCTAAGACTTTTATAGTTGAAAGTTCCCTTTCTCTTTCAGAGACATTTATATTAGTAAGATTATAGAGCACTACTATTGCAAGCAGCGCTGCACATATGAGTATTACAACAACTATCATATCTATAGACTGAAGCATTTCATTTATAATATTTTTTATGAAGTTGGTGCTTATTATAGCGATTACAGCTTTATTGCTCATCAGCTCTTTACTCATTTCTTCCATACCGTAGTCGCTATTGTCTTTAGCTGCCGCCAGATATGCGTTGTTTTCAAATTTTTCTCCAAAGACTTTTTCATAATATACATCATTCATGTATATATACTGTCCAGCATAGTTTTCAGCTGTTCCAGCAATTCTGAGCTTGTAAATCTTATCTTCATTGTCTTTAAATTCCAGATAGTCTCCTATATCGAGTCCGGCACCTTCTGCAATTTTTTCTGTTATAAATATACCGTCGTCTTTAAGTCTGTATTCCTCTCCCGTTTTTCTGTTTCTGAGTTTAATGAATTCTGAAAATTTCTCTTCATCTTCTCCTGATATGACCATCGTATCTTCATGTCTGAATTCAGGTATCATTATATCTCCCGATTTGTAATTTACCTTCAGACTCTTTTTTACATTATCGATATTATCGAGCGCATTTTCATATTCTTCTATTGGATAATCTTCTGTATTGAAAGCTATTATAGCATCAAATTTGAATATCTCTTCATACTGTTTTTCAGTTAATCCTGTCAAAGAATTTTCTAGTCCTATTCCCATAAATATCAGCGCTGTACATCCTGCAACACCGAATACTGTCATCAGCATTCTCTTTTTATATCTGAATATATTTCTTGCTGTGACCTTCTGTATAAACGACAGTTTGCGCCACAGCGGTCCTATTCTTTCAAGCAGTATTCTCGAACCCGATTTTGGAACTTTAGGTCTCATAAGATTAGCCGTTTTTTCTTTCAGGGCCTTTCTCCCAACCCAGTAAGCCGCTCCGACAGTGCTCATGAGAGATATGACAGCAGCTATGATGATATTTTTATAATGAGGAAACGCCACATATTCAGAAAGTATATTGTATGGCGCCGCATAAGCGTCAAAAATCATCTTCGAAAGAAAATACGTTCCAGACACTGATCCTATAGCTATTCCTATCACTGAACTGTAAAGTCCGTATCTGGTGAATTTCTTTATAATATCTCTGTTTGAATATCCTAGCGCTTTCAGTGTTCCCATCAGATTTCTCTCTTCTTCGACCATTCTCGTCATAGTAGTTAAGGATACGAGTATTGCTATTCCAAAAAAGAAAACTGGAAAGACATTTGAAAGCATATCTACTCTTCTGGAGTTGTCTATGAACTGATAGAAATCCAGAGAATCAAGTCTTGAATTTATCATATAAATAGGCTTTTTCAGTCTGCTGACTGCTTCTTTAGCATCTTCAAGCTTCTCTTCGCCTTCAGCTATCTGCTTTTCAGCATCGCCTTTCTTTTCGTTGTACTTCTTCAGACCTTCTGTATATTCTTCTTCGCCTTTTCTGAGCTCTTCCTGAGCTTCACTGAGCATTCTTTCAGCATTTCTCTTTGATCTGTAGTACTCTTTCTCGCCTTCTTCTATACGGTTTTTTCCCTGCTCCAGAGCCTCTTCTCCAGACTGAAGCTGAGAATCTGCATTGCTGATCATATTTATATTGCTGCTGACCTCAGACTGCAGTTCTCTAATTCTTGAAAGTATCCTGTTGTAGTCGTCAAGAGCTAAATTAAATCTGTACTTCTTTCTTTCCAGAGCTCTCTCCTCTTCCGGTGTGAGATTTCCTCTGTTTTCCATTGCTGTGATTTCAGAACTGAGAGCATCGAGCTTTCCTTTCGCTCTATTGAGACTCGTCTGACTGTCCGCGATATCTCTCTGCATCCTGTCTATTCTTCTCTCACCGGTATTTTTCATTATTTCTCCAATTTCAAGCTTGTTTTCAGCCGTTTTAAGCTCATATTCTCCGTCACTAAGCTGTTCTTCCCCTTCTATGAGTTTTCTTAAAGCATCGGCTTTTTCAGAGGCAAGTCTCTTTTTTCCTTCTTCTATATCTTCTCCTGCCTGATCCAGCTTTTCTTTTCCTTCTTTAAGCTGTTCTTTAGCCGATTCAAGCTGACTTTCTGCATCCTCTATTTCAGATCTTGCATCTTCCATTACACTTTCAAATCTATTTTCAGGTCTTCCTTTGAATTTATCTCTTAATTCTTTTACATGTCTGTCTATTTTCTCTTCATACTGATCAGTATATGATTCGATATTCTTAGTATCTTCAAATCTCAGTTTTGCTGTAGAATAAACTGGAGAATCGAAAGCTTCAGGCTTTATTATTCCAAATCCGAAAACATCCCCTGAACCTATATTGGTCTTTCCCCTGTCTTTATTGCTGAGATATTCAGGAGTCTTTACAAATCCGACTATATTGAATTTTTTTATTTTAAGAGTATCAGTCTGAAAGTCGTCCAGATGAACTTCCATTTCCTGACCTATATCGTAACCGTAATCCTTAAGTTTAACGTCAAGAAGTATTTCATCATCTGTATTTAAATCTTCTCCTTCAAGAATATCATAAAGCGCCAGCCCTTTAGGCTGAGACATAAGTCTTATAACGTTTCTGTCTGAATCTAAAAGACAGTCCGTCATAAAGCCGAATTCCAGCGCTTCAAGCCCTTTAGCGCTCTTTATTATTTTTTCATCCTCTTCGTCGAGTCCAAGAGTTGACTGGACTGTAATATCGGGCATCTCATATTCTCTGTAGTATATGTCTACAGTATCTCTCATATTGGCTCCTGTAGCCTTGAGTCCGGTATATACGAACACGCCCAGTGCTATAAGGCTGAGTATTGACAGGAATCTCATTTTTGTTTTAGCTATTTCGGCCAGACGGTCTTTTCTTAAAGCTTCTTTCAAATGAAATCACCTACCATTCAAGCAGCTCAGGTTCTATTGGATTTTCAACTATCTCTTCTCTTATCACTTTGGCATCTCTCATCTCTATAACTCTGTCAGCCATCTGAGTAAGAGCCATATTGTGAGTTACCAGTATTACTGTAGTTCCCGTTTCCCTGCAAGTGTCTTTAAGCAGTTTCAGAACAGCTTTATCGGTATTATAGTCGAGTGCTCCTGTAGGCTCATCACATAGCAGAAGTTTCGGTTTTTTAGCAATTGCTCTGGCAATGGAAACTCTCTGCTGCTCTCCTCCTGAAAGCTGTGCAGGAAAATTATCCTTTCTGTCTTCAAGTCCCACACTTTTCAAAGCTTCGAGCGGATCCATTGCTTCGGGAACTATCTGTATAGCAAGTTCAACATTTTCAAGCGCTGTGAGATTAGGCACAAGATTGTAAAACTGAAATACGAAGCCTATATCGTATCTTCTGTATTCAGTCAGCTGTCTTTCGTCGTATTCTGAAATATTTTTGCCGTCTATGAGAATCTTTCCTTCATCATTAGATTCCATTCCCCCAAGTATGTTGAGCAGCGTGGATTTTCCTGCACCGGAACTTCCCACCATAACTGTGAATTCTCCCTCTTCGACTTTGAAATTCACTTTATTATTCGCTACAACAACATTGTCCCCATTTTTATAGAATTTCGAACTGTCTATTGCTTCAACGTAAGCCATATTATCACCTGACTCTATTATGTTATTTATGTTATTGTTTCTGTATATAATAAAAAAAGACAGATTATAGAAATCTGTCTCTTTATGGCGGAGAGGGTGGGATTCGAACCCACGTGGGCGTGAACCCTAACGGTTTTCAAGACCGCCCCGTTATGACCACTTCGGTACCTCTCCACGTATATATAGTTTATTGGCTGGGGTAGCTGGATTCGAACCAACGCATGTCAGAGTCAAAGTCTGATGCCTTACCGCTTGGCGATACCCCAAGAATGTTTTAAATGGCGCACCTGGGAGGATTCGAACCCCCGGCGCACGGATTAGAAGTCCGTTGCTCTATCCTACTGAGCTACAGGTGCCTATTCGATTAAATGGAGCGGGTGAAGGGAATCGAACCCTCGCAACTGGCTTGGAAGGCCAGGGCTCTACCACTGAGCTACACCCGCATGATGGTGGTCGCAATAGGGCTCGAACCTATGACCCCCTGCTTGTAAGGCAGATGCTCTCCCAACTGAGCTATGCGACCGTTATATGGTGACCCTACCGGGATTCGAACCCGGGTTACCGCCGTGAAAGGGCGATGTCTTAACCGCTTGACCATAGGGCCTTATTTAATTAAGTAATGGTTGCGGAGGCTGGATTCGAACCAACGACCTTCGGGTTATGAGCCCGACGAGCTGCCACTGCTCCACTCCGCGATGTAATTTTTTCAGTAATCTCTGTCAATTCCGGTATCTCAAAAGTGATGGTGCCGAGGACCGGAATCGAACCGGTACGATCGGTGAGGATCGCAGGATTTTAAGTCCTGTGCGTCTGCCAGTTCCGCCACCCCGGCAGTCATTATGGCTCCTGGGGTGGGATTCGAACCCACAGCCTACCGGTTAACAGCCGGGTGCTCCACCGTTGAGCTACCCAGGAACAATGATTACCAACAGATAATATTCTATCATCCATATTAGAATGTGTCAACAGTTTTTTAAAATTTTCTGACTCATTTTTAACTTTCTTTTAAAGACTGCTTAATTCTATTCTAATTTGATCATTGTGACTTTTTAGAATATAATTATTTTAATCTAATTCTTGAAAGGAGCAATGCAAATTGTCTGAAAGAAAAACAGTGAATGTGGCGGCAGCAGTAATTATAGACAATGAAAAAGTATTTTCATGTCAGAGAGGCTATGGAGAATTCAAAGGAAAATGGGAATTTCCCGGGGGAAAAATAGAAAAAGGAGAGACTTCTGAAGAAGCGCTTAAACGTGAAATAAAAGAGGAACTCCAGATTGATATAAATATCCTGAAATTCCTCACTGATATCAAGTATTCTTATGAAAATTTTGATCTGGATATGGACTGCTATCTTTCAGAAATTTCTTCTGGAACTGTAAATCTGGAAGAACATTCTGACTCTAAATGGCTGTCCAGAGAAGAACTCGATTCCGTTGACTGGATTGAAGCCGATATAGATGCTGTTAAGATTCTAAAGACTCTTCTTTAATATAATCATATATATCGTCTTTTACCGGCTCTTCTAGTCTGTAATTTATCTCGAAAGCCGGTTTATTGTCTATCTCTACTGGAACTGGATTCCCTGAAGCTTCAACTTCACCTAAAAAATAAAATTCTTTACCGCTTTCATCCTTATCTTCTTTGTTTTTCCTCACAAAAAGATATATTTTTGTCCCATTTTCTTTAGCCCCGTATATCCTCATCGCATCTTTTGAATCTGTCTTTCTTGAACTCTTTGAAAGTGCTATTATATTATTTCTATCTATAAATCTGTCATGATACGCTATGCTGTCATCACATTTATGGTAATTTATGAATACTGGAAAAGTATTCGTATACTCATCATATTTATAGCCTCCAATGCTTCCGCCATTCAGATCTTTCTCCCAGTTCAGAAGTCTGCAAATATCTTCATAGGAATAAGTTCTATAGAGCTCCAGGTTCGTTCCTTTATATCTGTTTGAATACATATTGCAGTATCTTTTTTCTGAATAATTTACTAGCGCTTTCATATGCAGTTTAAACTTATCATTGCTTCTCAGGTCATCTTTGAACTCTCTGCTGGGAAAATAGCACTCAGAACTGCCTGAAAGATAAACTGCCTCAGTAAATTTCTTTCTAGGATTGGCTTCTAAAAACTGATTCGTCAGCATTGTAAAAACAGATTTTTCTTCTTTTTCATCCATAATTATTCCGTATTCTTTTTTAAGCTTATTATTAAAAATATCTCTTATTGTCATGAGAGCTGAATCAGAATCTATATTATCTATTATCAGTTTAATCAGGAGAATCTCATGAATTCTCTTTCCATTCGCAACTTTCTGTGAAAAATAGTTTATAAACTGATTCTCTCTTTCACTGAATTCTATTTCATATTCTTTCTCATACTTCACTAAAAAATCATGATAAGAACCGAATTTATCGAAATACTTTAGAACTTCTACAGTTCCATGTCTTTCAAAATCAGAAATATGAGGTATTCTCCCTATTTTATTCTTAAGATTTGTATATTCATTTCTGAGAAATGAAACACTGTTGAATTTAGCTTTGTCAAGCGAAGCATATATTCTCTTCTTTGATATTGGATCAAAATTTATAGTAGATATGCCTGGAACTGATTTATTCGCTTCAGCTGTGAATTTTCTGAGATTATCCTTGGTATAAGATCTGTCTCCTGAAAGCGCTATTGGAATCATGTAATTATTTCTATAGTTAGCAATAAAGTCTAAAACTAAAAGATATTCTTTTCCTTTGTGCTTTCTCAAACCTCTTCCAAGCTGCTGAACAAAAACTATTGGAGACTGAGTCGGTCTAAGCATTATAATCTGATTGAGCGAAGGTATGTCAACTCCTTCATTAAGTATGTCCACACTTAATATATAGTCAAGAGCTTTTTCTCCTTCTTCCATTTCCAGTCTTTTTATCATTTCTTCTCTCTTTTCTTCTGAATCTTCTCCTGAAAGCGGAACAGTTCTATACCCGAGCTTATTAAACTCTTCCGAAAGAGCCTTACATTCCTCCACAGTGCTGCAGAACATCAGTCCTCTTTTCCTCTTATTATCGTAACTGTAAATTTCTATTTTTTCAGCTACAAATCCTGCTCTTTCGGCAGGAGATACTTTTCTTAAATCATCATAATCTTCTCTGCCGTCTATATCAGTTATACCGTAGTAATGAAATGGACAAAGTATATTCTCTTCTAATGCCTGCTTAAGTCTTATTTCATAGGCAATATTATAGTCAAAGATTTCGAACACATTTTCCTCATCTGTACGTTCAGGTGTTGCAGTCATTCCCAAGAGAAACTCCGGCTTAAAATAACCGACTATTTTTTTATATGATTCTGCCGCTGCTCTGTGAGATTCATCTATTATTATATAGTCGAATTCATCCTTTGAAAATTTCTCCTGTACATCTTTCCTGCTCATCATATTTACTGTCGAGAACAGATAATCTGAGGAGAAATCTTTGCTGCTTCCAGAAAGTATACCCGCATTTATATCTTTTCCCAGAACTTTTTTAAAGCTTTCCATAGCCTGCTTAAGTATCTTTTCTCTATGAGCTAAGAAAAGAGTCTTCTCAGGACTGAACCTTTTAACGTCAAAAGCTGAAAGATAAGTTTTTCCTGTGCCGGTAGCCGATATAAGAAGAGCCTTGTCTTTTCCTTTTCTTCTAAGTCTTTCCATTGATTCCATTGCTGCTGACTGCATAGAATTGGGTTTCAGTTCTCCGTAATCTTCATAAGATATTTCTTCCTCTACTGTATTTAAATTTCTTTCTTTTTTTAACTTCTTTCTAAATCTTTCTTCATAGTTTAATATCCATTCTTCATTGAGTTCTTCAGCATCTTTCCATAATTCAGTAAACTCCCTTTCTATCTCGTCAACTATCTCCCCATCTTCATGAGAAGTGATGCATAAATTCCACTCCTTGTTGACTCTTAAGGCTTTAGCTGTGAGATTTGAACTTCCTACTATAAACTTCCTCATATTGCCTTTCCTGAACATATATCCTTTTATATGAAAGCCGCTCATAACTTTGACTTCAATATTTTCATAACTCATGAGTTTTCTGAACATACTCGGAGTATTGAATTCTAGATAATCTGTAGTGAGTATTTTCCCTCTTATTCCAATTCTTCTCAGATAATCGAGTTCTCCTAGAAGACACAGCAGTCCCTGTTCAGTTATAAATGCGGCTGAAAACCAGAATTCCTCACAATTAAGGAGCTCCTTTTCAAGCTCCGAGTGAATTATTCTGGATTTTTTTCTATCATTGTA
>JAEZUY010000022.1 GCA_023420895.1 Bacillota bacterium | reverse complement strand
GAAATAAAAGGATCTTACTACAGCGGAATTCTTACAGGATTCAGAGGCGCTGTTACAACTGATGTTTACGGATATTCTCAACTTGAAATTATGCCTCAGTACCTTCACAGTGCAAATGATGAAGCAACAGTTGACGAATTTGTAAACAGAACTGCAAACGAAATAATGAGCAGCTGTCATACAGAAGCTGACAGAATAAAAGCGGCTCACGATGCAATAACTGCAAATGCTAAATATTTCGACTGCGAAAATATGTCACACTCACCTGTTTCTATAGTTGAAAATGGAACTGGAGTTTGTCAGGCATATTCTCTACTGAACCAGAAACTTCTTGAAGCTATGGGAATAAATTCTCAGTATGTAGTTGGAACTGCAATAAACGAAGGAGAACATGCTTGGAACATGGTTGAATGTGATTCAAACTGGTACCATGTAGATACTACTTGGGATGACTGCACAGAAACTTACGACTACTACATGGTAGATTCTAATCAAATGGCAAATACACACAGCTGGGACAGTGCAGTTTATACTAACTAATAATTAGTCTCTAACTCAAATTTATTAATAAAACAAAAACACAATTCAAAACTAAATAACTCATAGTAACTCATTAAAAAGACGCCTCCAGAGGCGTCTTTTCTTATATATATTATTAAAGTATTTTTCTTTTATTTAAAATATTCTGCCGTAAGACTTAATCCCGTATAACTGCATCTAATAATTATTATGTTAACTTCACTAGATTAATTGCCACTTTTTCTATTAACTCTTTTAATTCAAGATGTTCCAGCCATTCCTGAGGAACAGAATCGTATCCTAAGTATGCTCCGAGGATATTTCCAGTAACAGCTCCTGTTGAATCGCTGTCTCCCCCATGATTGACTGCTGCTGTGAGCGCTTTTTTCAAATCATCTTCATATTTAAGAGCACAGTATATGGCTATTGATAAAGTCTCTTCAGCAACCCAGCCTTCACCTATATATCTTATATTTTCTTCATCCGTCTTTCCATTAGTCTTTGATTCTTCAAAAGTTCTCAGAGCCTTTTCTGTAACTTCAGAGAAATATTCTATATGTTCAAAACCTTCGAATCTTTCTGAAGTGTCTTTTAAAGCTTCCTCTATTATATCTCTAAGTTCCTTATCAGAACCTTCTCTCATTATCCTTGCAATTATATCTGCGGCACAGTAAGTCGGAATGTATCCTAATTCATGTCCATGAGTCAGCGCTGCTATCTCTGCACTCATATTTCCTATTTCTGACGGTGATTTATCTTTTCTCACTCCATAATAAAGTCCCATCGGAGCTGTTTTCATAATTCCTCCGCAGCCCTTGCTGTCATTTATAGGCTTATCCATGCTTCCCTTTATTCTTCCATAAAGTGAGTATATGCAAGTCATTCCGGGCTCTCTTACAGAGTGAAGCTCCTCTACATCATTAAAACTCGAAATCCCAGGCTTTATGAATATATTGTGAGGAATCAGAAAGTCAATCTGAGTTCCGAGCCAGTCGAGATAATGCTCATATACAGTATCTGTCAATTCTTCATCCGAAGGATTTTTAAGAAGAGCGTCTGCTGTATATAAAGTCATCTGTGTGTCATCTGATATCAGAGCCTCTTCCCCTTTATATAAATCCGGTTCTGTTATTCCGCATTCTCCGTACTTTTCTTTTATCTCTTCATAAGAAAGCGATTCAACCACATAACCCAGAGCATCACCAAGCGCTCCTGCAAGAAGCGAACCTCTGGCTCTGCTTTCGTTATCTATATTCTTCATATATCTAGTCCTCCTTTTCAAGATCTATATACATTATATGCAAATCGTCATAACTTCCGTCTTTAAGTCTGAATGCTTCCGGAACAGTTCCTATTATCCTGAATCCGAGCTTTTTATATATTTTAACTGCCGGTATATTTCCTGCCGCGACAGCATTAAACTGTATACCTTTAAATCCGAGTTCTCTTCCCTGTTCAAGCGATTTTTCAACGAGCTCTTTCCCAAGATTCTGACCTCTGTACTTCTTAGAGATAACGTAGGAACAGTTTCCTATATGCGAACATCTGTCTATATTGTTTGGATGTATTATATAATATCCTGCTATATCTCCGTCTATAATCATACACATAGTATCAGACTGATCATCGAGCATTTCTTTAAATCCTTTTATATCGAAAGGTTCTTCTTTAGCAAAATATATTCCGTCTTCTATAACATCGTTCCACATATCCATTAATTCTTCTATATCTGATTCCCTATAAGATCTGAATTCTTTCATATCATACTCCTTCTGATTTTAAGATTTTTAATCTGTTCTGCAGATTTATTTTAACCCGTTCAATGTAGCAACATCGTCATCATCCGGCATCTTAAGGTCTTCCATCGAACTTCCGAATTTTATACTGTCTTTTCCGTACTTTTCTCTTATGCTGTACATTATCTTGTCAAGCTCTTCATGTTTTTCTGTCTTTCCGACATCGTCAAAAAGACTCAGCTGAACTTTTTCGTGAGAGTCCGTTAAATTTATTGCTCTGACTGTAACAGTTCTTATAGGTCTTTCCCAGCTGTATTCCTTTTTAAACAGTTTCATAGTCTCTTCACAGATAACTATAGAACTCATTGTCGGAACATTGAGCTGACACTGAAACTGTACAGTTTTTAACGCGTTGTCTCTTACTGAAATCTGAACTCCGCCAGCTTTTATATTCTGCTCCTGAAGCCTTTTAGATACTCTCTGCGACAGAACCTGAACTACTTTATATACTTCCCAGCCGTCTTTTAAGTCATCCGTGCATGTCGTTCCGTGTCCTATGCTTTTAGCTTCTCTTCCTTCTTTTAAATCTGAAACTTCGCTGTCATCTTTTCCGTTTGCAAATCTCCAGAGTCTTATACCGTTCAGTCCGAATCCTGTTCTTAATACCTCAGGATCTGCATTTGCCAAATCTCCTATAGTCTTAATCCCAATAGCGTTCATTTTCTCTTTCGTCGCTCTTCCGACTCCGAGCATAGCTTCAACCTTGAGTCCCCAGAGCTTTTCTTTGAAATTCTCTTCATTTATGACTGTAACAGCATAAGGTTTCTTAAGATCGCTCCCAAGTTTTGCGAATATCTTATTGAAGCTCACGCCTATGCTGACAGTAAGCCCCAGCTCATCTCTAATCCTCTGTTTTATCTCATGAGCTATCTCTTCTCCGCTTCCAAAGAGATTCTCTGATGCGGTGACATCCAGCCAGCACTCATCAAGACCGTAGGGTTCAACCTGATTAGTATATTCATAGTATATCTCTCTTGCAAGCTCTGAATATTTTCTGTATTCGTCATGATGCGGTCTTACAATTTTCAGTTCAGGACATTTTCTCTTGGCTTCCCAGATAGTCTCAGCCGTTTTAACGCCTAGAGCTTTTGCTTCCTGAGACTTTGCAAGAACAACGCCATGTCTGTCTTTCTCTGAACCGCCTACGGCAATAGGTATTCCCTTAAGTGCAGGATTGAGCTTTATTTCAACAGAAGCATAGAAATTATTCATATCCGAATGAAGTATCGTCCTTCTTTTCTTTCCGCTCATATCAGCTTCCCCTTTCATTAATATAAAACTTCATTCTGAAAAATCTTTACATTCTAATATATTTTATTATATCACACAGATATATCGCCATTTTACAGCTTTTATCATTTGGCTCTTAAACTTAAATTATAATTTAAATAAAAAAGCTCCCCATGATATATGAGAAGCTTTTAAAGATATGATTTTAAAAATTTTAGAATATCTATTCCTCACCTTTCTTTTTGACATGAAAATAGAAGTCGCATTTATCGTCTCCTCTTCCTATAGTTCCTTCCCTTTTGAATACTACTCTTGGACTGATATCTGAATAGCATATATCGTCAGATGTGCAGAACATATCTGTCAGCTCTTCGACTCCATATCTCTTGCATTCGTTGAAATATGGACATTCCAGAACATCAAATTTATAATCCCCGCCTTCTCTTTCTAAAATCTCCATTTTAAATCCTGCCTTAGCGCCATATTTTTTCTCCATTAAATTCATTGCGAATTTAGGAAAGACTGAATGCATTCCGGGAATCTTCATCATTTTCTTCATGGAATCTCTTCCCTTATAGACTTTCATAGTGTAAAAAGCGTGTTCCGTTATTTTATACGCTTCTTCTTTAGTGTCAGATTTCTTCATCTGGGCCATATAGACAGCTGCAACCGGATAGATATTTCCGAGAGTATGGAATTTTCTGTCTTCTGTCTGATCCTGATTTTCTGTCACCATTTTTATAAGTATTTTTTCTGCATCCTGCATAACGTCTTCATCTATGTAGTCCCCGAGCTTTTTTAAAACTTTCATTGCCTGTTTTATATCTTTTTTCAGAGTTTTGCTGTCTTCCATATCAATCACCTCTTTTCTGTTTAAAGCATATAGCAGCTCTTATTTATATATACCCGTTTATTGATAATTTTTATCAGCTATTTTTCAATAAACTTCATTGTTTATTCCTAATTGAATGTTATTTGATTTATTTTAATATTACAATAATTTATTGACTTTATAATTAAATATTAATATAATATCTCTAGAATAACTAATATGAGGGGTGATTCCGTCAGTATGAAAAAGAATAGACCTAAATTATCCATAAATTCTTTAAACAGCATATCTTATGAGAATATTTCTGCTGAACTAACTGATTCTGCAATTAAAATAAAGAATAAAGATATGCTTTTTAAAAAGTTCTTAATGGAATTTCTAAAACTGATCATTCTCCTCGCAGCTCTTATAATAACTATTTTTATTTTAAAAAATTCTACTGATTATAGTATGAGCAGCTTTTTCTAAATAAAAATACTTAATTTTAGTATTTTTATTTTATAAAAAGCATTCTTATAATACACTTAAGGTTTAATATTACATTGTATACTTTACTCTTGAATTGTACGTGCAATAAGAATATAATTGATATGACGACATTATTATATTTGAAAGGAGTTCTGTGGAATTTATGCTGAAAAGTTCTGATTTACATTATATAAAAGCTATGAAATATGTAGATAATGAAGAATATAAAAAAGCTGCCGATGAATTGAAAAAAGCTATTCACTGCAGCAAGAATATATATAAAAAAGCAGATTATCTTTATCAAAGAATAAGATTCCTTTATTTAGATGGAAGTTATAAAAAATGTCATAGCACAATAATTGAGAATATAAAGTTTCTTGAAGAAAATACAAGTAAAGAAGAATTCGACTTTATATTAAATCTGCTTGCAAAAACAAAACTTAAAAATTCTGATGAACTCAATGCTGTTCTTAAAGAGAATTCCATTCACGGCACTTTTTTAGAAGATCCTGAAGATTCAAAAATGAGTTTTTATTTTCAGTCTAAAAAAGCAGCTTGCAAATTTGCTAGAATGGAAGCTGATAAAAATAAAGACAGACATAATTATAAAACTGCTCTTTTTTATTATAACTGTATAAGTAAAGTATGCAAATTTAATATTGAAAGTGCTATTATGAAATCTTATTGCAAATCTAAAATTGAGGAAAAGAGCTTTTTACTAAGAAAGGTCCTTCCTATTGCTCTTGTTATAGGAATTATAGCTAGTTTCAGTATATTTGCAAGTCTAGGATTGGGAAGTTCAGAAAAAGCAGATTACGCCCGCGATGTTAAAGCCACGGGCTTTTTTTCTTAATTCAGTTATTCTAAAAGACTACGGAGGTATAATATGAATAGTAATTTTAATCATTCAAATGGAAATCCTAAAAAAAGTTCATTTAAATTTTCTCCCATTTTAATAGCAGCAATAATCATTCCTGTAATATTCATTGTTCCTATAACTGTTTATGGCGCCTACAGCATATATACCGAATATGGAAAAGACTATTTTGAAAAAAACGAAAATAAGGAATACATATTTCCTAAAAGTGATGTCAATTATCTCACTGATAAAGAAACTTCGTGGCTTTACGATCAAAATAACCTTTCAACTGTAAGACTTGCCATTAATGAGATTTATGCAAGACATGGAATGATTTTCAGGACAGAGGAAAATTATAATTATTTTAATTCAAAATCATGGTACAAGCCTAATAGTGCAATGATTTCAGAAGACCAAGTAAATAAAAAACTGAGTAATATTGAAAAAATGAATATAAAAACTCTTTTAAGAATAGAAAGTGATTTAGAAAATAATTTAATTCATAAAGGAGATAATGGAATCACTTCTTCTTCAACTGAAGTGGAAAAATTTGAAAAATCTGTAGAACTGTTCTCTAATTCAGATTACCTTCTGCCTACAAGTCAATTTATGAAACTCAACGATAACACACTTAAGCATATTGAAGATATTGGAAGTATAACTTTTATTTCTCTTGCTATAAATGAAATTTATGCAAGACACGGTCTTACATTCAAAAATTCAGAAAATAAAGACTTTTTTGAGTCTAAAAACTGGTATGATCCAGATTCAAGCTTAAACAGCGGAAAACAAATTGATGAAATGCTTTCTGATGA
>JAEZUY010000011.1 GCA_023420895.1 Bacillota bacterium | reverse complement strand
TTTCTCTGTAGCGCCTGTCTCGCGACTACTTTATATACTATATCACGTATAGAATTTCATGTCAACAGTTTTTTGAAAGTTTTTTATTTTCTTTTCTAGACTGCTGAATTCAACATCTTCACTTAATTCTTTCTTCATATTTGAAAAATAAAATCTGAAATAAGACTTCATTAGTAATCTAAAGAAAAACAGTTCTCAGAAATTTCAGCTGAGAAGTTCAAAAGTTCTGACTGGTGATCAGTATTTTTTATGCCGTCTAATTTTGGCAACTTGATTATATTAACACCATTATATTTCTTTGTCAAACTTTTTTTCGCCTTTTTTTCGTCTTTTTTCATTATTTATCCGTGAATTGCTGTTGTTTCCTTGATGAAATCATATATTAGTGCTAAAATTAACTTAAAGATAGAGATATCGGATAATGAAATTTAAAAATCCAGTCTTTAAATTTGACAATTAAATATCAGAAAGGAGGTACTACTATATAATATAAGTAAAATATATTATTCGCAGTAGGTTTAAATTGAAATTCAGTATAATAGCTTCTATACTTACGATTATACTGACTCTTCCAATATTTATTCTTATAGTTTCCTACCTTGGAAGAATGAGACTTTTTTACATAAAGAAAAGAAGAAAAGAAAAAAAGAAGCAGACGCCCAGGAAAAAAGAAAACGTTAAACCGGAAAGAGGACGTGTAATCAAATTAAATTCAGAAAGAAACAGAGATAACATATTTAGAAATGACTATGAAAGAAAAATAAGATAAATCTTAAGATATAGATTAAAAAGGCGGACACCATATGGTGTCCGCCTTTTTCTAAATCATATTCAGTATTATAAGAAAAATCACGCCCGGAACTCCAAAAAAACCGGCGATAAGAGCGCTAAACACATTCACACCTACTGTTATCCCGGCTCCTGCACCTATTGAGTTTACAATTATAAGCATTATCGCTCCTGCTATACCGTTTAATATAAGCTTGCCTATCTTTTTTAACGGAAATGTCAGAACTCTTCCTAATATTACTATTGCCGCAATTCCAATTGCATATCCAATTAAAGCATCCATAAAATCTTCTTCCTTTCAGAATTTTCCATTCTAAAGTTCAACTCTTCCTTCAATCGCTTTTGAAAGAGTTATTTCATCTGCATATTCAAGATCTCCTCCTACAGGAATACCTGAGGCCAGCCTTGTCGTTTTTATTCCAAGCAGCTTTAAAAGTTTCGAGATATACATAGCCGTAGCTTCTCCTTCAATAGTAGAGCCTGTTGCAAGAATTACTTCCTTTACTTCATCAGAATTTTTCTGAATTCTGGAAAGAAGCTCCTTCACTTTTATTTCATCTGGACCTATTCCATCCATAGGAGATATATTTCCATGCAGAACATGGTATAGACCGTTATATTCTTTAGTTCTCTCTATAGCCATAACATCTCTCGAATCAGATACAACACATATAGTGTCTTTTTCTCTTTTTGGACTGCTGCATATTGAACACGGGTCCGTATCTGTCAGATTGCAGCATATACTGCAGTATTTAGTATCTCTTTTTGCTCTTATTATCGCTCCTGCAAGTTTTTCTGCAAGATCCGCATCTGAATTTATAATATAAAAAGCGAGTCTCTGAGCACTCTTTTTTCCTATGCCGGGAAGTTTTGAGAACTCTTCAATGAGATCCGCTACAGTTCCTGCTATATACGACATATTATCGCTGCTTTTTTGCAGCTTCCTCCCTTCGCCGAAATTATATCGGACCAATTTTAGATGTCAAAAATCCTCTTCTGATTTCAATATGTACTTAATTATATATTATATAATATGCGTCTACAAGTTTTCAGAAATTGAAAAAGAAGAGTTTATTCTTATAAAAACTTATAAAAAATATCCTGCAGAGATTCTCTGCAGGATATTTCAGTTTCTTTTCTATTTTTCAGCTCCTAATATATCGAGTATCATATCTCTTATAAGGAAATTGTCGTCATTTTTACTTTTAAAAATCCCTTCAGATTCAAGAGGAGCCGCTATTTTTTTATCAAGAGCAGCTTTTGAATAGCCCATATTGTTTATTATTTTATCTGCTGACTCTATTTGAGCTTTACGTCCTGACAGAACTCTGTTCACTATGGCAAGGAAATCTTCGTCCATAACTGCTTCTCCTTTAGAACTCTGAATCACTATGCTCATTTTTCCATTCTCCATATAGCTTATTATGGTATATCCTTTTTCCCTTAAAAGCTCAGATATTTCAGCGAGGTACTTCTCATTTATTTCCTCTGGAAGTATCCAGATATATTTTCCTGGCGCTACACGTATTAGCTTGTTGCAGTCTTCTTCTGAATAGTGAATATTCTTTAGAAGAAGAAATTCAACTATAAATTTATTTATGCTTCTATCTTCACTGCTTTCACTTTTCAGAGAAGAACCTATAAATATTCTCGGTTCGCTTCTGTACTTTGCTTCTACTCTTTTCTTTATATTAAAAATGCTTCGGCCTTCCTCATACTCATATCTTATTGCGGGAGTTTCTGAATCTCTGTTCGATTCGGGTTCCGGTTCAGGCTCCGGCACAGTATCTTTATTTGTCAGAATAACTTCTGTTACAGGATTTTTCTGAATGACATCTATCAGTTCCTCATCGCTTTCATCTGAATCGTCATTCTTTTTATAGCTTCCCAGACTGTTTCCTCTGTTTGTATTCATATTGAACATGGGTATTCGGTCAGGTTTCCCTCTCTCTGGAACTTCACCTGTCGTTTCATTATATATAACTTCTCTGTCAATCTCTGTATGATCTTTTTCAACAGAATCTTTATCTAAATATTCTGACTCTTTATTTTCTAAATTTTCATTTTCTGGATTCTCATCATTTTCTATTTTATCGTCTTCGATATCTTCCACGCTTATTACAGATTCATCAATCTCAGAACTGCCTTCTTCCAGCTCTTCAGAATCCTCGTTCTCTTCAATGTATTCTTCATCTTCTAAAGAAATATCCTCAGGATTTATAACTGGATTCATAGAGTTTCCCAAACTGATTCTTCCATTTTGATTTTCTGAATCTGAACTTCCGATATTCGATTCTTCCGTTTCTCCGTTTCCCAAATCTTCACTATTTTCATTTTCCGAATTCTCTATACCCGAACTGCCGCTGTTTTCATCAGCATTCCCGGAACTGTATCCCGCAGAATCCGGAACCGGCAATATATCGTTTTTAGGAGTATTTATTTCAATTGCAGACAATTCTGGACTCTCTTGAATTCCCATATCCTCAGCTTCTGCTTCCACCCCAAAAGAAAGCAGTGAAAGAAAAGCCGCTGACAGTACAAGTTTTACTATTTTATTTTTTCTTTTTCTCATATCTGATACGATTTCCTTTCTTATATTTTTCATATCTTAAAACACTCCTGTTCTCATCTAGGTCTAAATTTAAAGCTGTAAATTTGAATATTCATATTCAGTTCATAAAATCAGTTTAAAACTTAATTCTAAAGACTAAATAATTATCTCCAGATTTACTGTTGTTTCCATTTTCATCCTCAGACTTTTCATTTATTATAAACATGTCCCCATCATATTTTTTAATTATATTATATACATTATAGAGACCGTATCCCCTTTTTGAACCGTTTTTTGTACTATAACCTTTTTCAAACATTTTTTCAAGTTTTGAATCGCTTAAATATGATGTTTTATTTTTAACTTCGACTACTCCATTTTTCTTAAGATTAAGAATAACATGTTTATCCTCATCATCAGTTTCGAATGCATTGTTCAAAAGATTATTCACAACATTCATAAAGTCATAATCAGGAATTCCAGAGTCGAAAAAATAATCTTCTATATTTATATCAAATCTGACATTCTTCATTTTAGCGCTCTTTATTTTCTCAAACAGAAAACCTGCAAGCATTTTATTGGAGAGTTTTAGAAGTTTTATACTTTCATGATCTTTACTCATTCTCTTTATATAGTCTTCTGTTTCTTTATTTCCTCCCATTTTAAGTACCTGTATATGATTGTCGAATTCATGCTGTTTAGCTCTTACTTCATCTATAAGTTCTTCTATTATGGGAAGATACTTATAGTATTCTCTTTCACTCTGAACTGTAACTGCATATGAAAGCACATTTCTTGCTGTAAAATATAGAACTATCAGTCTTACGGCCATTATGAATCCTACAAAATAGCTCTGTGACACTATGTCTGAACCTGCAAGATTCAAAATATATACTAATATATGTGTAAAAATAAAAATTCCTATAAGTATCACTGGAATAAGCCGGCTGTTTCTTGCAGATTCACGCTCAAACTTTTCAACAATTTTACTTCTGTCTAAAAGAGTGAAGAATATATTCATGAATATGAATGCAACAGCGAATGAAATAAGACTTATTATGAACTCATCTGCGCCTTCCGGAGACAGTTCAGCTACAATGCTCAATGCTAAAAACTCCATAGATATTCCTATTACAATTCCCATAAAAGTATATAGCGCACTTGCAAGCATTTTTCTTCCTATGAGACATTTCAAGGAGAAAGTATATACTACAAGAGCTGTTATTATTATATTTATTCCAAAATACAAATCCATTATCAGTCCTGCTATATTCATCACTATCCATGATATCAGCGTTTTAGGCCAGTTTCTGTACTTCCATTCCCCTGCCGCTTTCATTACAGCACTCAGAATAAACGCATTTTCAATAGATAAAAGTATCAGTTTCTTATATATATCCATGCTTATTTACCCAGATATCTGACTATATTCTTTTTATATTTTCCGCCTACCGGAATATATTTGTCAGTTCCTCTTAAAATAAGTTCATCGTTCGTTCTGTCTATCTCTTCTATCCTCTTCAAATTCACAATATAGCTTCTGTGAGCATATGCAAAATCATCAGAAAGCTCTTCTATTATCTTGTTCATTCTGAAATTTTTAGCTTCTATTCTTTCTTCTTCAGTAACTATTTCAAGATCTTTTCCAAAAGATTCTATATAAACTATGTCTTTCTCTTTAATCGTCTTTATGAAGTATTTCTTTTTTATTTTAAGTTCCCGTTCTTCTTCAAACCTTCCTGCATTTATAATTCTTTCAAGAAGTTCTTTTAATTTTTCGTAGTCTATAGGTTTCAGAATATATTCATAACAGTGTGTACTCTTAAACGCATTAAGCTCCTCAGTGGGAATTGCTGTTATAAATATCATAGGAGTGAGAACGTATCTGTCTATTTCTCTGATTTTCAGCCCAAGTTCTATTCCCGAATATCCTTTAACTTCTATATCTAGAAGAAAAAGATCTATATTATCATTTTTTGCTATATTTAATGCTTCTTCTGAATATTCCGTTGAAAATACTGTGATACTGCTGTCTATTTCTGATATTATCTTCTCTATCCCTTTTCTGAACTCCAAATTGTCTTCTAAAATTAAAATGTTTTTCATACTCTATTCTCCTTCATGGTCATAGATGTCTAATTATATTATAATACATTTATTGAATAAATACATGTCTTTTGAACGAACTGTAACTAAAATGGAACATTTAATCAAAAAACTCTGCAGAGTTTTTCTGCAGAGTTTTTTATATTTTCTATATTTAATTTTACAGACCAGGTATATTCATTCCGCCTGTTATTTTCTGCATTTCTCCTGATACAAGCTCTTCAGCTTTTCTAAGTGCTTCATTGCATGCTGCAAGTACAAGGTCTTGAAGCATATCAGCATCATCAGGATCTATAACTTCAGGATCTATAGTTATAGATATTATTTCTTTTTTACCGTTTGCAACTGCAGTTACAACTCCTCCTCCTGCACTTGCTGAAACTTCTTTCTCTTCTAGCTGAGACTGAAGCTTAGCCATCTCTTTCTGCATTTTCTGCGCTTGTTTCATAAGGTTTCCCATATTGCCCATTCCAGGAAATTTCATATTCATACCTCCAAATATTTAAATTTATTCTTATTCTATAATAACTTTTTCATCTCCGAAAATATCGAATATCTCTTGGATAGGAATTTCATCAGCTTCTCTATTGTCCTTAACTTCCTGTTCTCCGCTAATATCAGGACTTTGAGATAAGACTTCATCACTTTCCATTACTATATTGACTTCCATTTCGCAGTGAAAAAACTTTTTCAGCAGTTTTTTAAGTTCTTCTATATTTTCTTTCCTGCTTACAGCCTCTTTGTGAAATCCGAATGAGTCTCCATAACTTATTTTAAGCATACCGTTATTGAATGCCCTTACTTTTCCTTCTACTAGAAAGGCGCTCATTCTCGGATCAACTTTTCTGAGGAATTTTATAAAATCATCCCATCTTCCGCTTATCTCATTAAACGTCAGACTGTCTGAACTTGCTGTTTCACTTTCTGAACTTTCCGTATGAGAGTCCATATTCTCCACAGTGTCTTCTGAAACTGCCTTTTGCGGCTGCGGTTTTTCATTTGCCTTTATAGGCGGAACTAATTTCCCGCTGTCAGATTTTTCTGTACTGTCATATTCAGATGAAACAGTTTCCGGTTTTCTTTTTGAAGATGAAACTTTTGCAGCTCTTGTAAAGTTTCCAGACTCTATGATTTCTTCCAGCTTTTTAATTCTCAGAAGAAGATCTTCATCTCTTTCTGTTTCAGCAAGCTTTATAAGTGAAACTTCTAAAATAGTTCTTGGCTGATTCGTTTCTTTCATACTGTCTTCTATCTCAGCCAGTCTCTCTATATAGCTTATAATTTCAGTAGATGATATATCTTCTGAAATATTTTTCATCTCTTCTATTTCTTCATCAGATATTTCAAGAATATCTTCATATCTGACTCCTGTTTTGATTATCATCATATCTCTGAAAAAAGAAATAAGCTCTTTAAGAAATACATTATAGTCTTTTCCAGATTTCATCAGTCTGTCGAATTTATAAACTATATTTGCAGTATCTCCGTTTATAATATCGGATGCTGTCTCTCTTAAAAACTTCATATCGACTGAACCTATTGATTCTATAACGTCTTCAAGAGTTAGGCTGTTGCCGGTATTCGCAAGGCACTGATCAAGTATGCTCAAAGCGTCTCTCATTCCTCCGCCGGAATTTCTGGCTATAAGTTTAAGAGCAGATTTTTCGGCTTCAACACCGATTTCTCCACAAATTTTCTCCATATTCTTAACTATGTCGTCTGAAGTAATTCTCTTGAACTCATATCTCTGACATCTTGAAAGAATAGTCGCTGGAATTTTATTCTCTTCAGTTGTAGCAAGAATAAATATAACGTATCCCGGCGGTTCTTCAAGTGTTTTTAAGAATGCGTTGAAAGCTCCTTTTGAAAGCATATGAACCTCATCAACTATATACACCTTGAATCTGGCGTTCGAAGGCGGATAGTTCGAGTTTTCTTTCAGCTCTCTTATGTCATCAACCTTGTTGTTTGATGCAGCATCTATTTCAACTATATCCATTATGCTCTCATTCAGTATCCCTTTGCAAATTTCGCATTCATTGCAGGGATTTCCGTCCTGAGGATTGAGACAGTTTACAGCTCTTGCAAATATCTTGGCTGCAGATGTTTTTCCGGTACCTCTGATACCTGAGAAAAGGTATGCATGAGCTATGTTGTTGCTCTTAACCTGATTCTTAAGTATCCTTACCACATTGTCCTGTCCTACCAGATCGTCGAATGTTTCCGGTCTGAATCTTCTGTAAATTGCTTTATAGCTCAATTTCTTTTCTCCTTTCTTTAATCTGCACTTATTCTATTATAACAAAAAAAGAAGTGCATTAGCACTTCTTTTTGAATTTCAGCATTAGTCTATGCTTAATACATCAAATCCTAAGTTTTCTACAGTTTCTTTAAGAACTTCATCTGAAGCTCCAGATTCTATTTCAGCTTTCCCTATTTCAACATTTAAAGTGCTAGGTCCCAGCTTTTCAAGTCCTTCTTTGACTGCTTTAACACAGTTTTCACAGTGCATTCCTTCTATTTTTATAGTTTTCAAGAAAATCCCTCCATATCTTTATGATTATCATTATTAATAATATATCATATTTTATAAATTATTTGAACAGGATTTATCTAGTCAAGATTTTCTCTTACAAGTTCTCTAACTATCTCTTCAGCTGAAGATATTGCATTCGGACATACTTCCTTTTTAACTCCTGACTCCATACATTTCTTTGCCTGTTCAGCATCAGTCATGTCATATCCGAGAATATCGCTGCATCTGTAGTTTCCGACTCTTTCTTTAAATCTCTTCTGAAACTCGATCGTCATATTTCTTGCACTTATATCAGTATCGCCGAATATCTTTCCTAAAGATATTACTGCTCCTGAAGCCGCGCCGCATAATTCCCCTACTGTGGCGCCTCCTCCAAATCCTGCTCCTAAGTTTTCTGCTTCTTCTTCTGAAAAACCGCTTAAATCATTAAGATTAATAAGAACTTTCTGACAGCAGTTAAGATATTTCATATAATCACCTCAAACCTTTATCATTCTTTTATTATAAGATTTTAATTTTAACATGATATTAATCTTCGATTCTTAAAACTCTATATCTGCAAATATTTTGACTGTAACAATATTTGCATAATTTATCTAATTTATCTTCCCAATCATTTTGATTATCAAACAAATTTACATTTAGAAATTCTACATTCTCATATTCATATAATTTCCTGTCTAATAGAGTTCTAACCGATTTTTGTAAAAAAATCATACTCAATCTTAAATAATCTTTTTTCTTTTCTAAATCTTTTTTACCTAAAATCTGAACTTTTTTAAATTCATTTATTCTTGATTTTTGTAATGTTGTAAGATAGTCTTCAATCCCGATTACATTATTTTCTAAAATTCCTTTATCTTTTTGGATTAATAATAATCTTTGGATAGCCAGTATCGAATGAAATTTAGAATTATAGTATGGACCGTCTCCTAAAATATATCCATAAATTAGTTTATAAGGACATAGTTCATATGCTATTTTTAAATCTATAGGGTCTTCTTTATAAATTGTAATCTTCCTTGTTCTTTTCCCACTTATAGATTTAGATATAGATTCTATATCATATTCATTCTCTATTCTATTATCGCCTTCACTAGAATCAAGATTTAATATTTTACAATAAACAGATTCTGATATTTCTTTTTTATTTTCTTCAGATATCCAAGATAATTCGACATCTTCATTGCTCAACAATACTGAAAACAAATATCTACTTTGGATATTGCTATTTTCAATAACAGATTTTAGCTTATATATAATTGGAAATTCTTTCTCATGCTGTACCGTCACATTATCTATAATTCCTTCTATAAATTCTTTACTTAAGGGCCAAGGATAATTGCCTGACTTTCTAGGAAGTCTCTTCTCATCACTAAAAAGTAAATGAATCGTTTTATTTCTAAAATCTTTCGAAAATAGGCTTGACTCTATTTCAGAAAACAGATTAATCTTACCTTCATAAGTATTACTTTTTTTTAAATCAATTTCTTCTAATTCAACATTATTTAAAATTTCTAAATCTGTACTATCCGAATAATCTCCTCCAAGCATCATACTAACAGCCATCTTTATATCTTCAGGAAAACATTCCATTTTACTAGTTCTGGCTACCTCAATTTTTTTAAGAAGCTCCTTTAGCATTTCTTTTTCATTAACATTTTGTACCTCATTCTGACCTAGATACAGTAGTTCTTCTAAGGATTTAAAATATTCTGATAAATTAATTTTATTTCTTTTCTCTATATTTTCGTTTGTACTGTTATTAGAAAATAAAGACCTTGCTGATTCAATTAAAACTTCAATAAGTTTTATTATATCGTAAACCCTATTCTTTTCTATATTGAAAGCGGATAAATAATTATAGGGATCATTTCTAACTTTATCTATAGATTCATAGCTATCACTTTTTTTTGGATTTTTGATAGTATATTTTTTTCTATTTACAATATGGCTAAATCTTTTTCTCCAATCAGAAAGACTCCTACAATTTTTAAAGTAATCTTCCAATTTCATTAAATCTGATACATAATCTTTTCCTTGCAAATTAAGCTTTTTATGATAAACCCATCCTGATGCAAAGCAACTTATTAACGATTCTATATCAAATTCAATACTGTTTTCTTCCTCATTCCACATTTTATTAAGTTCATATATATATTGGCCAACAGGATAATTTAAAAAACTCTTTTTATCAAACATTTCTGGAAAAAACTGCATCAAAGCTTCTTCTGCTCTTTCATAGTCCGTAGTAAAGAATATCCTATCACTATTCCATATTTCGTCTAATGCCAAATCGATATTATTTTTATATTCAATAATCTTTATTTTTTCTGAATCTAAAATACTTTCTTTTTTACTTTCTAATTTATCTCCAAATAGATTAGTTTTTCTATTATTTAGATTGATATTCTGCTGACTACGATTTCTAAATAGACTCTTATCCCATATTTCATTTATTTTTTCATATCTATCATTATAAAATCTTACAAATATAAGTTTTATTCCTACATTTTCTAATATTCTAAATATTCTTTCCTGCATAGGAGTAATAAAATAAAAACCTATTAAATAAATTCTTTTATACTTATCAGAATCCTCCTTATTTACAAGTTCTAATATACTATTTTTTACCTTTTTTTTATCTTTAAATTTTACATTTAGAAGCATTCTAAGTTTATTTGCGCTATAATGTTCAATTTCAAATTCTTTCCATATTTCTTTCATATATTTTTTTGTCTTAGACTCTCCAATCATTATATCTTCAGGATATATATTAGATTCAATAAGAAGTCTTAAAGATGATAAAAGCATTTTAGCATTTTTTCTAAAGGATTCTATAAGAGCTCTATTATCTTCTGATTTAGAATCATGATAATCCTCTTCATAATATATGAAACTTCTACAAATTTCACTTATTTTTATAATTTGTTCTATTTTCACTTTAGAATTATCCCAATCATCTATAAATTTAAGAATCAAATCTTGGACTGGATAAAAATTTCCTTTGAAATTATCGTTTAAAATCTTTGCCATACTTCTGAATGCTGTTATTTTAATTCCATCATTTTGATTTAAATTAAATTCTTTATAAAAGTTCTGACTATTCATTTTATTTATCAACTCCTAAAAGAAATCCCCAATTTTTTCCTTCATTCTTTTTTCTTTTAATAATTGTCAAGCTCTTCTTACTTCTAGTCATCGCAACATAAAGTAGTCTAGTTTCCTCTTTTTCAACTTCTTCCTCTTCCATTTTCTTTAATTCTTCATAATTTCCTATATATAAATATTTTCTTTTAGGATATTTACATTTAATACCTATCATAGATCTATTATTATCTATTATAATTTCTATATCCTGTTTTTTTGGATTTTGTTTACTATAAATAAATTCATTATTAGTATATGGAATTATCACATGGTCAAATTCTAATCCCTTTGAACTATGGACTGTTAAACCCTTTATATGAAAACATTTTATGTTATTTTCAATTTCAGCTTCTTCCTCACTGCTTCCTTCTGAATAAATATTATTCTTCAAATATGAATGTATATTATAGAGTGAAACTGTGCGGTTGCCGAAGTTTTGCGAAAATATATTAAGCAGCTTATTTAGATTAGCTTCATATTGTTTTAATTCGATTTCATTATAATAACTCATATTGTCTAAAGGATTTAATTCTAATAAAATATTTCTTATAACTGACAATGTTGGTAACATTCTAAAGTCATTTTTATATTTTTCTATTATTGATATTGTTTCTTTATCTATCAATGAATATAAATATTCTCTAATTTCTTTTTCTCCAAAATTATTTTTTCTTAAATATATTAATTTATTTAAGAATAAGTCATCATATCTATAGTTTTTAATATATGGTGATGTCATAAAGTTATAAATGTGTCTATGATCTCCAATATCCTCACCAAGTAAAATAAAATTAATTAACCAATAAAAATCCATAACAGCATCACTTCTGTAAAAATTACTTTCACCTTTTATATCACAAGGAATATTATGATTTCTGCATATTTTTTTTATTTTTTCTAGTTCATTATTCCGTCTCGTTAATACTGCAATACTCTCATTTTTGTCCATTAACTCTTTTATTTTATCTAATAAAGCTTCTTCTATTTCTTTCTTTTTTTCTATCTCTTTGATATCAATATTTCCAGCCCCTTCAATCTGACAAGATATATCTTTAAATTCTGATAGATAATCTTCTTTTGACCAAGTTTTAAAATATTCTTGCATTTTTTTCATAAGTTCAGATTTAGTCCTATAGTTCTTTATTAATTCTATAAAGACAATGCTTTCTCCTATTTTTTTTATCTTTGAATCAAGATTATCAAAAGCTGTATGAGTTGCTCCTCTAAACCTATAAATACTTTGTTTTACATCTCCGACTGCAAAAATCTTACAATTTGTTATTTGTTTCAATTTATATAACATATCTATTTGTGAGTTATCTGAATCTTGAAACTCATCTACAAATATAAACTTTAATTTAAAACTTCCCGAATAAGTTTCAATATTTTTATCCAGACATAAGTTTAAATCTTTGATAATCATTGCTAAGGGTACATAATTTTTAGATATTCTTTCTCTAAAAAATCTTTCTTCTGTCCTTATAAGAACTTCTTTTATAAATGTGAAGTTTTTATCTTTTGCTTCTAAATCTTCTATGGATACATTCTTTTTTAATGCCTCTTCCCAAACTTTATAAATTATATTTTTCATATCAAAGTATCTGCTTTCAATGAGATTACTTATATTATCAGTCAATATTCTATTGTTTTTTTCCCATAATTTTTTTACATAATTACATTCTTCATCAATTATTCTATTAACTTCAAATTTCATATTTCCTATACTTATATTCTCTCCATAACCTATTTTATTTCCAAAAACTTCCAAGAGATCTTTTGAAAAACTATGTATAGTACCAATATTCATATTGTTGAAATCTTCTAGCCAATTTAAATATTTATTTTCATCAGTTAATCTATATCTTTTTATAAATTCTTCTTTTATCTTCTTTTTCATACTAAATGCAGCTTCATTAGTAAATGTAATCATGGCAATTTCTTGGATTTTTATATCTTCAGTATGAAGCAAATACATAATTCTATCAATCATAACTTTTGTTTTCCCAGTACCTGCACCTGCTTTAACTACTATATTACTTTTAGGACTTTCGTGTTCTATAAGATACTGTTCGACATTAAAAGATTTAGGTAAAGAAATTTCTTTCAATTTCTCCATAGACATATTTCTTGTTGTGCTAATATAACCATCAATTAAATCAAATTTATCAAAATAATTTTTATCTTCTATTATATGAATCTGCAATAAATTTGCTTGAAGAAATTTGTTAAAAAAATCATCGTTTTTAAAATATTCTTTATCTTCCCCTTTTCCAAACCATATTATTTTTATCCCTTTTTGTAATTCACATCTTAAATATTTTTCTTTTGCATTTAAATCTTCATTGTATATAATTATTGAGTAACTAGTATGCATTTCCTTCAAAATTCTCCTCTTTTATAATCTATCTTTCAATTCTAAAATAATATTTTTATCAACTGAGCAGTGAACTATTTCAGATCTCTGGTCTCTTCCTTTATAATCTCCTTTAAAAGATAAAAAATTAAAGCTGCCTATTAATACATATTTTACATCGCATATTAATACTTTTACATGAGTGTTAGTCTTTTTAATATAAAAATTCTTACTATTAAATCTATCAATTAACTTTTTTGCAACTATATCGCTCTATTTATCTCTACCCGTATTATAATCACCTTTTAAACCATATTTAATATATATTTTAACTCCCCTATTTAAAGCTTCCTCCATTATAGACAATATTTCTTTATCTACCGCATACTCATTAATCCAAGGTGAAACTATAACAACTTCTTCTTCTGCCCAGCTAAATGTCTTTATAAATGTCTTTCTTATATTTTCGTCAAAAATATTAGTATCTTCCTTAGGATAAGATTCATCAGTTTTTTCTTCAACTTCAATTAATTCATCGATTAAAGTTTCCTGAAAATCTACCGAATATATACTTAAGACATCTGATTCTATATATGAAAGTTTATTAAGAAATTTAGAATCTTTTGATTCATAATAATCAGTTTCCAATATAGTCAATGCTTTAGGATATCTGCCTACATCAATCAAATCATCAATATTAGAAATCATATATATACTATATGGATTTGTGTTTTTAATATTCCCATATATTATTTCAATATCGTACGTTTCTAAAATTCTTTTTACATTATCTATATAAAAATCTTCAGGACAAACAATTACCATGTTTTTATAATTATTTCTATTAAACCAATTTATTGCTTCAAAAATCTGATGACTTTTATCCTTTATATAAAGTTTCTCCTTCACTAAAACTCACTTCTTTCAAATCTAAGTCTTTAAAATATGTTTTATACTATTATGTATTATAATGCATATTTTAATACATATATTAATATTAGTCTAGTTGATAATATAAGACCTGCTTTAAAATAAAAAAGAGACCATAAATTATTATGATCTCTCTTCCATATTATCTTTTAGATATTCTATATCCTGCTGCCTGTGCATCTGCTTCTGAATCAAAGAAAACAGCATTTTCCATCTTTATTCTTTCATAGAACTGCTGTCCAGGCATGTGGTATATATAGGTATTCTTATTTCCTATAATTCTTCCGTTTGCATATAAATATGCTTTTTCTTTTGGATGAATATTCTGGTTCCCTCCAGAGTTTCCTCCAGTATTATTGTCTATAACTTCATAATCAACATTCGGCTGACTGTCATTGTTATTATTATTGTTGTTAGTATCCAGAGGTTTTCCTCCTTCCGGTGTGCATTCATGCTCTCCTGTCCAGAGTCCTCTGTTATTATCTCTTGCTTCTCTTTCAAATTTGCTAAACAGCTCCGAATATTTTACATCAGGCGGATAAGTTGACGCCTTTGCATATCCGTGTATTGTAAGTTCAGCATTATACATAGCATTTCTTATTTCAGTTTCTGTCGGTTCATTAGTGCTCGGTCTTGAGGTCCAGACGTATCTCAGAAGTCTTCCGTATCTGTCTGTTTCAGAAACGTCTTTCTGAAGATATACTGTCATCCCTATTTTCAGTCTTGATTTAGTGTAATCAGATGCTATAACACCGCATTGAGTGTTTTTGCTCTTATTAGGATGAACTGATTCAGGAGTGTCCACCCCTATCATTCTTATTTTATAGTTCACACCATTGAGTTCAACTGTTATAGTGTCTCCATCTGAAACTTTAACTACAGTAGCCGCATCGAAAGTATTTTCTGAAGGCTTGAAGTCGCCCATAGCTCTCAGTATTATTGAGCTTGCTTCTGCTCTGGTAATCAGGGTATCCGGACTGAATATTCCTCCCTGATATCCTTTTATTATTCCGTTTTCTAAAAGCTTTCCTATTTCCTGCTGGGCCCAGTGTCCTACAGTATCTGAGTAAACTGTACCGCCTCCGCCCAGCCTGTTTCCAAGAGCTGCACTCGTCATCTTGGCAAATTCCGCTCTAGTTATGGGATTTTCCGGTCTGAATGTTCCGTCGCCGTATCCGTTTATAATTCCTTCACTGCTCAGAGCGGCAATATAAGCTGCACTCCATCCTGACGCATCAACATCATTGAATGAAAGCATGTATTCTCCTGTAAGGTCTTTTCTCAGATTCCATATGAGTTTTGAAGCCTCTGCTCTTGTTATATTGTTATCCGGTCTGAACGTTCCGTCCTGATATCCGTTAAGAGCGCCTTCTGAGACTAAAGCATTTATATTATCTTCAGCCCAGTGTCCTGCAGTATCTGAAAAAGCCATCGATACAGTTCCCACAAGCAATGAAGCCGCTGCTGCCGCTGCTGCAAAAACTTTTCTTAACTTCATTTAGATCCTCCTATTCACCTGTATATTTATTGCCTCACTATAATTATATGCAATTTGGACATTTTTGTATATAGACAAAAGAAAGACCGCCATAAAGCGGTCTTCTTATATATATAATATTTTTTAATAACTGCATACTTTATAGAGCATATAGGAAAATTCTGCTCTGGATATATCGTCTTCTGGTCTGTATTCTCCTTCTCCGCTGAATGCTCCGCATTTTTTAAGTTTCTGAAGAGCGCCGTAGTAGTAGTCGTCAGGTGATACATCACTGTAATTAAGCGTTTCTGATGATGCGTCTTTATCCAGTTTAAATGAAAATGCTTTTGAAAGGAATACAGCGGCCTCAGCCCTTTTTATATTGTCTTTCGGTCTTATCGTTCCGTCAGGATATCCGTTTATGCTGTTCGTTCCTTCAAAATATCTTATAGCTTTTTCGGCGTATTGAGCAACATCGCTCTGATCGGCAAAAACTTTTGAAAGTTCCGGAACCGATTTATAAATACTTACTGCGCCTATAGCCTTATACGCAAGTGTCATCACATCTTCACGCATTATAGGTTCTTCCGGTCTGTAAGTGTTATCTTCATTTCCTGATGCTATTCCGTTCTTCTGAAGATATTTTATTGCATCGTAAGCCCAGTGTGAACTGTCAACATCTTCAAAATCTTTTGCATCTATTTCTTTTCTGTCTATATCATATTTAGATACAATATTTATCATGCCCTTAAACTGATTTTCCAGTTCTTCTTTTTCTGCTTCTTTAATATCAGGAGCTTTAACTTTTATATTTTCTTTTTTAAAATCTATCTCTACTCCATACGTTTCAATATTCATTTCATTAAGAAAGATTTCCACATCTTCTTTAGTAAGTTCAAGTTCTTTCATAGAATGGCTTCCCTTATCAATTTTTATATTAGAAACCATTCCTTCTTTTTTATTAAGTTCTTTAAGCTTATTTGCATCGGCTTCGCTTTTCACCACTATATGGCATATATCTCCATTCAGATAGTAGTAGCCGTCCTCATTAAAGCTGTCCATATTTTCCCAGATTCTCAGAATTATATCTTCTGTTTTAGGTATAGTCGCTTTTTCCTTCAGTATCTTTATTTTAAGTCCGTTATCCGCAGTATCCATAAATGGCTCAGCAGCTGATATAAAGCTTGCGCCTAGAACTGTAATTCCCAGAGCTGCAGACAGAATATATCTTTTTTTCAGTTTCATGATTTTCCTCTCCTGATCTTAATTTCGTTCAACTTATATAGATATATTTTAATATATTTAGTATATTTAGTCTAGCCTGCCCGGAATTCAAAAAAGCTCCATCATATTTCAAAATATGATGAAGCTTCTACATATATTTATTGATTATATTATTTGCTGAAAGCGTCTTTTATTCTGTTCATTGCTTCTTCAACAGTTCTTCTAGGACATGCTATGTTTATTCTCTGGAATTTTTCGCCTTCCACTCCGAACATAGATCCTCCGTCAAGCCATAATTTGGCTTCATGAATTATCTTGTTCTCGATTTCTTCATCAGTAAGTCCTGTTCCGCTGAAATCAAGCCATATAAGATAAGTTCCTTCCGGCTCTACAAGTTTGACTTCCGGAAGATTTTCTTTAAGGAATGAATCAACAAATCTTATATTGTCTCTTAAATACTCTTTAAGCTCTTTAAGCCATGTATGTCCGTGCTGATAAGCGGCTTTTGCAGCTGCAATTCCTGCACAGTTAAGAGTGCTGGTTCCTCCGCTGTTCATTTCCTTTTTAAATTTCTCTCTTAAATCTTCATTCGGTATGAATATATTTGATACTTGAAGACCTGCAAGATTGAATGTCTTGCTTGGCGCTGTGCATACTACACAGTTATTTTTGAATTCATCGTTTACAGATGCGAATGTCGTATGCTTTTTTCCTTCATAGACTAAATCGCAGTGTATTTCATCTGATACAAAAAGCACATTATTGTCCAGACATATTTTTCCCAATCTTTCTATATCTTCTCTGTCCCATACTCTTCCTACAGGATTATGAGGATTGCAGAATATGAACATTTTGACATCCTCTTCTTTTATTTTCTTTTCGAAATCTTCAAAATCTATTGAATATTCGCCGTCTTTATAGATTAGAGGATTAGTAACCAGTTTTCTATCATTGCTTTCTACAGTTATTGAAAAAGGATAGTATACTGGGGGCTGTATAAGAACCGCATCGCCTTTCTCTGTAAATGCTCTTACTGCTGTAGCCACTGCAAATACTATTCCGGGGGTTTTTACAAACCATTCTTTTTCAGGTTTCCAGTTATAGCGCTCTGAAAACCAGTTCTGAACGGCTTCATAATAGTCATCTTTAGTATCAGTATATCCGTATATTCCGAGTTCCCCTACTGCTTTTACAGCATCGTTAACTTCTTTAGGAGCTCTTATGTCCATATCGGCAACCCAGAGCGGAAGCACGTCTTTTGGGAGTCCCCTCTCTTCAGCAAAATCATATTTTAAACTGTCAGTATTTCTTCTGTCTATTATTTCATCAAAATTATACAATTAATCATCTCCTAACGCCTGTTTTAAATCTTCTATCAGATCTTCTGCTGACTCTATTCCGACTGAAAGTCTTAAAAGTCTTTCATTTACACCTTTAGCTTCCAGTATTTTCTCATCGACATCTGCATGAGTCTGAACTTTAGGGTATGTCATTAGAGATTCTACCCCTCCCAGACTTTCTGCAAACATTATAAGTTTTATTTTTTTCAGAACTTTTAAAAGTGTCTCATTGCTGTCGACTTCAAATGATATCATAGAGCCGAATCCCGATGTCTGCTCACGGCTTGTTTCATACTGAGGATGCTCTTTTAATCCAGTATAGTATACCTTTTTCACTTTGTCATGATTTTTCAGCCAGTCTGCAATTTTCAGCGCATTTTCTTCCTGTGTCTTCATTCTGATTCCAAGAGTCTTTATCCCTCTTATCATAAGCCAGCTGTCCATAGGTGAAAGGCATGATCCCACTGTCTTGTAGACGAATCTCAGTTTTTCTGAAAGCTCGTCGGAATTCACCACTAGAAAACCTCCAAGAGTGTCATTATGACCGCCCAGATACTTTGTTGCGCTGTGAACTGCTATATCTGCTCCGAGTTTTAAAGGATTCTGAAAATACGGAGATAAAAAAGTGTTGTCTACAATCATGATGAGCCCGTATTTTTTTGAAAGTTCCGAAGCTTTTTTTAAATCAGTAACCTGCATCATAGGATTAGTGGGCGTCTCAATAAAAAGTCCTCTCGTATTTTCTTTTATAAGTCTTTCTACATCGTCAAGATTTGATGTATCGGCATAGTCAAACTCAATGCCGTTTTTCTTCGAAATATTATCGAAAAGTCTCGGTGTGCCTCCGTACATATCATCAGAAGCAATTATATGGTCTCCTCTCTCAAAAATCTCCATAAGAGCTGAAATCGCGGCCATTCCTGTAGAGAATGCCATAGCGTCCGTTCCTCCTTCAAGTTCAGCCATGAGCTTCTCAAGCGCCTCTCTCGTCGGATTCTGAAGACGGCTGTAGTCGTATCCTGTGCTCTGTCCCACTTCCGGATGAGCAAACGATGCAGTCTGGTATATCGGAACTGATATAGCTCCAAATGAATTATTCTTTTCATTTCTTCCATGAACGCATCTCGTTTCTATTTTCATAAACAACACCTCCAATTTATATATAATACCCAGTAACTAAGTCTATATACTTGGTTTTACGTAAAAAAAAAGAACCTTGCGGCTCAGTTAAAAGAAAAAAAGCCATGCACCTGCCTTCGGCATATCATCTCCCGCGTTACCTTGACAGTTAGCTCAGGTCAGGCACCCCTGCGGCACACAGAAGGGACTGCTTACCGCTGCTTCCTTCCGGACCTGACGGGGTTCACAGGCTGCTGTTGCGCAGGACCCGACCGTCAACACCACTTATCAAGGGCAGACCGGACGAATAATATGTCTCGGGCAGGAATTCAATCCTGCTGTAGCAGATTGCAGGTTACAAGGCACCGCTAACTCCCCATCTAGCATGGCAAAAATTGTTTAAATTATTAAGTGGCGGAAAGAGTGGGATTTGAACCCACGAGACAGTTTCCTGCCTACCCGCGTTCCAGGCGAGCGCCTTCAGCCAGCTCGGCCATCTTTCCAACGTACAAGAAACATTATAGCAGAATAAAATTTCTATGTCAATCAGCGATTAGCCTCTAAGTGATGCTCTTATTCTATTTACATTGTTAAGAGAGTCGAGCGCATCAATTATATTGTTATATACTATATCCGAGTAGAATATCAGTTTTCCGCTCATTCCCTCTTTCTGCATTATTCCTAAAGAAAGTCCTGCCACTTTCATCATTTCTATATCATTATATCCATTTCCTATGCAGACTGAATTTCTGTCTCCAAGCGTTTCGACCACTTTTCTCTTGTGTATTGCCGAATCATCAGAATCCATTACTTTTATTTCAATATCGTATCCCTCAAATTCAGACACTACAGTTCCAAATGTATCTGCTGTGAGAACATGCACTTTCAAATCTCGGCTCAGCTTTTTCAGTCTGTCTCTCACTCCGTCAATTACCTTGCCGTCGACAGCCAAAGTTCCATTGTAGTCGAGTACTAAATGTTCAAGTTCAATATTTCCAAATCCGGGTATATGAATTTCTTTCAATTTGCTTACCTCCGAAAATAAGATGATATCTCAATTATATAATAAGTAAAAGCATTATGCTATGTAATTTTCTTATAAAAGGAGCCCTTATATATAGAAAAAACCTCATAATAATTATGAGGTCTATACAAGTTTATAATCTTTCACCATTTTCAGATCTTCTTCTATTCCGTTTCCGACAGTTGTAAGAAAGTTGCCTGAAAGCATTCCGCTTACTGATGTTTCTACACCTTTTCTCTGACTGTCGCCCAGATGTTTTCTTCCTCCGGCATATCTTATCTCGGCTTCTGGATAGGCTATTCTGAATATAGCAAGAGTTTTTAAAATTTCATTTTCTGAAAGCGGCTCGCTGTTTTCAAGCGGAGTGCCTTTTATGGCGTCCAGGACATTGACCGGTATTGAGTCCACTTTAAGTTCTCTTAACTCCATTATAAAATCAGTTCTGTCATAAACGGATTCTCCGAGTCCTATAATTCCTCCAGAGCAGACTTTAAGTCCTGCTTTCTTAGCATTCTCTATAGTATTTATTCTGTCAGAAAAATCATGAGTTGTGCATATATTTTTATAGTATTCTCTTCCTGTCTCAATATTGTGATGATACATGCTCACACCTGAATCTCTGAGCTTCTTCATTTCTTCTTCTGAAATTATCCCAAAAGAAGCGCATAAGTTTATACTGTTCTCTTCTGAAAGTCTCCTGTAGTATTCTCTTACAGTTTCAAGCTGATCTCTGTCAGCTCCTCTTCCGCTCGATACAATAGAAAACCTCTTTATTCCGTTCTTTTCACATTCATCAGCTCTTTTTTTCACTTCTTCAAAAGAAGGAAGTCCTCTCTTTTCTATATCAGTTTTATAATGAGCCGACTGTGCACAGAATTTACAGTCTTCAGAACATGCTCCTACTGTTCCGCTCATTATGCTGCAGAGGCTCATTCTTTTTCCCATATACTTATCTTTTATATCTCTAGATATTTTTAAAATATCTTCTATATATTCATCATCAGTTTCAAAGAGAAAGACAGCCTCTTCTCTTTCTATATATTTTCCTGAAAGAACTTTTCTTCCTATTTCTTCTATTCTATTAGATGCAACATCTTTACACATTTGAATACCCCGCTTTTGAAAGCTTAGTTATTACAGCTTTAGAAATTAAAGCTCCAACTACTGCTACAATAATATCTTTTACGAAAAAAGGCAGAACCGCGACTTTTACAGCTCCCATAACTGTCGTCGGTTTTGCAAGAACGAAGTTCATTATTCCGTAAAGATAAACTGTTCCGATTATATATATAACTGCTGTTCCTATAAGAGATCCGATTATAAGATTCGAAGTCTTAATTTCAGAATTCCTGTCTCTGAATATTCCAACTATGAACGCACATATTATAAATCCGATTATAAATCCGAATGTCGGTGAAACTATGCTGGCAAATCCTCCCTTTCCTCCTGCAAATACCGGAAGTCCAACCAGTCCCATAAGCGTATAGACTATTTGAGACATGGCTCCTTTTCTGCTGCCGAGAATTCCTCCGGCAAGAATACACATCAGATTCTGAAAAGTCACCGGAACAGGCGGCAGAGGAATTGAAACGTATGCTCCGACCACAGTGAGCCCTGCAAAGAGAGCTACTAGAATCATATCTCTAGGTTTCAAATCTATCTCCTCCTTAATAAAATTCATTTCTAAAAAGTATTATAGAATAAAAAAAGACTATAGTCAACCTTGTATGTTTTAAAGGTTAACAATAGTCTTTTCTATATTTCTATTTTATTCTGTTTGTATTTCCAATATCTTCAGACTTGTCATCTGTTTCTATTTCGGATTCTTTCTCAGTTTCATCAGAATCTATTTTTTCATCAGATTCATTCTGATTTTCATAATCTTCATCTGATGAGTTTTCTTCGTTTTCAATGTCTTTGTGTTCATCAGAGTTTTTATCTTCTTCTTTTCTTTTTTCCATTTCTTTCTGCTCTAATTTCTTCTTTTCCGCCTCTTCTTTTCTGAGTTTGTATATAACGAGCACTATTATGAGCACAAAGATAATTATAGCTATAATTATTTTGATAAAATACGCAGGCCCTTTCTTCTTTTTCGGAGTGACCTTTTCTTTTTCTGATTTCTCTTCTTTATCCTTGTCATCAGGATCTTCAACTTTTACAGTCTGCTTTGGAGAAATTTCATCTTCTTTATCATTTTTTTCTCCATTTTTATCTTTATCTGTATCCTTATTTTCAGAAGCACTTTCCATATTCTCTTTAAGCTGTCTGTTCTGTCTCTTTGCAAGCTCTACTTCTTTCTGAAGATTCTCATAATCTTCATCTGAACTGCTGTTCTGATTTCCCGAAGACTGATCAGATTGATTTTGAGACTGGCTTTGATGCTGCTCCTGAGGCTGTTCCTGAGCCGCCGGCTGTTCTGTTTTAAAATTTAAATCATAATTCTGTTCCGTAAATTCCGTTCCGTTCTGAGTCAGAACTCCCGGTGCAATATTAAGATGATAGTTTGCACCCTCCTGGAGTCCTCCCTGCGGAGTCACCGTAACTGCATATCTTATTTCATCACTATATGGATGTATATCTGCAGGAACTTCATATCCGTTCTGGTCTATAAGTCTTATATAGGCTCTATTGTGTTCCATTACATCATCAGTTGCAATATTTTTATTGAAAACCAAGACAATCTGAGTGTTTGCAGGAACATTGTCTGTTCCGTCTTTAAGACTCGTCTCTTCTAAAAGAAGCTGCACAGGTTCTTCAGGCTCGGAAAACACTGCTGAGGGACCCGTAATAAATATCACTGCCGCAATTAAAATCGGAATAATTCTCTTTAGTCTTTCTGCCATTTTATCCCCTCTCCATTTTCATATTTTATGTAATACCCCTATAAATCCTTAATAAAATTATACTTAATCACGAGTTCTAATACAAGTGTAATAGATATCTTAGACTCAAGTTTCAGTTATATGGATAAAATGCTTTTTTTCAGTATTCTGTATTTCTCCAGTATGAACAGATATTCGATTTGACATATGGATATTTATATATTATACTTTCATGTAAATACAAAAACCTGCATTCTTAATGCAGGTTTAAATCATCTCAACTATTTTGTCAGATTCAAGAGTTTTTTTCACATCTATTATTCTCTGATTAGAAGACCCTCTGAATTTTAAAGAGAGATCTTTCAGTTTTTCTACAAATCTTCCGTCCACAAGAATATCGCATTCTTTTAAAAGATTCTTTTTTACCTCATCGGATATTATTTCTTCATAAGTATATCCAGACCATATCCATATATCTTTAGATACTTCTTTCTTTATATCTCTTAAAACTTCCGTAAGATCCTCAGCATTCTGGAAAGGTTCTCCTCCTAGAACTGAAAGACCTGAAATGGTATCCTCTTTTAAATAGGAAATTATTTCCTGAGTCTGTTCATCCGTCCAAATTTCACCGTAGTTGAAGTCCTGATATAGCTGATTGAAACAGTTTTTGCAATTATGTGTGCATCCGCTTACGAATATAGTCGTTCTTATTCCCGTTCCGTTTGCAACATCGTATTTTCTTATCTGAGCATATCTCATAAAATCATATCCTTATTTCAAAATAAATGAAAGGCCTTAGAACTAGTCCAGACCTTTCATAATAAATAATCTATAAATTTATTTCTTAAAACAGAATTCCGTTAATTTTAAAATTTATATATGAAGCACTCTAGCCTTTATCTCTTTAGTTCTTCCTTCATTCCAGAAGTTTTCTCCAAGATATCCGCAAGTTCTTCTAGTAACGTTCATTTTTGATTCATCTTTATTGTGGCACTGCGGACATTCCCATTCATTATTATCATTCAGAATTATTTCCTGATCGTATCCGCATACGTGACAGTAGTCAGATTTTGTATTGAACTCTGCATATCCTATATTGTCGTAGATATATTTAATCATAGTCTCAACAGCTTCAGTATTATTGTTTAAGTTAGGTATTTCAACGTATGATATACATCCTCCCTTAGACATTTCCTGGAACTGAGATTCAAATTTAAATTTATCGAATACACTTATCTCTTCTCCTACGAATACGTGATAAGAGTTAGTATAGTATCCTTTGTCAGTTATATCTTCTATTTCTCCAAATCTGCTTCTGTCTATAGAACAGAATCTGTGAGTCAGACTTTCCGCCGGTGTTCCGTAAAGAGCGAATCCAAGTCCTGTTTCTTCTTTCCATTCTTCTATATGGTCATTTAAAACTTTCATTATCTTAAGAGCAAACTCAGTTCCTCTAGGATCAGTGTGTGAAACTCCTTTTATAAGCTTAGTAGCTTCATAAATGCCTATATATCCCAGAGATATCGTAGCATATCCATCCTGAAGAAGCGGGAATATTCTCTCGCCTTTTCCAAGTCTTGCTATGGCTCCGTACTGCCAGTGTATTGGCGATGCGTCTGTAGTTACGTCTTTTAGAAGATCGTATCTCAGCATAAGTGCTCTTTTACATAAGTTGAGTCTTTTATCCAGAAGATCGAAGAAAAGTTTTTCATCCCCATTAGAAAGAATTCCTATCTGAGGAAGATTTATAGATACAACACCCATGTTGAATCTTCCGTCAGTTACATATTCTCCCTCTTTATTCTTATAAGGCGAAAGGAAAGCTCTGCAGCCCATCGGACTGAACACTTGTCCTTCATACATTTCTTTCATCTTTTTAGCTGATATATAGTCAGGATACATTCTCTTAGCTGTGCATTTAGCCGCAAGTTTTGTCAGATAGTAGTACTTGCTGTCTTCATGTATATTATGTTCGTCAAGAACATATATAAGCTTAGGGAATGCAGGTGTTATATAAACGTTCTGTTCGTTTTTTATACCTTCAAGTCTCTGTCTCAATATTTCTTCAGTTATAAGTGATGCTTCTTTTTCGTATTCATATCCTTCATCAAAGTGCATGAACAGTGTCACGAATGGAGCCTGTCCGTTAGTAGTCATCAGTGTATTTATCTGATACTGAATAGTCTGAACTCCGTCCTTGATTTCTTTCTTAGTTCTGAGCCATGCAACTTCTTCAGCTTTGTCCATATCTACATCTATTTTGTAAATTTCTTTCTGCTCATCTATTATAGTGTTTAAATGCTTGTAGAATGACTTTCTAACGTAAGGTGCGAGTATTCTGTCTATCCCGTTGATACTCTGTCCCCCGAACTGTCCTGAAGCCACCTGAGCGATTATCTGCGTAGTAACTGTGCAGGCAACCTGGAAAGATTTAGGTGAATCTATTTTCTTTCCGTTTATAACAGTTCCGTTATCAAGCATGTCTTTAAGATTTATAAGGCAGCAGTTGAACATAGGCTGGATTATATAGTCCATATCGTGCATATGTATTGCTCCGTCATCATGAGCCTGCACAATATCTGCAGGAAGTATCTTTCTTCTGGCTATATCTTTAGAAACTTCTCCTGCTATAAGGTCTCTCTGAGTTGAAGAAATTTTAGAGTTCTTATTAGAATTTTCTTTCATAACTTCTTCGTTAGTTCTGTTTAAAAGACCAAGTATATTATCATCAGTTGTATTGACAGTTCTCTTAAAACTCTGAACTGCTCTGTATCCTTCATATGCTCTTGCAGTGCAAGCATGTCCGTATTTAACTAATTTATAGTAAACCAGATCTTCAATCTGGTATATTGTCATCGGTTTTCTTATCTCCTGGGCAAATGCCTCTATTTCATCCGCTATTTTCTGTGCGACTCCTTCTTCATACATTCCCGATCCGTTCTTCATCGCTTTCTCTATAGCTATTACAATTTTATCTCCATTAAAGTCCACTGAGGACCCGTCTCTCTTTATTACTGTAAGTGCATCCATAAAACATCCTCCTCGCTAAAACATATTATATAATATATTTTATTTTATATCTAGTGCTCTTTCTCGTCCCCTACACTATATATATTACCCATAGCTGAATAAAACACAACATATTGTGGTTTAAATGTTAATCGTTAAAGTTTAGATTTTTTTCAAACTCGTGAATCTTGCCGTTGCAGATGATTTGAATTTTTTAAGAAAAATATCATATGGAATAAAAATAAGAGTTCTTTTTTCAGAACTCTTATAAAAATTTTTTTAATTTTCTTTTATCTTAGGAAAAATCAGTGTTACAGTCGTGCCTTTTCCTTCTTCGCTTTTTATTTCAATATCACCTTTATGCAGCTGCATAATTTCATGACTTATAGCTAAACCGAGTCCGCTGCCCGACTTTTTGCTCTTTCCTTTATAAAACTTTTCTTTAACAAACTCTATATCTGATTCAGGTATGCCTATTCCTTCATCACTTATGTCTACATAAATATAATCATCTTCTTCACTAGTTCTTATATCTATAGTGACTTTCTTTTCCCTTGAAGTGAATTTAATGGCATTGTTTATTACATTTATAAATACTTGTTTAAGTCTGTCTGTATCAGCAAGAATATTAGGTATTCCTTCTTTTTTCTCATATACTAGTTCAACACCTTCTATCTCGCCCATCTTTTCCATTATCTTGACGATTTCTTCAAGCTCTTCAGCCAGATTTATCTCTTCAAGATATAAAACTAGTTTTCCGCTTTCCATCTTAGAGAAATCTAGAAGCTCTTCAACAAGTTTCTCAAGTCTTGAAGTCTCTTTTATTATTATTCTGAGTCCCAGCTCTGATTCTTCCTTGTCTTCAAAATTACCGTCCAGAATCGTCTCTCCCCATCCTTTTATAGATGTCATAGGAGTTCTCAGTTCATGTGTAACTGAAGATATGAATTCATTCTTAATGCTGTTCGACTTTAGAATCTGTTCGGCCAGATAATTTATCGTTTCCGCAAGTTCTCCGATTTCATCCTCATACTTGGTCTCAATTCTTTCAGAAAACTGTCCTTCAGCCATTTTCTTTGCAAGTTCATTTATCTCGTTTATCGGCTTTACAATAGATCTGTTGAAATATATTGTTATAACTACTATTATCAGAATCACAAGAATGCATATAGCTATTATAAGCACAGCTATTCTGTAAACTTTCTGATTTATATCTTCTACAGGAACAATATATATCATAACTCCCTGAGTTTCCCCGTTGGATATCTTAATAGGATAGTTCAGTATCATTATTGACTGCCCATTCTGATCTTTAGTCTTTTTATAAGTCTGATGACCCTTTATGGATTCTCTGAACTCAGGATCAGTAACTTTTTCTTTTATGAGAATTCCTGATGAATTCACTACTATATTTCCTTCTTTATCTATAATCTGAAGTTCCATATACTGATTTTTTCTGCTGTTAAAATCTTTTATTACCCATTTAGCAAAATCTTTTATATCTGTGCTGTCTTTATTATCTCTGTAGTAGAGATCTATATAGTAGTCGTTAGTATGTTTAGTATTAGTCTGTATATCCGAATATGAAGAACTGTAAGTGACGAATATAGCAAGACTTGAAGCTATTATCAGAATCACCAGTATTACTGGAAAATATGTGAGTATCCATCTTTTTTTCAGACCTTTGAAAAACTCGTTTTTAAACTTCCTAATCCTGTTCAATTTTCCATTTGTATCCATAGCCCCACACCGTTCTTATATATTGAGGATTAGAAGAATCATCTTCTATCTTTCTTCTAAGTCTTCTTATATTCACATCAACTATTTTTGCATCGCCGAAATAACTCTCTCCCCATACATTTTTGAGTATTTCTTCTCTTGAAAGCGACTGGTTGGCATTTTCCATAAACAGTTTAACCATATTGTATTCTATCTGTGTAAGTTCAATTTCTTCATCATTTTTATACAATGTTCTCTCTTCAAAATCTAAACGGAATACTCCTGACTCCAGACTGTTCGCTTTTTCTTTTTCTTTCGATACTTTAAGTCTTCTGGATATAGCATCGACTCTTGCAACAAGTTCTGCCGGACTGAAAGGCTTCGACATATAGTCGTCTGCTCCTAGAGTAAGTCCTCTTATTCTGTCCAGCTCCTGAGATTTTGCAGTCAGCATTATTATTCCCATTTTGCTGTCTTTCTTTCTTATTTCTTCACAAACTTCCATTCCGTCAATCCCCGGAAGCATTACATCAAGGACTGCTATGTCTATATCTTTCTCTTTTTCAAATATTTCAAGAGCTTCCTCTCCTGTTCCTGCCTCCACAGTCTCGTATCCTGCTCTTTTCAGATTTATTATGACGAACGCTCTGATATCTTCTTCATCTTCTAGAACTAAAACTTTTGACATTATTTTATTCCTCCATCTCTCTTTATTCTATAAAGAAATTCTTAATAATATAATTTTCATCAACTTTGAAAGGTCTTAACTTCTCAAATGATATCTTATCTTCGACTTTAATATAGTAAGAATTTTCACCGTCTTTTTTTATCAGTTCATATGAACTGTCCGGCGTTTTATTAGTCTTTAGAATAGTCATTAAATCTTCTTTTCCGCTGCTCTCCGGATCTCTTTTAGAAAAACTGTATTCTATTCCTGAAGAGCTCTTTCTTTTTATACCCGTTATTTCAACATCTTCCCAGTTCTTGGGCTTTTTAAAGTACACTCTGTCATCTTCAAGATATATAAGCGATTCTTTTCTTTCCAGTTTGCTGTTCTTAAGATTAAACCATTCCACGCATGTTATATAGCTGTCCCTGTTCATTACAAAACCTTCGTCTTCTTCTATCATCAGATATATTCTCGGAATATCAAGTATTCCGTCGTCATCTATATCTTCGGCTCTAAAATTGGGATCTTCCATAGAAACATGCGCTGTAAGGCTGCTTCCTTCTTCAGTCGAATCTTTTATCATATTCTCAAGTTTTCCATTTTCGTCTATTCCGAAGAGCAGAGTATATCTCTGAACATTTCCGTCATTTCCCTGAAGCACTACTCCCTTTCTGTTTTTAGTTATATTCTCCACTTCAGGTTTCGCTATATTTTTCATATTTATATAATTTATATTTTCATTTACAAACTCTATTTTCTTTGTATCGTTATTATATCTGTAATAATCTGTTGAAAGAATATCCCCTATATTTTTGAAGATTATGAAATCTATATTTTTATTTCCGTCTATATCCTCAACAACATAAGTACTGTAGTCTATTTCCAGAAGTTTCTCTATATCATTTTCAAATGCGTATACTGTCAGTATTTTGCTGTTTCCTTCTGTGCTGTTTATTATTATATCTTTCTTCCCGTTAAAAGTTAGGTCTTCAATATATATTTTATCTATGTCTTCGCCTCTGAAGCTCACATCTTTTACAACACTGTAGGTATCGCTCTGTCTTTTGAGTATCATGAAGTGAAGAGTTTTCTGATCAGTCCCTACAGAATAGGTTACTATCTTTTCATTTTCTCCGTCTCCATTTATATCTATATCTTTGACAGCGCTTATGCCTTCATCCGAGTCTACGAGTTCAAGCTTTCCTTTTCTGAGCTCCATTTCTCTGTCTACAAAGTTTTTTATAGCTGTATATTCATCTTTCATATTCAATTTATCCGGGCTATCTTCTGTCTTTTCTCCTGAGCATCCGGTTAATAATAGTATGAGAGAAGAAATTATGAATAATCTTTTCATATTTAAATCTTCCTTTACTGTCTCTATTATATCTATTTTATCATATATGTTAATTTTAATTATGTATCTTTTTAACTTGAAATCATTTGAAACTGTCAAAATGAAAATAGCTCTTCCGTTTTCAAAATAAAATAGAGTAGAGAAAACTCTACTCTATTTCTTTATCTTATCGACTTATTAATTCTCTTCTGTATTTGCCGCTTCAAACATATCTGCCGCTTTATATGAACTTCTTACAAGCGGACTTGAAGCTACAAATTTAAATCCTAGTTTGAGTGCTTCCTCTTTATATTTATCGAACATTTCAGGAGTTATATACTCTTGAAGAGGGAAGTGCTCTTTTGAAGGCTGCAGATACTGTCCTATTGTAAGGAAGTCGCAGTCCACCTCTCTAAGATCTTTTAACACCTGAATAACTTCGTCGTATGTTTCGCCAAGTCCAAGCATTATACCTGTTTTTGTAGGTATATCCGGATTAAGTTTTTTAGAATTAGCCAGAACATCTAGAGATCTCTGGTATTCAGCCTGAGGTCTTACGTCTTTGTAAAGTCTAGGCACTGTTTCAATATTGTGGTTAAGAACGTCAGGATGAGCGTCCATAACTATTTTAAGAGCATCTATATCTCCCTGAAGGTCCGGAATAAGAACCTCCACTATTATATTCTTGTCTCTATTTTTAACAGCTTCTATAACTTTTGCAAAGTGACCTGCTCCTCCATCCGGAAGGTCGTCTCTTGTAACTGATGTTACAACTACGTGTCTAAGTCCTAATTTCATTGTAGCTTCCGCAATGTTTTCAGGCTCCTGCGGATCTACTTTTTCAACAGGGTTATTGCTTACATTGCAGAATCTGCAGTTTCTTGTACATTCCTGTCCTAATATCATAAATGTTGCAGTTTTCTTGCTGTAACATTCCAGTCTGTTTGGGCAGTTAGCCGCATGGCATACTGTATTTAACGAAAGATCGTCAAGAAGATTTGTAACATATCCTAAATTCTCAACAGGTCTTTTTTCAATTCTCAGCCACTCCGGTTTTCTTTTAATTTCCATTCTTGAAAGCCTCCTCTTTCACTTCTATTCTTTCGTCGTAGTCAAAAACCTCACAGAATCTGTCTACTACCTCTTTTTTGACTTCTTCTATATCGAAGTCTCTGCCTTTTTCTGCCTTAAGAGAAGTTGCCTCTCTATCTGCTATTCCACATGGAATTATATATTTAAAGTGTTCAAGATTGGTGTTCACATTAAATGCAAATCCATGCATAGTCACCCATTTCTTGACCTTAAAGCCGACCGCTGTAATTTTCTTGTTGTTTACCCAGCAGCCGTTATTTATATCATCTCTGTACGCCTCTACTCCAAATTTCTCACAGGCTCTTATTATGACTTCTTCTATATTATAGACAAAATCTTTAACGCCCATCTTCTTATCTCTTATATTTATTATCGGATAGCCCACAATCTGTCCAGGACCGTGATAAGTCACATCGCCGCCTCTTCCTATTCTGATGACTTCGATGCCTTCTTTTGCAAGTGTCTCGTCGCTTGCAAGTATATTTTCTCTGAGTCCTTTTCTTCCTAATGTGAGTACCGGATTGTGTTCTACTAATATAAGAGTATCCCCTATAAGATTCTGCTGCCTTTTTGCAAACAGATCTTCCTGAAGCGCTAACGTTTCATTGTAATCCATATGACCTAAATCAAGTAAATTGAGTTTCATGAACTTTCCATCTCCTACCTTAATCAACTCTCTCCTATTCTAGTTTATAGCTTTTATATGCCTTAGTCAAGAGGAGTAAATGCTCAGAAAATTGATGGTATTTATTTTTCAAATATTAAAAAGCCTGACCGAATGGTCAGGCTTTTTTCTATAATTAAGCTAATTGATATCTGTATATAAGTGTTCCTTTTCCGTCTTTTTCTCTTATTCCAGACTTAAGTATATTAACTTTAACATCTGAACCTTCAAAAGGAACTGTAACATTTTCAACTGATTCCATGAAAGATTTCACTTCATCTATATGATCCATATCTACTTCTTCCTTAACGCCCCAGGCGATTGCTATAACAGCGTTAGGGTCTCACGTGCTGCATGCCTCTGCTTTTCTAGTAGTTAGTGATTCTGATATTCCCTGAATCAGTTCCTGTTCGATATTTCCTGTGCTTCCAAACATTTATTTCTCCTCCTGTTATATTGTATTGAATGTATATTATAGGTTTTTATTATGAATATTTAACTTTTTATAGATTTTATCTATATTAATATAGTAATATACTTACGGAACTTTATCAAGTCTTATATCGTTATTTTTTGGCATAAAAAAACCGCTCACATCAGTGAGCGGTTTTCTCTATATCAATTAACCTTCGAATGGGAAAGTTAATACTAATTCTTTAGCTGCTTTTGCCTCATTAAGTCTTCCTACTGGAGTGTTATGAGGTGCAGTTTTTAGTAATTCTGGATCTTCTATCGCTTCATCAGCTATCTTGTTAAGAGTATCTATGAATGCGTCTAGAGTCTCTTTAGATTCAGATTCTGTAGGCTCTATCATCATCGCCTCGTTTATTATTAGTGGGAAATAAACTGTTGGAGGATGGTATCCGAAGTCAAGTATTCTCTTAGCTATATCTAGAGTAGTTATTCCTGTAGAAGTATCTTTTATTCCTCCAAGAACGAACTCGTGCTTACATACTTGATCTATTGGAAGATTGTACTTGTCTTTAAGCTTGTGCATCATGTAGTTCGCATTAAGAACTGCAGTTTCACTTGCTTCTCTAAGTCCTGGTCCTCCAAGGCTTGAAATGTATGAATAAGCTTTTACGCAAACTCCGAAATGTCCGTGGAATCCTTTTAGTCTTCCTATTGAATTTGGTCTGTCATAGTCTAGGAAGTATCCGTCTTCTCCCTTTTCTATAACTGGAACTGGTAAGAATTCAACTAGGTCTTCTCTTACCCCAACAGGTCCTGCTCCTGGTCCTCCACCACCGTGAGGTGTAGACATTGTCTTGTGAAGGTTGTAGTGCATAACGTCAAATCCCATTTCTCCTGGTCTAACTTTACCCATTATAGCGTTCATATTAGCTCCGTCATAATAGTTAAGTCCGCCAGCGTCGTGAACAAGTTTAGTTATTTCAGTTATGCTCTGTTCGAATAGTCCAAGTGTACTTGGGTTAGTAAGCATTAGTCCTGCTATTTTTCCTTCGTTTTCAGCTATAACTTCTTTAAGTGATTCTACATTTACTGAACCGTCTTTGTTTGATTTAACTTCAACGATTTCGTATCCAGCAACGTATGCTGATGAAGGGTTAGTTCCGTGTGCTGAGTCTGGAACTATTATTTTAGTTCTTTGTTCATCTTCACCGTTTTTCTTGTGATAAGCGTTTATTATCATAAGTCCTGTGAACTCTCCGTTAGCTCCTGCTGCCGGCTGAGTTGTAGTTCTTGCGAATCCAGCTATTTCAGAAAGTTTTGTATCTAGATCGTATATTAGTTCTAGTGCTCCCTGAACAGTTGATTCCGGCTGAAGCGGGTGAATATTTGCGAATCCTTCAAGTCTAGCCATGTCTTCGTTAAGTTTAGGGTTGTACTTCATTGTACATGATCCTAGAGGATAGAACCCTTTGTCAACTCCGTGGTTTAGAAGTGAAAGATTTGTATAGTGTCTAACAATGTCGAATTCACTTACTTCTGGAAGATTCGGCTCTTCATCGCTTAGAAGATCTGATGGTATTAGGTCGCTAACTTCTGTTTCTTCAACGTCTAGTGCTGGAAGACTATATCCTTTACGACCTTCTGTCGATAATTCGAATATAATTTTATTGTAATCGTTATACATTTAAATCGCCTCCATTATACGAGCTAGCTCGTCTATTTCTTCTTTAGTTCTCTTTTCAGTTACACAGATAAGAACTCCATTTTCATATTCTTTGTAGTCTTTACCTAGTTCGTAACCTCCAAGTATTCCGTTTTCAAGAAGTTTTTCGTTAAGTTTCTTGATATCAATATCTCCAGTTATAGCGAATTCTTGGAAGAAAGGCTTTCCTGGGAATAACGGTTTGAACTTTCCGCTTTCAGTCAGCTTATTAAATGCATAGTGAGCTTTTTGAGTTGACTGCATTGCAACTTCTCTAAGTCCTTTTTTACCCATTGTGCTAAGGTAGATAGTAGCCATAAGCATTATCAGACCTTGGTTAGAACAGATATTTGAAGTAGCTTTGTATCTTCTTATATGCTGCTCTCTAGCTTGAAGTGTAAGAACTAGTCCTCTGTTTCCGTCGTTATCTTCAGTCATACCAACTATTCTTCCTGGTATCTTTCTAACAAGTTTTTTAGTTGTTGAGAAGAATCCTAGGTAAGGTCCTCCGAAGCTTAGAGGTATTCCTAATGACTGTCCCTCTCCTACTACTATGTCAGCTCCGCAGTCTCCAGGTCTTTTTATAAGTCCAAGAGCTATAGGGTCAGTGTTAACTATGAATAGTTGTTTTTTGTCTGTGTGAGCAACTTTTTCAAGTTCATCAAGATCTTCAAGTATACCGAAGAAGTTAGGGCTCTTAACTACTAGTCCTGCAACTTCTTTAGTCATAAGTTCTTTAGTAGCTTCAATGTCAGTAACTCCGTCTTTCATAGGTGCTACTATAACTTCTATATCTTTTATTTCACAGTTTGTTTTCATAACTTTTATTATATCTTCTCCAAGAGTAGCAGAAACAACTATCTTGTCTCTTCTAGCCTGGTCACAAGCCATTGCAGCAGCTTCACTAGTTGCTGTAGGTCCGTCGTACATAGAAGCGTTTGTAACTTCCATTCCAGTAAGGTTTGATATCATTGTCTGGAATTCAAATATTGCAGTAAGTGTACCTTGTGAAACTTCCGGCTGATATGGTGTATATGCTGTAAAGAATTCTTGTCTTAGAGCCATGTGATCTATAACTCCAGGTATGAAGTGATCGTATGCACCTGCTCCTAAGAAGCAAACTAGATCTGAATCGTTCTTCTTAGCCATTCCTCCTAGTTTTTTACGAATTTCAAGTTCTGACATAGGCTCTCCGATTTGAAGCTCTCCGTCGAATCTAAGATCTTTAGGTATATCAGAGAAAAGGTCTTCTATATCGTTTGCGCCTATGCTTTTTAGCATTTCTTCCTGTTCAGCTTTAGTGCTAGATATATATCTATGCATATCTATTCCTCCTATTTTATGGCATTATTTTTTTATAGCGACCGGTCGCAAAGGTTCTGTTGAACGGCCTTGCAACGTCGGTCGCTATAAGTAAGAATGTTATTATTTTAGTCTGATTTTAATTAATATTTAAATTAATTATTCTGCACAGAATTCTTCGTATTTTTTAGCGTCCATTAGTTTGTCAAGTTCTGACTCGTCGCTCATTTCTACTTTTATTATCCAGTTTTCATATGGATCTTCGTTAAGTGCAGCTGGGTTGTCGTCTAATTCTTCGTTTATTTCAACAACTTTTCCAGATACTGGTGAGTGTGAGTCTGAAGCAGCTTTAACTGATTCTACAACTCCGTAAACATCTCCAGCTGAAACTTCGTCATCAACGTCTGGAAGTTCAACGTAAACTATTTCTCCTAGTTGGTGCTGAGCTTCGTCAGAGATACCTACTGTAGCAACTCCTCCGTCAACTTTTACCCAATCGTGATCTTCTGAATAAAGTAATCCATCTACTATTTTAGCCATTATGATTTCCTCCTAATAAATTAATTAATTAAATTTTATTTTTAATCTGCATTATCATTTTAGCAAATGAAGTGCAAATATTTCAACTAAAAACAAATATTATATAGTATACATGTTTTTTAAATCAATTATTTTGATTTGTTGTGTCTTTCTAGGAACTTTCTGCTTATAACTTTAGCTTTAGCTTTTCTCTTTCTTATAGCTATTTCTATTTCTGTTCCTAATTCTGCATATTCTATGTCTACCATAGCCATTCCTATAGTTTTTCCAACTGTAGGTGCTGCATATCCAGTAGTAACGTATCCTATTTCTTTTCCGTCTACTTCAACTGGGTATCCGCTTCTTGGGATTCCTTTGTCTATCATTTCGAATCCTACAACTTTTCTCTTAAGTCCTTCTTCTTTTTGTTTCTTAAGAGCGTCTTTTCCTATGAAGTCAGCTTCTACGTCAGTTTTAACAAAGAATCCGTATCCTGCTTCTAGAGGAGAGTTGTTTAGTGTAAGCTCGTTTCCGTATAGTGGAAGGTTTGCTTCAAATCTAAGTGTGTCTCTGCATCCAAGTCCTGCAGGTTTGATTCCGAATTCTTCTCCTGCTTCGAAAACAGCGTCCCAAACTTTTTCAGCGTCTGCATTTGCGAAGTATATTTCGAATCCGTCTTCTCCTGTATATCCAGTTCTTGAGATTAGACATTTAGCTCCTGCTACGTCAACATCATCTTTGAAGTGGAAGAATTTGATTTCGTCAAGATCGAAATCTACAAGTTTTTGGATTGCTGCCTGAGCTTTTGGTCCTTGAACAGCAACTTCTGATACTTCAGGTGATGCGTCTATAACTTCAACGTCGAATTTATCCGCATGTTTTTTAACCCATTCAACGTCATTTTCAACGTTTGCACCGTTAACAACTAGAAGATAGTGTTCACTGTTATGTCTGTAGATTAGAAGGTCTTCTACTATTCCACCGTCTTCTTGACAGAAGAAAGTGTATATAACTTGATTGTCACCTATTGAATCTATATTGTTTGTGCTTAGGTATTGAACGTATTTATCAGCTTCAGGTCCTTTTATTTCTATTTCACCCATGTGTGATACGTCGAAAACACCAACTGCATTTCTTACTGCATTGTGCTCTTCAACAAGTCCAAGACCTTCGAAGTCACTTGAAAGCGCCCATCCTGCGTAATCAACTATTTTTCCGCCATACTCGATATGCTTATCGTATAAAGCCGTTTTTTTCATTATGAAATTCCTCCTTGCGAAATTAAATTGTTCAAAGCTAGTTACTGCATAAGAATCTGATTTTCTTATGTACTATCTTATGTTCATAGTATACCATATTTACAAGCTTTTCAACCATTGTTAAAAAAATAACTTCACCACATTACTCCATCGCCACAATAGAGGCCTGCCTCACTCCGGCTATACTTTTGAGACTTTCCACCAGATTGTCCAGCTTGCCTGTTAAAGACTGTGCTTCAAAAGTTATATTGACACTTGCAATCCCGTTTATCGGAATCTCCTGATTTAAAGTCAGTATATTAGCCCCGTACTGTGAAATCGTTTTTATAACATCTGCAAGAACTCCATGTTTATGATTTAACATGAAGTTCATTATTACTTTCTTCGATACATTTTCTTCAGAAAATCGAAAAACCTTATCTTTGTATTTATAAAATGAGCTCCTGCTTATTCCGACCTGCTTTGCAACTTCTGTCACCTCAGTGCATTCGCCTGTCATCAGAAGCTCTTTTGCTTCAATCACTTTTTCAAAAATATCCGGCAGAACATCTTTCTCTATGACCAGATATTTGCCGAATTTTGAGTTATTCATCTGTATCCCTCTCATTCTAGCTTCTATCTGCAGATTTCGGCCCCTTTATTGTCTATATAAAGCTCTTTGATATCCCAGTAGTATTTCAGGCTTTCAACATGGCTTCTCAAAGCCGAATACACTGTTCTGTCATCTTTTTTTACAGCTATCAGAATAGTAGGACCTGCTCCGCTTAAGAAAGCTCCGTATGCCTCGGCTTCCTCGCTCTTTTCTATTATTGAATGATAGCCGTCAATCAGATCTCCCCTGTAGTCCTGATGGAGTCTGTCTTTTCCTGCTATCTTCAGAAGTTCAAACTCACCTTTCGAAAGAGCTGATGTCATAAGAGAAGCTCTGCTGAGATTGTATACAGCATCTTCAAAGCTCACTGTTTCTGGCAGAATTTCTCTTGCTTTTTTTGTAGAAAGCTTGAAATTCGGAATAAGCGCGTAAAATTTCATTCCGTCCGGAACGTTTATCTTGCTGTAATAAACTTTTCCGGAATCCACTACAGATGTAACACATCCTCCTAAAAGTGCAGGAGCAACATTGTCAGGATGTCCTTCAATTTCTGTTGCAAGTTCAAGTATTTCCTCTTGGGAAAGTTTTCCGCCTGCAAGCTCATTTGCTCCCATTATACCGCCTACTATGCATGTAGCGCTGCTCCCAAGTCCTCTTGAAACAGGAACATCGCTTTCAGCAGTTATTTTTAGCCCTTTCGGCTCATATCCTATTTTTTCAAAGCATCTCTTCATCGATGTATAGATCAGATTATCCTCATCATCAAAACTTTTTTCGCTTCCTTCGACTACGAGACCGCTTTTCATCTTTTCAAATGTAAAAGTATTATAAAGGCCAAGCGCCACACCCATACAGTCAAATCCTGGTCCCAGGTTTGCGCTTGTAGCCGGAACCTTTATCTTAACCATTTAATCTCACCTACACGTTTAAAAGTTGTTTTATTTCTTCTTTCATTTCATCTTTTTTGCATGTGTTTTCATGACGTATTTCTTTTTCTTCTATTTTATATATGCTTCCAGGTATATCAAGTCCTGTCTTGTCTGAAAGTTCATATATCAGTTCAAAATCTGTCTTTCCTTCTGTTTCTATATCAAGAGCATCGGCTACAGATCTTGTGAACTTGAAAGGACTTGCAGTAGATATTATAAGTGTTTCCTTATCATCCCCAGTGTCTTTCAGATATTTCTGATAAACATTGTAAGCAACTGCAGTATGAGTATCTATAACATAGCCGTATTTTCTGTAAACTTCTCTTATAGTCTCCTGAGTCTCTTCTTCACTGGCGTAGTTTCCGTAGAAATCTTTCATATTTTCTCTGATTTCAGAATCCACTTCATAAACACCTTCGCTGCTCAGGCTTTCCATAAGATCTCTAACTTTCGAAGCATCTTTTCCAGACATCTCATAAAGAAGTCTTTCAAGGTTGCTCGATATAAGTATATCCATAGACGGAGATATAGTCAGCTTGAGTTCTCTGTTTCTGTCGTATTTTCCAGTAGTGAAGAAATCGTAGAGAACATTGTTTTCATTCGATGCAGTTATGAGTCTGTCTATAGGAACTCCCATCTGTTTTGCATAATATCCTGCAAGAATATTTCCGAAGTTTCCTGTAGGAACTACAACATTTATCTTATCTCCTTCTTCTATCTTTCCTTCTTTAAGAAGATTCAGATATCCGAATACATAGTACACGACCTGAGGTACGAGTCTTCCTATATTTATAGAGTTTGCTGATGAAAGCATGAATCCTTTCTCTTTCAGCTCCTTATTGAATTTCTCATTGCTGAATGCCTCTTTAACACCGTTCTGAGCATCATCAAAGTTTCCTTCTATTCCAACTACGAAAGTATTGTTTCCTTCAGTAGTTATCATCTGTCTCTCCTGCACCTGGCTGACACCTGATTCAGGATAGAAAACTATTATTTTAGTTCCTTCTACATCTTTAAACCCTTCAAGCGCCGCTTTTCCAGTGTCCCCTGATGTCGCTGTCAGAATTACGAGCTCTTCTTTCTGATCAAGCTTCTTAAGCGATGTAGTTGTAAAGTACGGAAGTATTGAAAGCGCCATATCTTTAAATGCAAGAGTTGCACCGTGATAAAGCTCTACAAAATTCGCTTTGTCTTTAGAAACTACAGGAACTATCTTCTCATCTGTGAACTTTGAATCGTATGCATTGTCCACACAGTATTTTAATTCTTCTTCTGTAAAATCAGGAAAGAATTTTCCTATTATATATTCTGCAAGTTTTCTGTAATCCCAGTCTTTCATTTCAGAAAATTTCTTATCTATTTCAGGAAGCTTTTCAGGAACGTAAAGTCCGCCGTCATCGCTTATTCCCTTGACTATAGCTTCGACACAAGTAAGCGGTCCGCTTCCTCTTGTACTCATATATTTTAATGACATATTTTTCACCTCAGATATTTGAATAATTTCTATTTTTAGTATTTTATTATTTCTTAATATATGATATAATGTTTTTCGATAAAAGACAAGTGTTTTTTGTGTATCGACATACTTTGTGAAAGGAGAAAATTTAATGATAAATATAGGATTACTGGGACTTGGAACTGTTGGTTCAGGAGTTTTCGATATAATAAAAGATAGAAATGAAAAACTTAAGAAAGCTACTGGCAAAGATATAAAAATATCCAAAATCCTGGTTAGAGATAAATCTAAAGACAGAGGACTTGACGTTGATTCTTCTGTACTTACTGAAGACGCTGATGACATACTGAATAATGATGAGATAGATATAGTAGTTGAAGTAATGGGCGGAATAGATCTTGCATACGATTATATGAAGAGAGCTCTTAAGAGCGGCAAAAGTGTTGTAACTGCCAATAAAGCTGTAATATCTCTTCACCTTGAAGAGCTTGACAGACTTGCTAAAGAAAACGGATGCGGACTTATGTACGAAGCAAGTGTTGCAGGAGGAATTCCTATAATAAAAGGACTTAATGAAGCCCTTAGAATAAACAGAATAGACAATATAGAAGGCATACTTAACGGAACTACTAATTTCATACTTACTAAAATGTATGAAGATAATTTAAGTTTCGAAGAAGCGCTGGATCTTGCGCATAAATACGGATATGCAGAAGCTGATCCTACAGATGATATCGAAGGATTCGATGCTGCAAGAAAAATATCTATACTTGCATCTTTAGCATTCGATGCAAAAGCCAGCATAGACGATGTTGACTGCTTCGGAATAACTTCTATAAAAGCTTCAGATGTCAAAGTGTTCAAAGAGCTGGGACTTGCTCCTAAACTTCTGGGATGCGCTATAAGAAAGGGAAATGAATTCTCTCTTACAGTTGAACCTATCCTTGTAGACGACACTTCGCTGTTTTCAGCAGTTAAAGATGCATTCAACGCTGTAAATCTTGACTGCGACACTGTAGGTCCTCTTCAGTTCTACGGACAGGGAGCTGGTAAATTCCCTACTGGAGATGCAGTTGTATCGGATATAATCGACATAATAAACGAAGAATATAAAAAATTCGATTATTCTCCGAATCCTGAAGTGGTTCTTGGAGAAGACAGTCTGTTCGAAGGACTTTACTACATGAGGGTTTCACTTAACTCTAATGACAAGAGTGAAGTTTTAAAAAGTTTCGAAGACAAATCTGTGAACATTAAATATAAAGAGGAAGACGGAGCACTAGTCATACTGACTGAAAAAATATCATCTGAACTTATAGCCGACATAGCTCTTGAGCTTCCTGAAAAGACTTACGCTTATCTGAGAATAGAAAGCGCAGTTCTTGAAAACCTTGATGATATAAGTTTTTAATTTTGGAGGAATTATAGATGTCTAATATAGTAGTTCAGAAATTCGGAGGCACTTCAGTAGGAAATGCCGAAAGAATAATGAATGTCGCAAAAAGAGTTATAGAAACTAAAAAAGCGGGAAACAAAGTGGTTGTAGTAGTTTCAGCGATGGGAGACACTACTGACGATCTTATAGATATGGCATACAGTGTCAGCATAAGACCTTCTAACAGAGAGATGGATATGCTGCTTACTACTGGAGAGCAGATATCTATATCTATGCTTGCAATGGCAATACATTCTCTTGATGAAGACGCCATATCTCTTACAGGACCTCAGGCTGGAATTAAAACTACTGATGTTCATAAGAATGCCCGTATAGACAGAATAGATACTGAGAGACTCACAAAAGAGCTTGACGAGCATGGAATAGTTATAGTTGCAGGATTCCAGGGTCTTGACAGCACTGGAGACCTCACTACTCTCGGAAGAGGAGGATCCGACACTTCAGCAGTGGCTCTCGCATGTGCTCTTGAAGCAGACAGATGCGAAATATTCACTGACGTTGACGGTGTATATACTACTGACCCTAGAATAGTGCCTGAAGCTAGTAAAATAGATAAAATATCTTATGATGAAATGCTTGAACTTGCGAGCCTCGGAGCTGGAGTTCTTCACCCGAGATCGGTTGAACTTGCAAGAAAATATAATCTTCCTATGGTTGTGAGATCTAGTCTTAACAACAACCCTGGAACAGAAGTTGTGGAGGTGTCCGCTTTGGAAAAAGCGATAGTAAGTGGAGTTACTAAAGATGATAATATAGTTAAAATATCTGTACTTGAAGTGCCTGACAGACCCGGAATTGCATTCCAGCTGTTCTCAGCACTTGCAAAAAACAATGTTTTCTTCGATATGATAATACAGAACGTTACTCAGAGAAATGTAAACGATATAACTTTCACTGTTGCAGCTGACGATCTGAACGATGCACTTGAAGTTACTTCAAGAGTAAGTGAGGAAATGGGCGCTAAGAAAGTTATCTATGATGAATCTGTTGTTAAAGTTTCTATAGTCGGAACTGGGATAGCAGGAAGCGCTGATATAGCATCGGCTTTCTTCCAGACTCTTTCAGACCTTGGAATAAATATAGAAATGATAAGCACTTCAGAAATAAAAATTTCATGTATAATAGAGCAGGAAAAAGGTGAGGAAGCTCTTAAAGCTCTTCACAAGAGATTCTGCGAGTAGTATAATAAACTGTGGTAAACCTTAAAACATTCCAATAAATTTATGATATATTAATTGATTTTCTATGATAAAAAAAGAGCTGCGGGATTTTAGTCCCGCAGCTTTTTTTCTGCCGATTTATATTGTCTAAGCTCTCTAAAAAAATCCGTAAGGATTTTGGAGCATTCATCTTTCATTATTCCCCGTTCAATCTCTGTTCTGTGATTGAAACCGCTGTTCTGAAGGAGATTTACAGCTGATCCGCAGGCTCCCATTCTATGATCTTCTGTTCCTATAATCACCTTTGATATTCTGGAATTCACTATGGCTCCTGCGCACATAGGACACGGCTCTAAAGTCACAAACATTGTACACCCTGTGAGCCTCCACGTTCCTAGATTTCTGCTGGCCTGTTTTATCGCCATCATTTCTGCATGATTCGTGCTGTCTGAAGTCTCCTCTTTCAGATTGAATCCTCTTCCTACTATTCTGTTGTCCTTTACTATGACTGCTCCTACAGGAACTTCTCCCATTTTTTTCGCTTTTAGAGCCTCGTCATACGCCTTTTTCATAAAATAGTTTTTCATAAGCTTCCCTCGTAACTAAGAAAATGGCACACCCGACAGGAATCGAACCTGTAATTTACCCTTAGGAGGGGTACGCGATATCCGTTTCGCCACGGGTGCATTTAATAATGTAATTATATCACATTTTTAAATCATGTTGTCAAAATACATCTTATTTAGTAATATTATATTATGGCTGTTATGCCCTTTTCAGGGCAATTCTAATTAATAAGGACGTGATTTTGTGTTAGATATAAAAAGAATAAGATTCAATACTGAAGAAGTCAAAGAAGGTCTTGCCAAAAGAGGCGGAAACTACGATATAGACGGACTTCTTAAACTGGATGAAGAAAAAAGAACTATTCTTACAGAAGTTGAGAAAATGAAAGCTCAGCAGAACGAAGTTTCAAAAAGCATACCTGCTATGAAAAAAGAAGGTAAAGATGTTGAGCCTATACTTAAAGAAATGAAGAGTTTATCAGAAATAGTTTCTGATCTTGACAAGAGAGTTAAAGAAATAAGTGCTGAAATAAAACAGCGTCTTCTTGAAATACCTAATGTTCCGTTTAAAGATATAACTCTCGGAGAATCTGATGCAGACAATAAAGAAATCAGAAAATGGGGAGAGCCTAGAGAGTTCGATTTCGAAATAAAAGCTCACTGGGATCTTGGAACAGACCTTGACATACTTGATTTTGAAAGAGCTTCTAAAATAACTGGAACGAGATTCACTATGTTCAAAGGACTTGGAGCGAGACTTGAAAGATCTCTTATGTCTTTCATGCTCAACCTTCATACTACAGAGCACGGATATACAGAAGTTCTTCCGCCAGTTATAGCTAACAGAGAAAGCATGACTGCAACAGGACAGCTTCCTAAATTTGAAAATGATATGTTCAAGCTTGAAGGAAAAGAATATTTCCTAATTCCTACTGCGGAAGTTCCTGTTACTAATATTCACAGAGGAGAAATCCTTAACGAAGAAGATATGCCTGTATATAACACTGCTTACACTCCTTGCTTCAGACAGGAAGCAGGTTCAGCAGGAAGAGACACTAGAGGAATTATAAGAAATCACCAGTTCGACAAAGTTGAACTTGTTAAACTCGTTAAACCTGAAGACTCTTACGATGAACTTGAAAAACTTACAGCTAATGCTGAAAAGGTGCTTCAGCTTCTAGAAATTCCTTACAGAGTTGTTGAGCTTTGTACAGGAGATTTAGGATTCTCTGCTGCTAAAACTTATGATATTGAAGTTTGGATGCCTAGCTACGGAAGATACGTTGAGATATCATCATGCAGCAACTTTGAAGACTACCAGGCTAGAAGAGCTAATATAAGATTCAGAAGTTCTAAAACTGGAAAACCTGAATATGTTCACACTCTTAACGGATCAGGTCTTGCAATAGGCAGAACTTTTGCAGCTCTGGTTGAGAATTATCAGAATAAAGACGGAAGCATAACTATACCTAAAGCTTTGAGACATTATATGGGAAATATAGATAAAATAGACTAGTTATTCAAAGCCTTTCCTCCTTAACGGATGAAAGGCTTTTTAACTCTTCAAATCTAGTTGTGAAAGGAAGTTTTACTGTGAAAAAAAATATAATAGCGGCAGGACTTTCGCTATGTCTTGCACTTTCTCCTGTTTCATTCTTTTCATCTAATTCAAATCAGGAGATATTCATAAATAAAGTTCATGCAGAAGCTCAAGAACAGGCACAGGAACAGCCGGTTCCGGCTCCGATGATAACACTTTCTGCAGGCTCTTCAGATACTGGACAGATAGTAGTGAGTTCTGAAGACACAAGACCTGTGGCTATTGCGAGTACTACAAAACTCATGACTTATCTGGTCATAAAAGATTTAGTTGCATCGGGAAAAGGAAGCATGGAAGATCCTGTCGTATTTGATGCCGAAGCCGCTCAGACAGAGGGAAGCAGACTTGGAATAAATGAGGGAGATGCCGCAAAAGCCGGAACTCTTCTTGAGTCTGTTCTCATAATTTCAGCTAACGATTCATGTGTCGCTCTTGCAAAACATTTCGGCGGAAGTGTTGAAGGGTTTGTAAAACTTATGAATCAGAAAGCTCAGGATTTAGGACTTTCGACTGCTGTTTTCTATACTCCCAACGGCCTTGAAGATCCTAACGGAAATGAAAATACTATGAGCGCGCACGATTTATTCATGCTGTCGAGCTATATCCTCAACACTTATCCTGAAATTCTTGAGATTACTAGTAAAACTGAACTTGTAATTCCCGAATATAATTTCAAAGAGCCCAATACGAATGCTCTTCTTACTACAGTTCCGGGAGTAGACGGTCTGAAAACAGGTTTCACGGATAGAGCCGGAAGATGTCTTGTAGCCACTGGAAAAAAAGATGCAGACAGTCCGAGAGTAGTTTCAGTCCTTATGGGTGCTGAATCTATTGAGCAGAGAGACAGCATGTCTAAAGACATAATGATAACATTGATGAATGAATATTCAACAAGAACTCTCTTCCATAAAGACAAAGTTTTAGGAAGAGAATATATAAACGATTCAAAATATGTATATGCTGACTTAGTTCCTATGGAAGATATAAATGTATTCATGAGAAATGATGAAGATTTTATGGCCGAAATAGAAGTGATAAGAGACCTCTCCTACCCTATAGAAAAAGGAGATAAAGTCGGAAAAATATCTATAACTCATGGAGCTTCAAAAAATGAATTTGATTTGACTGTAAAAGAAAAAATCTCTTTCTTTTCAGCAGCGAAGATGTGGATTACAGGGTTTTTAGAAAATCTCTAAATCTTAAATTCTGAAAACTCAATCAGTATTTATCCGATTTTAAATTTATTTGAATTAAACTTTCATTTTTTTGTTTTAACCTATTTTAGTTCAAGTTATGAACTAGTATATAAATGAATTTAGCATGATAAAGTACAGGGAATTCCCTGTACTTTTTTCTCACTTTTCATTGTTTTTATCGATTTATTAATGTATAATACACCATAAGAGAAATTTTTATCAATCGGCTGTTTTAAAGAAATGTAAAAACGGTTGCATATTCTTTAAAGCAATAATATTCAAAAGGAGATGAAAAAAATGAGTACGCAATCAGAAAGTTTTTTTGAGAAAAGATTCAGACTTTCAGCTAACGGAACTGATGCAAAAACTGAAATCATGGCCGGTATAACAACTTTTTTCAGTTTGGCATACATACTGGCAGTCAATCCTCAGATACTTTCAGAAACCGGAATGGATTCAGGGTCTGTATTCACAGCTACAATTCTTGCATCAATCGTAGCGACCCTTTTAATGGCATTCTATGCAAACTATCCATTTGTACTTTGTGCCGGAATGGGACTTAACGCTTATTTTGCATATGTTGTCGTTATTCAGAACGGACATGACTGGCAATTTGCGCTTACAGCAGTATTCATTGAAGGTATTATATTCCTTCTTCTAACTTTTTTAAACGTGAGGGAGGCAATAGTCAATGCAATACCTATGAATATGAAAAATGCTGTATCAGTCGGTATAGGACTGTTTATAGCATTTATAGGACTGAAATCGGCAAATATAATCGTAAATGATGATGCTACATTCGTAAAATTCGGAGGATTCAGTTCTCCAGAAGCTATTGCATGTCTTATAGGACTTATAGTTATAGCTTTTCTGCAGATAAGAAATGTGAAAGGATCTCTGCTTATAGGGATAATAGTGTCCACAATAGCAGGAATTCCATTGGGAATAACTAAATTAGACGGACTGTTCAGTCTGCCTCCGTCTGTAATGCCTACTGCTTTAGCATTTAAGGATGTAGGACTTTCAAACATACTCACAGCAGATATGTTTACAGTAGTCGTAACATTCCTGTTCGTCGATCTTTTTGACACGATAGGAACTCTTGTAGGGACTGCTTCTAAAGCCAATATGCTGGATGAAGAGGGAAAACTTCCCAATGTCAAACAGGCCCTTTTTGCTGATGCTGTAGGAACTACTGTAGGAGCAATGCTTGGTACTTCAACTATTACAACTTGTGTTGAAAGTGCTTCAGGTATAGCTGAAGGCGGAAGAACAGGACTTACATCTTTCACAGCGGCAGTGCTTTTTGCAATATCGCTTTTCTTAGCACCGCTGTTCACAGCTATTCCGGCCGCAGCGACAGCGCCTGCACTTATAGCAGTTGGACTGTTCATGGTTGAAAATATTACAAAAATAGATTTTTCAGATTTCACCGAAGCTCTGCCGGCATTCCTTACAATAATAATGATGCCGCTTGCTTACAGTATAGGTGACGGTCTGATGATTGGAATAATATCTTATTCAGTTTGCAAGATACTTGCAGGAAAATTCAAAGAATCTTCTATTGTAATGTACATTCTTGCAGTGCTGTTCATTCTTAAGATAATATTTATGACTTAGATCCCTTTTAAAATTTAATTTATATATAAAATGTGTATATATTCTATATACACATTTTCTTTTTTAATAAGTAAATAATATATCATGAAAGGAAGACAAAATATGAAAATATATAAAGGCAATATAGTTTTTTCTAAAGACTTTGGCAAATACGATATATATGAAAACGGATATATAGCTGTCGAAGATGAAAAAGTAAAAGAAGTCTATTCTGAACTTCCTGAGGACTTAAAAAACTCTGATATTGAAGATTACGGTGATAAAATCATAATCCCGGCTTTTTCAGATATTCACTTGCATGCGCCTCAGTTTGTAAACAGAGGACTCGGTATGGACAAAGAGCTTCTCGACTGGCTTGAAATTTATACATTCCCCGAAGAAGCCAAATACAGCGATATTGAATATGCTGAAAAAGCGTACAGAAAATTCGTAAAAGAACTTTGGAAATACGGAACTCTAAATGCTGTAGTATTCGCTACGATATCCAGAGAATCCACAGAGCTTCTGATGGAAATAATGGATGATTACGGAATAAACGGATATGCGGGAAAAGTCAATATGGACAGAAATTCTCCTGATTTCTATATAGAAGAGACTTCAGAATCTATCGAAGAAACTGAAAAATTCATAAAGAACACTCTGGATAAATTCAGCAGAGTGAAACCGATTATAACTCCGCGTTTCGTGCCTACATGTACTGCTGAATTAATGACTGAACTTGGAAAGCTGGCTGAAAAATACGATTTAAAAGTTCAGTCTCACCTTTCTGAAAACAGAGGCGAAGTTGAATGGGTTAAAGAGCTTCATCCTGAGGCTTCATCATATTATGATGTATACAGAAAATACGGAATGATTAGAAACGGGAAGACTGTAATGGCTCACTGTGTATGGAATACTGATGAAGAGACTGAAGGAATGAAGGAGGATCAGGCATACGTTGCTCACTGTCCTTATTCAAATACAAATCTTTCAAGCGGTATAGCTCCTATAAGAAAATACGTTGAAAAAGGCGTTCCTGTAGGACTCGGAAGTGATGTATCAGGCGGACATCAGATTTCAATAGCTTCAGTTATCTCGATAGCGGCTCAGGTGTCAAAAATGAGATGGGTTTACGTAAACAGCGAAGAAGAAGCTTTAAATGCACCTGAACTCTTCTATCTGGCTACTAAAGGAGGAGGATCGTTCTTTGGAAACACCGGTTCATTTGAAGAAGGATATTATTTTGATGCGCTGGTTATCGATGATTCTTCTCTTGATGATATGAATCCTAGAAGTATCGAAGAAAGAATGGAAAGATACTTCTATCTGGGTGACGACAGAAATATAGTTAAAAGATTCTCTTCAGGCAGGGAACTGAAAGAACCTGAACTGTAATGCAGAATTTACTTTTTATATAAATAAAAAAGAGACTCTCACAAGAGTCTCTTTTACTTTATTTTTTAATTTTCAGTTTCTCTAACTTCTTCTGGAACAGGATTGCCGGCAATAACATTTCTGACCGTTCTGTCCATAAATTCAGCAGTCTCTTCCAGACTTCTTCCTTCCTTAGTCATTTCATAAAGACTGTAAGCCGTTATATCCATGATATCCTGAAAATGGTATTTCGTTTCATCCGGAATCGGTGAAGAAGCCATTTTGGCAGATTCTATCATTGCGCCTTCCGATTTTATGGCTCCGGACGATATTATCTCTTCAAGAATATTTATTCTGGAAGGAATTATATTCGAATATTCAAAAAGCTTCTTCTGTGTTTCTTCTGAAGTAAACCAGTCTATATATTTCTGAGCTGATTCTTTTTTATCAGAATTTTTCATAACTGCGAGACCTTCCGGACATGCGAGTATGCTCTCTGTAAGTCCTTCTTTTCCCGGTATTCTTGTATCTTTAACCTGGCCGGAAATGCTCGACTTCGTCTTGTCGTTGAGCCCTACTATATAGGAGCTTGCACCTGTCATGAAGCTAGTTTCTCCAGTCGCTATTTTTCTGTAGTCGTCTGATATATAGATTTCCTCATCATCTGGAGATATGAGTTCCCTCTTATACATCATATCTATATAAGTAAGCGTGTCTTTTAAACTGTCATAATCGAAACTTCCGTCTTCATTGAACACTTTCCCGTTTCTTGCATAAGCTAAAGATATAAAGTCTATAGCGCTGTCCTTAGTATTGTTAAGAACAATATGATAAGGATATCTCGCTATATTTTTCTCTCTTATTTTTTCTGAATTTCTGTAGACTTCATCCCATGTTTCAGGAGGACTGCTTATTTCCGCCTCGCTATAATGCTTGTGATTGTAAAAGCCTAATTTGAAATCATTGAAATAAGGCTTTGCATATATTTCGTCGCCTATTCTGAACGACTCTATAGAAGGCATAGCCTTTTCATCTTCGTCACTTACACTCATAGGTGATATCAGATCCATATTTTTATATTTTCCTACCCATGTCCAGTCCACCTGAACTACATCAGTCTCTATATCTCCGTATTCTACAGCTTCAGATATTTTTGACCAGTGAATTTTCTCAAATTCAGGCACTATTCCATATTCATCTGTAAAATCTTCTACAAGTTTTTCAGGCGGAACAGCATAGTCCGGAACAAGAACCGTTATCTTCTCTTCTTTTTTTTCGCCGTCTTTATTTTTCTTCTCAGCTTCCTCTTTTTTTATTCTCTCTTCAGCAGGCTTTATATCGCTCTTATCTTCCTTTCCGCCGCATCCTGCAACTGAAAGCGCGAGAATAAGCGCTGATAAAATAATTTTTATTTTCATATTTTCATCTCCGCTAGTATATTATAAATCCGCCATTAGGACTCATAACCTGTCCTGTCAGAAGATCCGCTTTATCTGAGGCAAGGAAATATATATATTCTGCAATTTCCTCAGGTGTAGCTATTTTATTAAGAGGAGTATCCTCTTTTACCTTTTCAAGAATATCTTCAGGAAGCGTTGCGAGCATATCAGTCATAACAGGACCCGGAGCTACAGAATTAACTCTTATATTGCTAGGTCCGAGTTCTTTTGCAAGAGCTTTTGTAAATGCCACTATCGCTCCTTTAGTTGCAGAGTAGTGAGTTTCGCATGATGCTCCGACTATTCCCCAAATGGAAGCCACGTTTATTATGACTCCTTCTTTCTGAGATATCATCTTCGGAACTGCAAACTTGCAGCAGTTGAACATGCCGTTTACATTTGTATCGAAGATTTCTTTCCAGTATTCGGGCGTTATTTCATTGAACGTTTTTAGCGATGCTATTCCTGCATTATTCACTAGAAGATCGAGTCTTCTGAAATATTTGAAAATTTCACTGAACATTCTCTCAACCTCTTCATATTTAGAAACGTCAGCCTGAATCATCATAGCTGTTCTCCCTATTTCTTCAATTTCTCTTACTATTGACTCCGCCTGTTCTTTATGTTCTTTATAATTTATTATTATATTATATCCTTCTTCTGCCAGTTTTCTTGCTGCGGCTCTTCCTATTCCTCTTGAAGAACCTGTTATAAGTGCCAGTTTTGCCATATTCAATTCCTCTTTCCGTGCATTTTTCTTTTTCTATACAATATATTATAATACAGATTTCTAAAAAATTCATAAAAAACCGGCTGATATTCATCAGCCGGCATTTACCATCTCTTTTCTATTTTTAATCACTGTTTTATCTATTTGCTTCCTGTATCGAGCTTCATATCTCCATACTTTATAATTCCTTTTTTTCTCATTATCTCACTTATCACTAATGTAACCAGTGCTGGAAGTATGAAATGTATAATAGCTATCTTCCATAAACTTCCGGGTCCCATAGCGTCTATTGTAGAAAACTGGCCTACAAGACCGCTCGTTCCCATTCCTGAGCCGACCGGTGTTCCTTCCATCTTCATTACCGAAGTTCCTACAGGACCGAGAATTGCTGAACTTATAATGACAGGAAGAGCTATTACAGGCTTTTTAACTATATTCGGAATCTGTATCATTGAAGTCCCTATTCCCTGTGAAATCAGTCCTCCGACTCCGTTTTCTCTGAAAGATGCAACTGCAAATCCTATCATATGGCATGAACATCCTATTATTGCCGCTCCGGCCGCAAGACCGTTAAGTCCCAGAGATATTCCAATAGCCGCACTGCTTATAGGAAGTGTCAGAACTATTCCCATAACTACCGACACTATTATTCCCATTATTACCGGCTGCTGAGTTGTAGCAAAGTTTATAATCTCTCCTATAGCCGACATCATTTTAGTTATAGCCGGTGCAAGATAGTGTCCGGCTACTCCTCCGGTTATTATAGTTACTGCAGGAACTAAGATTATATCGACTTTCGTCTTTCCTTCTACAAGTCTTGCAAGAAGAACTCCTATTAGAGATGCAACAAGCGCTCCTACGGGCTCGCCTATTGATATCATGGCATCTCCCGATTCCAAGTTTACTGCTCCTCCTCCAATTGCTCCGGCAACCAGACCTGAGAATATTCCCAAAGGAGACTTTGTCAGACTGTATGCAACTCCGGCTCCTATAGCTCCGGACATCATATACTGAGCTATATCCCCGAGATTCACGAGAAGCTCTATGTTGAGGAATACTCCTATCTGTTTAAGTATCAGTCCTATAATCAGCGATGAAAACAGTCCGAGAGCCATACCGTTAAGAACTTTGACTACATACGATCTGAATCCCGGTTTTTCATTTTTTACATTTTCTTCAGAACCTATATTTTTACCTATATTTCTGTTTTTCTTTCCATATTTACCCAATACAATCTTTCCTTTCAATTAAACCTAAGACAGATATTAATCTTAAAATTTACAGATTGCAATTTATCTTAACTTTTATATATTTACTCTACAAGATATCCAGCTTCTTCAAGCCCTTTTATGATATTGTTATAGTCCTCTATTGATTCAACTTCTACTGTATGAAGGTGAAGACCGTCTGTGAGAAATGAAAGCGGTTCGTTCATTCTGTTTCCCATGAGAGTCATGAATGCATCCAGCTCTTCTTCTGTACCTATATTAATATTGCCTATCAGTTCGCCGTATACAGAATGCTCAACTATTACATTCAGAATTTTTCCGCCATTTCTTAAAATTATTTCCATCTCATCTCTCATATCACTGTGGCCGTGTTTTGTCGCTATAGTTTTCACTATTTTCGAATTCTTAGGTTTCAGAATGACATATCCCCTCGATGTCGACACTATATCGATTCCTTCTGCCCTGAGAATCGCCATATCCTGTACTATTACCTGTCTTGACACTCCATATCTGTTAGCTATCTCAATCCCCTTTAAAGGACTGTTAGACCTGTTGAGAAGCTTCTTTATATCTTCTCTTCTCTCCTTAGTATTCATAAAATCATCCTCTATTCTGAGATTTTTAATTTCCCCTCTATCTTCTTTCATCTGTCTTGTCAGTAGTAATATATCATAATTTATATCTTAAATCAATATTTCCTTCAGTTTTATGTTAAAATATATTAAAGGAAAGATTATAGATGCGAGGTGATAAGAATGGCAAAAGCTAATGAGAAATTAATAGTTACTTACTTAAAGTTTGCAGTGCCTCTTACTATTCTGAACATACTTCTAGGCAAGTTTGTTTTCAGCTAATAGAATAACGGTTTCTGAAATAATCTTAAATATCCATAAAATGAAAAACACCTGCTTTTCAGCAGGTGTTTTTTCTATATTGTAATATTCTTACTCTTCATCTTCATTTGAATCTGTTTCATCTGATTTTTCTTTTTCATCAGATTTCTTATCTTTGCTGTCTTTTTTCGTATCTTTATCATTTTTTTCAGAAGATTCTTTTTTATCTTCTGATTTTTCATCTGGAGCTTCCTCTTTATAGATTTCCTTAGCTATCAGAACTACCATCTTTTCTGCTCCTGTGAGATTCGGGTGAGTTCCGTCAGGCTCAAGCCAGTCCGGATTGTCCCCAAGATACGTATCCCAGTCTACAAGATACATATTGCTGTTTTCTTTGCTCTTTTCTATGAAACTCTGATTTACAGTATCTTTCCATTCTGTATGAGCATTCGTAGTAACCAGGAATATCTTTTTATCTTCACCTATATTCTTAGTGAACTGATCAAATTGAGACTCTGTAAAGCTTCCGTTTGCTCCAAGAACTATAACTACAGTGTCGTAAAGTCTGTCCTGAGCCTTAAGCATATCTACTACTGATCCGCTCTGATAAAGCTGTCTTCCAACAGCTCCGTCCACTTCAGCCTTAGGGAAAATAGTGCTTATCGGATCTACTGCCATAAGCAGCATGGAGTCTCCTATGAATGTAACATCCAGATTCTTCGCAAATTCTGCTTCTCCTTTAGTAAGTCCTTCAATATCTGAAGGCGAATCTTTATCGTCTTTTTCTTCTTTACCTTCTTTATCTTTTTCCTTATCTGAATCTTTATCATCTTTTTCTTTTTTATCATTTTCAGATTTTTCTTTTTCTTCCTTCTTCTCAGGTTTCTTTTCAGTTTTTTCACTTTCGAGTTTCTTCTGATTTGCTTCTATTTTAGCCTGAAGATCTTCTGCTGCATCATTATTAGCTTTAAATGTGCTCACTCCTATTACAGCTAAGATTAAAAGCACACTTAGAAGAGAAAACATAATCTTAGGTATTATTCTCATATTTTTTCTGTCAAACCATGTAAGTCTGAATTTTTCTTTCTCTTTTTCAATACCTTCAAACTGATAGAAAGGAATCATTATATAGTTTCTTTCAAAAAGCACGTAGCTTATCTGCGCCATAATCATTATTATAGCCAGCTGAATTAAATATCCAAGGAATATATTTATTCCTTTATCCTTAGTCATTACGTTAAATACAGTCATAACCGGATAGTACCACAGATATATAGAATAGCTTCTCTTTCCTAAACCTTTAAGAATTACTGATGATTCAAAAAGCTCTGATATGGTCATATTCGGATTGACAGCCGCAAAAATAAGACTTCCTGAGAATATAGTGAATAGAAGCATTCCTCCTCTGAAAGTGAATGCAGAACTGTCCTGAACTGTAAAGAACATTATCAGTATAATCGCAAGTGAAATAAATCCAAAAGGCTTTATTCCGGCTTTTCTTCTTCTTTTAGATATTTCTGCTTTTCTTCTCGATTTTCTAGGTGCTCTGTCTCTGTGATAAAGAGACAGCAGAGCTCCAAATGAGAAAGAAAACAGTCTTGTATCAGTTCCATAATATACTCTAGTAGGATCTTCTCCTGTTTTAAACAGCACAGCCATAAGCACTGCTGAAATTATAGTCAAAACTAAATAAACTGTAGGAGCTTTATTGCTTCTAGTGCTTTCTGAATATCTCTTAGTAAGAACAAACACTATAAGCCATACTATATAGAACTGCACTTGTACACTTAAATACCATAAATGTGTTATTGTAGAAGGATTTAGGAATTTCATAAAATATGAGCTTCCCATTCCTATCTGCCACCAGTTGTTGAAAAACAGTATAGATGAAACTGCCTCTCCAAGATAATTGTTTAAAAGCTGTTTTTGGAATAAGAATAAGAATGCTCCTAAAACGACCACCATCCAGAACATTGGAGTAAAAGTTCTGGAAAGTCTTCTGGAAAAGAAATTTATGTAGTCTATTCTGGAACTTCTTTTAAATTCTTTTTCAAGACTTCTGTTAATAAGAAAACCTGAAAGAACCAAAAACAGGTTTACGCCAAGAAATCCTCCTGTAAATACGTGAGGAACCAGGTGATACAGCACTACTCCTAATATCGCAATACCCCTTATGACATCCAGACCTGGAAGGTATCCTGTTTTTTTCTTTGAAATCTTTGTATCCATATTCACCACCACTAAAAAATTTTACGATTTATTTATCGTGAAAAGTATTCTTATTTCTAAATTATTTTATACTAATTATATCAC
>JAEZUY010000005.1 GCA_023420895.1 Bacillota bacterium | reverse complement strand
AGCTGTTCCTGTGCTCTGCTCATCTGATCCATTTCAAACTCGCTGAATCCAATTCCATATTCTTCTTTAAGTGTTTCTAGAACTTCATATCTCTGAACCGTGCTTTTCAGCCATTCATAATCCATTTTCTTAGGATCCGACTTCATAAATCCTACTGCTTCTCTCTGAGCATTTAATGCTGCAAGATACTTCTCTGAAAGTTCTGAAAGTTTAGAATCTGTAAAATCTGCGCCTCTGTATTTTAAAAGTTTTTCTTCTTCAATAGATATCAGTTTCAGATATTCTTCAGTCAGAACGTCAAGATTCATCTCACTCTGATTCATTTCATTATTTGTGTATTCCCATCTTTCACCGACTGCCGCTTCAATATCTTTCAAGAACTCTTTATCAGTCTCACCAAGCTCTTTTTCAGGTTTTTCCTGTCCTTGTTCTTCTTCAGTTTCTGCTTTATTTTCCTGAACATCTTCCGTCTTTATACTCTCTTCTTTAACTTCAGCTGTATTATCATTATTTCCGCAAGCTGAAAATGCGATTGCAGAACATATAGTCATTATAAGTATTGCTGATTTTCTCTTCATTTACATCACTTCTTTAATGATTTTATTTCTTAATTATAACACAGTTTTATTAATTTCATTGTGAGATATCAGTCCGTATTCAGACTCGGCTTTTTTAGCCGCTCTTATTACAGCCTTTCTCATGACTTCTGCAGCCACCTGAGCTATAACATCAACATCGGCTTCCGCTCTGCCTGAAGCCATAGCGAATATTGTATCTCCGTCTGCTGATGTATGTGCAGGACTTATGCTTTTTGCAAATCCGTTATGAGCAATTCTCGCTACCCTGTTAACTTCAGTTTTAGTTAAATCAGCATTAGTGATTATACATCCTATCGTCGTATTATTTCCAAATACGTTCTTTCCTTTATCTGCTGAACTAGCCATTACAGAGAAACTGCTTCTGAAACTTTTTTTATCTTCATTCAGAAGCCCGGATACTGTTCTGCCTTCTTCCATATCGAAAACATCTCCAAGCGCATTTACTGAAACTACAGCGCTTATTTTTATATCTCCTATTTTCACTGCATACGTTCCGAGTCCTGATTTCATGGCATAGTCTTTTCCTAATATTTTTCCCACTGAAGCGCCAGTTCCTTCTCCAAAATTTCCTTCTTTAAATTCATTTTTTTCTGAATTCACACAGGCTTCATAACCCATTTCTTTATCAGGTCTTATCTTAGAGTCTCCGACTGCAAGATCAAATATCGATGCTCCGCACACTATCGGAACTACCCCTACTCCTACATCAAAACCGATATTCTTCTCTTCAAGATATTTCATAGCGCCGCTGCAAGCATCGAGCCCATATGCGCTTCCTCCTGAAAGCATTACACAGTGTATCTTCTGAACCATATTCTCAGGTTTTAAGAGTTCAGTTTCTCTTGATGCAGGTCCTCCGCCTCTTGTATTGGCTCCTCCAACTGCTCCTTCTTCACTTATTACAGCTGTGCATCCTGTTGCAGCTTCTTTATTTTCAGCATTTCCAATTCTGAATCCTTCTATATCTCCAATATATATCTCTTTCATGCTTATTTTCCTTTCCATTTATATGTATTCTATTTTAAAATTTTTTTAAATCATTTCACCATTAGTTTAACACAATTTTACATAAAAAAGGCGGAGACAAGAGTCTCCGCCTGAATCTATTTCTGTTTAGCTTTCTATTTATTTACTTTAGTGCCGGTATAAGTGAATCCGTCTCTTATCATATCGAAGTATTTCTCTTCATCTCTTGCAAAAACTCCTCCGCATTTCGGACATTTCACTTCTCCGTTTTCTATCACAGGCTCATTGAAGACTTTCTTTATTTTACTCTTATGGCAGCGCAGAACTTTTCCATGCCCTACCTTAAGATATTTGTAAAGTTTCGTCTTGCAGTAAGCACATTTAACTGTAAGCACTTTTCCACCTCCATGATAGATTCAGTGCCTATATTATAACATATATATTTTTCTTTTATGAAAGTTCGCGATTTCCAGTATAAAGCTCGTAATAAGTTCCTCCAAGGTTAATAAGCTCTTCATGAGTTCCTCTTTCTATTATCTTTCCATGTTCAAGGACTATAATAACATCACTGTTTCTTATAGTTGAAAGTCTGTGAGCTATTACAAAAACTGTGCGTCCTTTCATTAAATTGTCCATACCTCTCTGAACTATGCTCTCAGTTCTCGTATCTATACTTGAAGTCGCCTCATCAAGTATAAGAACCGGTGTTTCGGCGATTGCCGCTCTGGCTATAGAAAGCAGCTGTCTCTGACCTTGTGAAAGCTCAGATCCGTCTCCTGTAAGAACTGTATCATATCCGTCTGGAAGCATTTTTATAAAGCTGTCCGCACATGCGAGTTTTGCCGCTTCACGAACTTCTTCATCTGTCGCATCGAGTCTTCCGTATCTTATATTTTCCATAATAGTTCCAGTGAAGAGATGCGTGTCCTGAAGAACTATTCCTAAAGAATTACGGAGATCATCTTTTTTTATATCGTTTACATTTATTCCGTCATAGAGTATTTCACCTTCATTGACGTCATAAAATCTGTTTATGAGATTTATTATAGTAGTTTTACCAGCTCCTGTTGAACCTACAAACGCCAGTTTTTCTCCCGGTTCTGCATAAAGTGTAAGATCCTCGAGAACAGTTTTATCTTTATCATATCCGAAAGTCATATTCTTGAATCTCACATCACCTTTAAGTTCAACATATCTGTGGCCTCCATTCTCAGGCACTTTCCATGCCCAGATGCCTGTTCTTTCCTGAGTTTCTTTTATTTCGCCGTCCGAATCTATCTCGGCTCTGACAAGAGTTACTTTTCCTTCATCGACTTCAGACTTTTTGTCCATCATATCGAATATTCTCTCAGCTCCTGCAAGCGCCATTACTATAGAGTTGAACTGCTGCGCTATCTGCATAAACGGCTGAGTGAAACTCTTTGTGAACTGAAGATATGAAGCAAGAACTCCAAGAGTTATACTTCCAATTCCGTAAACCGAAAGAATTCCTCCGAATACTGCAGTCAGAACGAACTGAATGTTTCCAATGTTTCCTACAGTCGGTCCCATCATGTTTGCAAAAGTATGAGCGCTAGAAGCACTCTCGAAAAGTTTTTCATTCAGCTTATTAAAATCTTTACATGATTCTTCCTCATGATTGAACACTTTTACAACTCTCTGTCCGTCCATATGCTCTTCTATATATCCTGTGACATCAGCTAAATTCTTCTGCTGACTCATGAAGAATTTACCGCTGTTTCCTCCAATCTTTCTAGTGACAAATACTAACAGTATCATCATTAGAACAGCCAGCACTGTAAGGAGCAGACTTAAAACGAGCATAGATATGAATGCCGCAGTAATCATCATTCCTGACATCATAAGCTGCGGAATTGACTGATTTATCATCTGACGCAGTGTATCTGTGTCATTAGTATAAAGACTCATTATAGAGCCTGTTGTATTGTCATCAAAGTATCTTATAGGAAGTGTCTGCATATGCTCAAACATATCATCTCTAATTTTCTTCAGAACTCCCTGGCTTATTTTAACCATAAGACGTGAATAGATGAGCGAAGCTGAAACTCCTGTAAGGAATATCAGTCCAAGTACAGAAAGAGCCTTGTAGAAACTTGCAAAGTCCGGATTGGCTTTTCCCATAAGCGGTATTATGAAGTCGTCTATTATAAATTTAAGAGACAGAGATACCGATACAGAAGCCAGCGCACTCAGAATTATACATATTACGACTATTAAAAAAGTGAATTTATAGTCTCTGAATATATATCCGAATATTCTCTTCAGAGTTTTCTTAGGATTTCTGCTTCTTCCCGATTTGGCGTATCTTCTATTTCCCATCTTCTTCACCGCCTTTCACTTGTGATTCATAAATTTCTCTATATATATCATTCGTTTTAAGAAGCTCTTCGGATGTTCCTATTCCGTTTATTTCTCCCTGCTCCATAACTATTATTTTATCTGCTTCTTCAATCGAATTAATTCTCTGAGCCACTATTATCTTAGTAGTATCAGGCATTTCATTTCTAAGACCTTCTTTTATCTTAGCATCAGTTTTAGTATCCACTGCGCTTGTAGAGTCGTCCAGTATCAGAATTTTAGGTTTCTTGAGAAGCGCTCTTGCAATACACAGTCTCTGCTTCTGACCTCCTGAAACATTGCTTCCTCCCTGAACTATCTGTGTCTCATACTTATCAGGAAATCTCTGAATAAACTCGTCTGCCTGTGCAAGTTCGCAGACTCTGTGAACCTCCTCATCAGTTGCATCAGGATTTCCCCATCTTATATTGTCATATATTGTTCCTGTAAAAAGCACATTTTTCTGAAGAACCATAGCTATATCATCTCTTAAAGATTCCAGATTATAGTTCTTCACATCTGTTCCTCCAACCTTCACTGTACCGCTTGTAGCATCATAAAGTCTTGGGATAAGCTGAACTAGTGTAGATTTTGAGCTTCCTGTTCCTCCAATTATACCTATAACTTCTCCTGATTTAATTTCCAGATTTATATCTTTAAGAGCACAGGCGTCCTTATCGTCTGAATAGCTGAAATATACATTTTCAAATTCAACTGATCCGTCCTTTACCTCTGTAATTCCTTCAGGATTAATGTCCATCTGCGGAACCTCTTCAAGGACTTCTCTTATTCTTCCTCTTGAAGCTTCTGACACCATTATCATTATGAATACGAATGTAACCATCATTAATGAAATCAGAATCTGAAGAGCATAAACTATTACACTCGTAAGCTGACCTATTTCCATATCTCCTAATATAATATTTCTTCCTCCCAAAAGAAGTATCAGAAGTACTAGAAGATACATTGTGAACTGCATAATAGGAGCATTGAGCGCAACAAGCTTTTCAGCTTTATTGAAAAGTCTGAATATGTTTTCTGATATCTTGTGAAATTTATTTATTTCATGATCTTCTCTGACATAAGCCTTCACAACTCTCGCAGCACTTACATTTTCCTGGACTCTGTTATTCATGACATCGTATTCATCGAATACTTCCACAAAAACAGGATGGGCTTTCTTTGCTATAAATATAAGCGCTCCGCCTAATATAGGAATAGCTATAAGGAACAGCAGTGCAATCTGTTTATTTATATTCAGTGTCATTATAAGCGAAAGCACCATCATTATTGGTGTTCTTGCGAGAAGACGTATCGTGAGCATATATGCAAACTGTACATTGTTTACATCTGTTGTCATACGTGTAACAAGACTTGAAGTCGAAAATCTGTCTATATTTTCAAACGAAAAATCCTGAACTTTATAGAACATGTCTTTTCTTAAGTTCTTCGCAAATCCTGCACTCGCAAGAGCCGCCATTCTTCCTGAGAGTATCCCGAATCCCAGAGCGACCGTCGCCATTACAACGAGTGTAACGCCTTTTTTCATGATATAGTTCAAATCCCCATTCTGAATTCCTATATCTATTATCTTAGACATCTGAAAGGGAATTAGAACTTCCAAAAACACTTCTAAAATCACAAATACCGGTGTTAATATGGAATATTTCTTATATTCTCTTATAGATTTCATAAGCGTATTATTCATAACCTCTCTCCTCTCATTATTAAGTTTTTAATAGCCTCTTTTTTTCTTTTAATTTAATTTTTCTGTATTTCGCTTCATCTCATTGAATTCAATCATATTATTGACCATTTTCCTCATTACTTTTTCACAAGTTTCAAGATCTTTTTTAGGTATATCTTTTTTCATAGCCGTCTCTACCTCTTTAAGTTCCTCCATGAGTTTAGTTCTTATGGATTCAGATTTCTCTGTTGGTATTATTATCTTCCTTCTTGCATCTTCGGCACTCGGACATCTCACAATAAAACCGTTCTTTTCCATAAGTTTAAGCATCTGAGATACAGTAGATTTTTTAATTTGAAACTCTTCTTCTATATCTTTCTGACATAAATCGCATTCAAGAGAACATAGAAGTATATACTTTAAAATATGAGTCTGTACAACTGTGAGTTCTTCTAAGCTTCCAGTTTCAACACTGTGTTTTCTCAGCTCATTAGATAAAATATATAGAAGTTTTCCAAAGTGCATATTTATCTTCCTCTTCAATTTAGTTTGTTAACTAACTGTTCAATACCTAACAGTTTAAAAGCTAACTATTTCAGTTTAATATTTATAACGTTTATTGTCAAGTTCATTATCTTTAAGCAAAAAAACAAAAAACCTGGAAGATTATTTATATAAATTCTTCCAGGCTGATATTTAGAATTTAATTAATTTAATAAACACTGTTTCAAATGCTTTTAAATCCATATCTTCAATATACTCTCCGTCAATTTCTACTTCTCTTATTTTCATCTCAGGAATATTTCTGCTGTTTATATAGTTTCTCTCTTCGATATTAAACGATCTGTAATTCTCAAATGAATTCAGATGGTAAAATGGAGAACCGTTAAAACAGTCTATATGATTTGTCTTAATTTTATATTTTCCTGAAATGTTTTTTAGAATAACCCTGTGGGTTTCAATGGTCTTTCTTTCATCTTCATTAGCAAGTACACTTTCTAGCGATCTGTCAATATCGGCGTATATATATCCGCAGTAATTCTCTCCCGACTTAGTTATGAACATTCTGTTAGAAGAATAAATCACATCTCCGCTGAAATCTTTTATCTGTCTAAACGCATGCATCAGAGGCATTTTAAATCCATAAGGATCTCTAAGATGAAAAGCTTTAAATTTCTTATCCCCATCTTTAACAGTTATGGTTCTGACTCCTTTAATCTCATTTAATAATGAATGGTATACTTCAAAAGCGAGAATATTTTCAAATACACCTCTGTATATATAAGGTATTTTCTGAATGTCTATATCCATATTTAGATTTCCCACGTAATAAATCATATTTTTTTCCGGATCTATATCCTCCAGTTTTTTCTTTCCGTCAATTACAAGTTCTTTAAGTGTATTTATCTGCTGCTCTATACTGTCTGTATTTTTCGGAATCTCGTCAACATCAAATCTCATAAAATCTATAAACTCTAACATATTCTTGTCAATATTTTTGAAGAAAAGTTCATCCTTATATCTGTCTTCTATATCGAGTCCTATATAAATATTTTTTCCGCCTATATTTTCATTCAGCGAATTTCTTATCTTCTCCATCGCTTTTTCCATATTTAAAATGGCATTTCTCTCTTTATATGTGTTTTTAAGTTTAAGCTCAATCAGTATCGGAGCATCTTTTACAAACTTTCTAACAAATATGAGTTTTTCAAATAAAGGCGTAAGTTCATAATTAACTCTGTCAAGCAAAGTGTATATATCATCTGCATTTAAAAAATAATCTTCCTCTTCAAATATATCGACTTCAAATATAATTTCAAATTTATTGTATGCCTGATAGTAAAGATTTTCAATTATATCGAGAAAAACCTCTTCTTTTACTGAATATCCATCTACCAGAAAATAGTAATTTTCATTTTTCTTCTGAATTGCAACATAAACTGTTCTGAGTGCCAGCTCTTTTATTTCACGAGTATAGTCAGTCAGCATGGTCGTCTTATTGTCAAAAGTTGTTTTAAAGAAGTTATTATGAACATATTCTGATACTGCACCTTCATTCTCTACAAGATGGAATATCTCTTTTTTATCTTTGTCTATCGAAGCAAAAGTTTTAGGAATATTAGAAAAATCCTGTTTTATACTGCTTATCTTGCTTATATCGCTTCTCTCATAATTTGAGTATTTGTTTTTTATATTAGTAGGCGTCTGTCCTAAAATCTTTGAAAATGTCCGGTTCATAGTTTTCTGAGAATTGAACCCTGCTTTTACACTAAGCATATCCATAGGATATTCACAATTCGACGTCAGAAGTTCTATAGCATTGTACAGTCTCACTTTATTATTATATCCAGTAAAATTAAATCCCGTTATTTCTTTGAATATTTTGCTGAGATAGCTCAGACTTATCCCGATTTTTTCAGACATTTCTGTTAAGGTATTTTTAATTCCCTCTCTGTCAGCAGTAATCATAACGGCTTTTTTTATCATTTTTTCAGCATTGGTATTATCTGAACTCACTTCAGAATAATAATTTTCTAAACTGTTTTTTAGTAAATTCACGATATATTCCGCAATATTTCTTTCTTCTTTTGAAGAAAACTTTTCCTCTTTTCTTTTCATTATAATCCAGTAATAAGCTGCTGTAAGCAGGTCTTCTTCAATTTCCCCAATTTCAAGATTTTCGGATACATTGAATTTAGGTTTTCCGTTCGCTGTAAAAAGAGAACTCTGAAACTCCATCACAAGACAATCTGACGGTTTTTCAGAGTAGAAAAAACAGAGCTGATCAGGATTGAGTACGTACAATTCTTTTTCTTTTATTGTTTTTTTTTCCTTCTTTGTTTTCCAGAACGATATCACTGTCTAATGGATGAATTACTACAAGATTCTCAGTAAAAAACGGATGAATTTCTTTGATATTGATAAAATAGATACTTCCCTTCACTTCATTATCTATTTCTCTCTTTTCCCAATTCATATATTTCTCTCCTCATTCTGCCCTGTAATAATAGTATATTTTCTCATATTTTATGAATAATGTTATCCAACTATATAATATCAATACGGGTTTTCTATTTCCTCCCCTAAATCAATATATTATTTCTCTTTTTTATGTATTTTAAAGTGACATTTTTTATATTCAATTTCTGAAAATTGTTTTTGGGTTTTATTTAGATTTTTTTCTCATTTTTAGTTAAAAACTTTTTTCATTAAAAAAGACCGGAAAAGACCGGTCATTTTTAGTGAATCTCTATAAGCTTAAATATGACAACTTCAAAAGGTTTCATTTTAAACTCTTTTTCCCATTCTCCTTCTAAATCTAAAATAACCCCTTCCATATCCGGTACAGACTTTAATTTCAGATATTCTTTTTCTTCTCTAGTCAGGAGTTTAAGAGAATTGAGTTTCTTATGCTGATAAATAGAGTTTCCGCTCTCGAGATTAACTCTGTATATAACGATTTTATATCTTCCTGATATTCCTTTTAAAACAATTTTTCTTCTCTCTATGACTTTAGATACATCATTATTCTCTACATATTTCAGACTCCATGACTTTGAAGCCATTACTATTCCAATATAATCTTTATTGTCCTGAGATAAAATTATATTTTCATCAGAATATACTAGTTCACATTCATTTATTCTTACAGTTCTCAATATTTCAATTATATTCATCACCGGACTTTTAAATCCCTTTGGAGTTATTATCTGAATATATCTTTTCATTCCGTTCGTATCATTTATTATAGAAACAGACTCAATATTATTTGCAATCTTATAAAAACTCTGAAAAACTTTAAATAAAACCGAAGACTCAAAAAGTCTTTTATACATTTTAGGAATAGTATCTAAATTGCAGCTCAGTTCTATTTCATCTATATAAATTTCCGGTATTTTTCCAAAATCTCTATTTTTAAGAAATTCCAATCTTTTACAATTATCCTCGGATATAAGCTCTATCTGATTAAATATATTTCCTTTTTCCTTTATTCTTTCGGAACTGCATATCGAGAAAGACACTCTGTCTATATCATAAACAAAATTCATGAGTTTTTCGAATGTCTTTTCCTGCTTTTCAATATTGCCGAGATAAACTCCTCTTTCAAGATTTGGATTGTTAACTTCTTTTTCAATATGGGAGAATATCTGTTCGAGATACATTCTTATATTTCTTCTGGCATCTATATTCTCTATTTCTTCTGAAAAAAGACTCAGATTTATTTCAAATGCAAGGTTTCTGGTGCTTGACTTTCCTCTCATTATTTTGAGATGCTTTAGGAATTCTTCTATAATCTTTTTGTGATCCTTTATTACTTCCTGGAATTTTTCTTCTGTCCGTAAATAATCTTTATACTTTAAAAAATTGAATCTTATGAATATCTCGGGTGAATAATTCAATGTAGAAAAGGCCTCTTCAATTTCTGAAATTATGATTTCATTAAACTCAATCTCATAATCTACAAGTTTTAAGAAAAACTTTTTATCTTTATAATTTATTTCGCCTCTTATTTCATTGAGCATTCCCCTGTTGAGACTCTCTATCCATCCGTTTCTGTTTATAGACTCTTTTATACTCATAAGACTGTTCACATTTTTATAGTTTATTTTTTCTCTTTTTCCAGTCATATCTATTTCTGTCATAAAACTTCTAAAATCTATTTCCGGCATAAATTTTATACGTGATTCAGCTTTTTCTTCTCTAAATCTTCTATATTCTTCAAATTCTTCATCCATTTCTTTTCTTATTTTAGACGGAGAAGCTTTTAGATACTTAAGATACGTTCTATTCATCACCTTATTGCTGCTGAATCCGGACTCATGACTTATCGTGATTATATTCGCATCTGAAATTTCAAGAATTTTCAGAGATTTATAAAGATTGAGTTTATTTCTGAACTCAACATACTTCATTTTAGTGAAATCTGCAAAAATCTTTGAAAGATAATTCGAACTTATACTGAATATTTCTGATAATTCCAAAAGTGTAAAGCTTTCATTATGTTCACACATATAGTCTATTACTCTGTTTATAAGATTTACAGTGTCCTTAGGAAGATCTGTGCTAATCTTCTTATTTTTCAGAATATTTAAAATATTTTCTGAAATAATTTCATTGTTTCTCTTATCCGGAAAAAGATATATTTTTTCTATCTCTTTTGAACTATTTACGTCAATCTCATCTTCATAAGCTTTCCATATCTTCATCATGCTTTTAAATGTATTTCCGTATTCTTGAGATTCTCTGTCCACATAATTTTTATAGAATGAAACTTCAAGTCCTTCTGACTTGAAATATGCCGACTCCATATATCTTCTGCTTATTTCAAAAAATACAAATAAAAAAGGTCCTTTTGACTTTAGAAAACAGAAATCTTCTGACTGAAGGAATAAAAGTTCATTTTCTTTTACTTCAAATTTTCCGTTCACAGTTTCTGCATCAGCATTTCCCCTTATCATAAGAAGAACTGCAGGATTTTCTGTCCTTTTAAAAGAAAATCTGTATTCTTTCTGTATGACTATATCTGCGATTTTGTCGGAAGAACTTGCCAATATCATATTCTCACCTCTTTTCTTCACATTTGCCGTTTTAAATCTAGTTTAAGTTAAATTCACACTATTTTATTATTTATTTTTACATTATACACTATTCTCACTAATTAATCATTTATTAATTTTTTATTTATAGAGACATTATTTGCTTTACTATTCATTTCTAGATGTTTCTATATAATAAAAAACAGAAGAATTATTCAGTCTTTTATTTTTTAGTCATTTTTTATTCAGTTTTTAATAGTTTTTTCCTTTTTTTAACTTATTTATTTTAGTATTCATTTCTGAATCTAAATTCTAAATACATCTTCATTTAAAAACAAATATTCTTTCTTTTATCTATTCTTCTCTAAAAGTCTATTATAATTTCTTTCTATCAGAAAAGCTCCAAGCGGTGCAGTTATCAGAATAGCTAAAACTGCCATAGTCAGAACTCTATTCCCGCATGAAAGTCCCATTGCCAATGGAACTCCGCCTATAGCCGCCTGAACTGTGGCTTTCGGAAGATAGCTGAATATACAGAAAATTCTTTCTCTTCTGTTCAATTCAGTTCCTATAAGACTTATAACAACTCCTATTGATCTGAATATGAGAACTCCGAATATTAAAATTACGGCATTTATTCCTTCAGCAAATGCATAGCTCATATCTACTGAAGCTCCAACCAGAACGAAAAGCAGAACTTCTGCCGCAACCCAGAGATGATTGAATTTCTCTGAAAGCTCAATTGCCTGATTTCTTTCTTTTCTCTGAATCACTATTCCTGTAATCATAACCGCTATAAGCGCAGAAAACGGCATTATAGAAGATATGGCGTCTTCATTTGAAACCATTATGAATGCTGCCGATAAAAGAATTATAGTTTTTACTTCTCCTCTGATTTTAATGCTTTTAAAAATCTTTATAATTATATAGCCTGCTATTATTCCTGCAAGTATTCCAGTTATTAATGAAATCGGTATTTTCAAAAAACTAAATGCAGAAATAGAATCTCCTTTTGCAAGACCTGTGAATGCAGAAAACATAACTATTACAAAAACATCATCTACAGACGCTCCTGCAAGAATGAGCTGAGGAATACTCTTTTTTGTTCCATATCCTTCCTTCATAATCTTAAGCATTTTAGGAACTATTACTGCCGGTGAAACTGCAGCTATTACTGAACCCATTATGAGTGAATCTATAGTATTCATTCCCAGAAGTCTTGGTGCAAGTATGACCATTCCTATTATTTCAAGACATGCTGGCACAAAGCACATAAGAAATGCCGGTCTTCCCACTTTTTTAAGATCCTCAACATCTAGAGAAAGTCCGGCTCTTGTAAGTATTATTATAAGAGCAATCTGTCTGAGTTCAGAAGATATATCTAGAACCGATTTGTCCAGAAGATTAAGTGTATATGGACCTATTATAATTCCTGTAAGAATCATTCCTATAAGACTTGGAAGATGCAGCTTTTTGCATATCCAACCTGTAAAAAAACCTATTATAAATATATAGGCAATACTCATCAGCATATATTTTACCTCCTTAATACAGAAAAAAAGCTGACAGCTCCTGCATAAAATCTGCAGAAGTCATCAGCTTAAAAGCGGTTCCGGCAAAGCCGAGGGAGAACCTCATTCCCGTTTATTCTATTAATATATATGATATCATTTTATTTCATTTTTGTCATTCATGCTTTAATTTAAAAAGTTCTTCTTTTTTCTTCTCCAAAAGTATATATTTCAGAATCATAATTCTGTCCATATTCAATTTCTATAATTTCCTGATTAGTTTTCTTCATATTTTCTTCAATCTTCTTCTTATCAACGTCTCTTACTAATGGATTTATTGTCTGATAAAGTCCATTCACTACCTTTTTAAACATGTGGTAGGGCATTCCAAGTGATAAATCTGATTTCTTCCATTCAGAATTTGTTCTAGTACCGGTGCATAGAACAGACATGTTTATATTGTCATTGACTAAAGGATATGCTGTAGATTCAGAACATATAGCCTGATTTCCTGCAATTCTGAAATTATCGAAAGTTCCATATTCATAAGTATATCCTTGAATAAGACGCATAGTATTGTAAGTATCCCCCACAATCATAACTGTATCAGGTTCTTCATCGTATAATTCAAGCGGTTTCAGCATTACTCCGTACTTTCTGTCTTCCAGGATAATAATTTTATCCATAACTTTTTGTGCTGTTTCCAAGTCTTTATATACTCCCGGATCAGCATACCTTTTTCCTGAAACAAAGTATCCCGGTTCAGTTCCAGGATATCCTTCAGTCATCGGATCATAAATTCCAAGAGTTACTGCTCCATCAGGACAGCCAAAATTTTCTTTTTTAGCTTTAATGCTTGCTCCTTCCATAGCAGATTTAACCATCACACAGTAAGGAATTTTGCCTTTTAGCTGCTGTGCTTCTGCCGCTTCATAGTCTTTTTTTGAATCAAACAGTTTTATCCCTATTATTTTTCTGTCTAATTCCAAAGCATTATTGACCTGAATAACTAAATCTTCATTTTGTTTAAGAATATCTTTACTCATTTCATAAGCCTCCTAATAGGCAATTGAATGCTAGCCTTTTTATTTTGTATTAATATTCTTTTATCTAATCTTATTGATATCATTATATATTTAAAAACTAGTATTTTCAACTTATATATATAACAAGCTCATCAAATATTGTTTATTTATTTATTTTTATAATAGAATATATTAATATTTATTCTATCTCCATGATTTTACAATAGAAGACTTAGTGTTCCAACTACCAAAAGAATAAATCCTATAAAAGATTTTTTACTCAGTTTTTCTCCAAGAACTATGTATGAAAATAATATAGTTACGACTATTGAAAGCTTGTCTATCGGCTGTACTATGCTTACAGGGCCTTTTTGAAGAGCATTATAGAAGAAGAGCCATGAAAGTCCTGTGGTTATTCCGCTTAATACAATAAAAAGCATGCTTTTAGAATCTATATTTTTTATCTCTTCTGTTTCTTTTCTCATAAACACTACAGTCCAGGCCATGATTAGAACAACTATTGTCCTTATTGCTGTTCCTAAATTTGAATCTAGCCCTTCAATTCCTATTTTCCCGAATATAGATGTGAGTGCTGAAAATACTGCCGACAGCATTGCAGCTGCAAACCATCCTTTTTTATTCTTAGAGCTGTCTGTTTTAGTCGTTATCATCATATAAGTCCCTATACCTATCAGAATCATGCTCATAATTTTAACAGTATCAACTTCTTCACCTAAAAATATAAAAGCAAAGATCATTGCAAAAAGTGTGCTTGATTTATCTATAGGGGTGACTTTATTTACATTTCCAAGCTGGAGAGCTTTAAAATACATAATCCATGCTCCTCCAGTTGAAAGCCCTGATAGTATAAGAAAAATATATGTTTTAACACTAATTTCATATATTTCTTTATGGGCTTGTGTCCAGAAGACAATCATCCATGAAAATACAAGGATTACAATACATCTTATTGCTGTTACAACATTTGAATTTACGTCTTTCAGTCCAATTTTTGCCAGAATCGATGTGATTCCCGCAAAGAAGGCTGAAAATACTGCACTTACTAGCCACATATGAATTCTCCTATTCAATAATACTTAATTTTCGAAAAGTATACTCTATATTTTAATATATGTCAATTTGAATAATAAATGAAATTTGATTTTTATCATTTTTATACTAGACATATACCTGTAATTTATGTTAGTATTGTGATAATTAGCATCAATTGATATTTGGTCTCATAATTTTTCTATGAATTATAAACTTAAACTCGCTAAAGAATAGGATGTGGTGTTTTGAGAAAATTAAATAATCTATTTTCCAGTAATATTTTCCTTCTTGCGCTTGTCCTGATTCTAGCTTTAATTTCTATGCTGGTAGGAGTTTTAGACTTTAATCTTGTCGGCATGATTAAAGGAAATGCATCAGATCAGCAGATAGGAATAATAAGCCGGTTTCCTAGAACTGCGAGCATTATAATAACAGGAATGGGTCTTTCAATAAGCGGTCTTATAATGCAGAGTATATCAAACAATAAATTTGTATCCCCTACGACTGCTGGAACTATGGACTGGTGTAAACTGGGAATTCTAGTTTCAATAATATTTTTTGGTTCTGGTGGAATAGCGGCTAAAATTGCAGTATCGTTTATATTCGGACTCGGCGGAAGTTTCCTGTTTCTAAAACTTCTTGAAAAAATAAAACTTAAAAATAAGATGCTCGTTCCGTTAATAGGTATGATGCTGGGAAGTGTTGTAGAAGCCATAACTCTGTTTTTTGGATATAACTTGGATATTCTTCAGAACATACAGAGCTGGACTCAAGGATCTTTCTCTCTTATAACTCAAGGAAGATATGAATTATTATATCTGGGAATTCCTTTCTTAATAGTTGCTTTTATCTATGCAGACAATTTTACGGTTGCAGGAATGGGCAAAACTATATCCTCAAATCTTGGACTTAATTACGAAAAAATTGTAGCAATCGGACTTATGATTGTAGCCCTCATAACTTCGACGATAATAGTGACAGTAGGGAGCATTCCGTTTGTGGGACTGATTGTTCCAAACCTGATACATGGAGACAATATAAAATCTGCAATACCTAAAACTATTATGCTTGGATCTATATTCATGCTTGTATCAGATATAATCGGAAGAATTATAATCTTCCCTTATGAAATTTCTATAAGTGCCGTAGCTGCAGTTATAGGAAGTTTTATATTCATAATAATACTGCTTAAAAACAGGCAGAGATTTGCATAGGAGGATTGTTGGTTTATGAAGAAAAAACATAAAGTTTTACTGATAACGATAATTATTACCCTGCTTGTCTCTGTCCTGTTCCTAGGATGGGGACTTAATATCAATAATTATCAGTATAACTTAAAAAGACGTACTGTGCAGATTCTGGCTATACTGGTAGCCAGCATATGTACAGGCTATACAAGTGTCGCATTTCAGACTATAACTCAGAACCAGATATTGACCCCAAGCATTATGGGACTTGAAAGTCTGTATAGATTTCTTCAGACTTTTGTCGTATTTATCTTTGGGATGGACAGAGCTGCTAATATGAATCCTCATATAGAGTTCTTTATAACAGTGATACTTATGGTATCTATGAGTATCATTATTTTTAAAGTGATATTCAGATCCGGATCTGAAAACCTTTATTTCGTAGTTCTCCTTGGGATTATTATGGGAACTCTGTTTAACGGACTTTCAACGAGTTTTATTATGATGCTCAATCCTAATGAATTTCTTGCTGTACAGGAAAGTCTCTTTGCAAGTGTTAACTCTGTAAACAAAGATTTGCTTTCAGTATCGGCGCTTATTGTTCTTGCAGTAATGCTGCTGAGTATAAGAGACTACAGAAATCTTGATGTGGCTAATCTTGGAAGAAATATGAGCTTAAATTTAGGTGTAGATTACAATACTTTTATAAAGTCAGTATTTATAAAAATTGCCGTACTCGTTTCTATATCGACTGTTCTTATAGGTCCTATAAGCTTTCTTTCGATAATTGTGGTAAGTATTGCTAGAAGAATCATCTGCACGTATGAACATAAATACTTTATTTTTGAAGCATCTCTTTTAAGTTTCATATTCCTTGTGATGGGAACTTGGATTTTAAGAGTACTCTTCAACAATGCTACTCAGCTTTCTGTACTGATAAACTTTATAGGAGGTTCCTACTTCCTTTATCTATTAATTAGAAACGCTCAGTATGGCAGAAAATCTTTAAGAAGGACGGGAAAATAATGATTTGCTTAAAAGATGTATATAAAGAATACGGTGAAAAAAGAGTTCTTACCGATATAACATCGGAACTTCCTGACAGAGGTCTGACTGCTTTCATTGGAAGCAATGGTGCAGGAAAATCGACTATGCTCAATATCATAGGAAGAATTCTTGAAAAAGACGGCGGCACAGTAAAAATAGATGGAAAAAATCTTGAAAACTGGAATCACAGAGAGCTTGCTAAAAGAATTTCTATCCTCAGTCAGGCAAATCATCTGAATATAAGGCTTACAGTCAGAGAACTTGTTGAATTCGGAAGGTTTCCTTATTCAAGAGGAAAACTGACTCCAGAGGATATAAAAAAAGTCGATGAGACCATAGCTTTTATGGGACTTGATTCTTATGAAAACAGATATCTTGACCAGCTTTCTGGCGGTCAAAGACAGATGGCTTATATAGCTATGGTTATATGTCAGGATACCAAATATATATTTCTGGACGAACCTCTTAACAATCTTGATATGAAGCATAGTGCAAAACTTATGAGACTTTTGAAAACACTTATAGAAAGAGATGGAAAAGTCATCTATGTTGTTATACACGACGTTAATTTTGTATCAACTTATGCAGATTATATAGTTGCCCTCAAAGATGGAAAACTTCTCTATGAGGGTACTAATGAAGAGATTGTTCAAGAAAAATATCTTACTGAAATTTTTGATTTTAACATCAGGATTGTAGATATAGATGGGCAGAAAGTCTGTTTATATTATAAATATAAACCTGGTGAAGAAAATATATTTTAATATTTAAAATAGGAGGATGTATTTTATGAAAAGATTTATTAAAGCTTTATTTATATCTATGCTTATTCCTGTAATGCTTACTGCATGCGGAGGAGGAAATGATACTGCAGAAAATGATGTAGAAGTTCAAGAGGAAACTGCTGTTGAAGAAACTGCTGCTGAAAGTTCAGAATCTGCAGAGTTCCCTATGACTGTAACAGACAGAGACGGGACAGAAGTTACTATAGAGAAAGAACCTGAAACTCTTACAGTTTTTGACTATGCTGTTCTGGATGATCTTGATATAATGGGTCTCAATGATTTAAAACTAAGTATTCCTCAGTTAAATGTTGATTTCTTTGATGGAAAATTTAGTAATGTTACTGAAGTTGGAAGTATTAAAGAGCCTAATTTTGAAGCAATAAATGAATCGAATCCTGATCTTGCTTTTATAGCTGAAAGACAGCAGTCAATAAAAGGTGAATTTGAAGAAATAGTCCCTACTCTTTATATGGGCACTGATTATGAAAATTATTTTGAAACTGCTAAGGAAAATGCTCTTGCAGTATCAAAAATATTTGGAAAAGAAGATATTATGCAGAAAAAAGTGGATGAGCTTGATTCTAAAGTGAGTGAATTCAGAGACAAGACTGAAAATGATGAAAGAAAAGTTCTTATGCTTATGGTTAATGACGGAAAAATTTCAGCATATGGAGCAGGAAGCCGTTTTGGATGGATTCATACAGATTTAGGTTTAAAACAGGCTGATGAACAGATAGAAGTTTCAACTCACGGAATGGAAGTAAATTACGAATATATTGCGAAAATAAATCCTGATATAATTTTCTATCTTGACAGATCGAAAACTATAGGTAAAGGAGACAGCACTGATATACTGAGTACAAATGAACTTGTTCAAAAAACTTCAGCAGGACAGAATAACGCTGTATTTGAGGTTCCAGGACCAGAGATGTATCTGCTTGGCGGTTCTCTGAATGCTATAGAAAACGTTGTTAATGATTTCAATGAAAAGCTTTTTAATTAGATAGTTTTCAAATATATTTTTTAATCAAAAGCCTCTATTAAAATAGAGGCTTTTATGATTTTCATTCTTTTATATTTTTAGTCTTTTTAGATATTCTTTTTTTTCACTATTAATTCTTAAGCTTTCTACAGCTTTCTGTATAGTTTTATTATGTACCCGCCTATCCATACTTTTTTCTTCTATAATCCTGACTGCATCATCGTAATGCTCTGCAAGAGCAGTGCTCATATACCATGCAATAGCCATATTGACATAGTATTTATCCGATTTTATCTCAGAAATATTTTTCATATCTTTCACCCGGAAATTTTCCTTCATATAGTTCTTTAAAAGCATGACTATTGCAAATCTCACAATATACTCTTCTTCTGAGTCCAGCCAATTCATTATAAGACCGTATCCTCTTTTTCTATTTTCTTGTCCGCTCCTGAATATATATGGTGAGAAAAGGTCACAAGTCGCCCAGTTGTCTATATGAGGAAGAAATTTTTTTACCTCTTCAGCAGCTTCTTCAAAATTCTTTATATTTTCTATAAGCAGTGCATGTAAATTATTCTCTTCATGATAAAAATGAGGAAGATTTTTAAGAAAATTTTGAACTTCCATCTTATTTTCCTTTTCCAGCCTTTTAGCCAGCTTTCTCAATTCCGGCATTCTCACACCTATTATTCTTTCTTTATTGAGTCTAGGAATCAGTTTTTCTGTAAACGATTTATATTTCAAGTCTTGAAGTTCAATGAGCCTTTCATTTATAGTTTTTTCTTTCATGCTTTAAAATCCTTTCTTTTCTTTGAAATCTTTACTTTCAAAATCAGAGTCTAAATTAAATTTTTCACTCTACTATTTTAATTATATACTCCTTTATAAAACAAAAAAGCTCCGGATTTTGATTCCGAAGCAATTTTTTACTCTACTCTATTATTCTCTGCAATAATGCAAAGCCAGTCGCGTTTTTCATCTCTAAAGCTTTTGACATTCGAAAATCCTGAATTAAAAAGCATATCCTTAAGATCTTTTTCTTCATAGATTTTCATTCCTTCTATTATATGGACCCATTTTTCATGAGTTTCATTATTTCCTCCTACTTCATTGCATATTAAAAAAGATCCTCCCGGCTTTATAACTCTTCTGACTTCTCTGAATGAATTTTCTATATCCGGCCAGAAATATACTGTTTCAAATGCTGTGACCAGATTGAAAGACTCATTCTGATATGGAAGTTTTGAAACATCCCCATGAACTATTCTACATCTTCCATTTTCTACAGCTTTTTTATTCTTTTCTTTCGATTCTTTTACTGAAAGTTCAGAATAATCTATTCCGTCAACAGTTCCCCTGCTGCATTTTGATAATAGCACGGCAATATTAGCTCCTCCTCCGCATCCAATATCAAGTGCTTTGCAGTCTGTACTCGGATTTATATGAGAAAATCCCCATTTTGAAATAGAAGAATGACCCAAATTCATCATTCTAATTGCAATCTTTCCTCCCAGTCCTTCTGGTTTTCTCATATTGCTGAAGTATTTCTTAAGCATTTTTATTACTCCTTTCAAATATTCAGCCTCTAATTCATTTCATATCTCCTTTTTTGATAATATGTATCATTTACCTCATTATAGCAAAAAAATGAATGCTTATCTATCAAGTAAAGAAGAAAAAGCCTGTTCTTTAACAAAAACAGGCTCTTAAAAAACCTGGAGAAATTCTCCAGGTCTTTATCTCTAATATTATTAATTATTGTCAAGTATATAATTTATTATCAGCATCTTCAGTTATTTACTAGCATCCGCCTTTTTCTTCTTTTCCTTCCTTGCCTTTACCTCTTCCCTTGCCTTTGCCTTTGCCTTCAGATTTTCCTTTTTCCATTCCTTTATCTTCAGGTTTTCCGTGTTTATGCTCTTCTCCTGAACCTTTTCCTTTTTTAGCTTCGTTTCTCATCTTTCCGTATCTGTGTCCGCCTTTTCCTTTACCTTTGCCTTTTCCTTTTCCTTTTCCGTTCATTTCTTCTTTCTTCCCCTTTTCTTTTTTCTGATTTTTCATCCATTCTTCTATTTCTTCTTCAGTAACTTCTCCGAGCTCTTCACATAGAGAAGCATTTATTTTATCTAAATATTCTTCAAAGTTTTTACGTTCTTCATCAGTAAGACTTTTAAATACTTCATTACAGTCGCATTTTCCTACTTCCACTTCTTTTCCTTTTTCAGTAAGACTTACGATTGTTACTCTGCCATCTTCTTCTGACGGCTTTCTTTCTATATACTCACTGTTTTCCAGTTTCACAAGAAGCTCATTAAGAGACTGAGGACGTATTCCAAGCAAGAAAGCCAGATCAGATGTGCTTATTTTAGGCTGCATTCTGAGCATAGCAAGAACTCTTCCCTGTCCTCTTGTATCATCTGCAAGAGGTCCTTTTTCCGCTTTCTTTGCAAGTCTTTTCTTATCTAAAAGCATTTGAAGTTTAGAAAGCTTTCTGCATATATCTGAGTGCATATCGTTTATCATTATTACTACCTCCATTTATTCTAACTCGTAATTAATATTTTTACATAAGGTACCTTCTAAAGTAATTAGAACAGGTACCTGTTATATAGTCAAATAAATTTTTATTATTTATCACATTTCATTCCAAATCTGAATTTAAAACTAATTATGTCTATTTAGTATTCAATCTTTAAAATCAATATAAATATTTGAGTATTATTTGTATAATCTATTATTATTTATATTTCTATTTAATTTATCTATGTTGAAATTTATATCCCTGTGAAACACTGTGAATTACAGCAGTTAAAGCTGTTTATTATTTTATAATAATAATAATTAATATCTTTTATTAACCCAATATGGTTTTAAATAAAAACTAAGGGTATGAATATGGATAGATGACTTATGATTTTGAAAGGAGAATTTTAATCATGGAAGAAAACAATGTAAAAAGACTGCCATTAATAGGAGAGCCGGCTCCTCATTTTGAAGCGGTAACGACGAACGGACCAATATCATTCCCTGAAGACTATAAAGGAAAGTGGGCAATATTATTCTCGCACCCTGCAGATTTCACACCAGTTTGTACAACTGAATTTATAACATTTGCAAGAATGCAGGAAGAATTTGCTGAAATTAACACTGAACTTATAGGACTTTCAGTTGACGGACTTCAAGCTCACATAGCTTGGATACGTTCAATGAAGGATATAGAATTCCGCGGAGAAAAAGGAGCAGATGTGCGTTTCCCTGTTATAGTTGATATATCAATGGATGTATCAGAAAAATACGGAATGATTCAGCCAGCTCAGTCAACTACTTCAGCTGTTAGAGCAGTATTCGTAGTAGACCCTGAAGGAATAATCCGTACAATACTGTACTATCCGCAAGAACTGGGAAGAAACTTCGATGAAATAAAACGTATAGTTCAAGGACTTCAAAAAGCGGACGAAGGATTTGCACTTCCAGCTGACTGGAGACCAGGCGAACCTGTTATAATTCCGCCAGCAAACACTGTTGAAAAAGCAGAAAAAAGTGCTAACCTTGATGAAGACGGAGTACGTGCTGAAACTTGGTGGCTAGTATTTAAAGATGAAGATAAATAGAATTTAATATAAAATGGCCCCTGATTTTAAAAAATCAGGGGTTTTCTTTTGTCTAATTTCTTTTCCAGATTTTTTATATTTTCTATAATCCTATATTTTTGAATTAATAATTCAGGGTATTTATTTAATGGAAATACTGATCTTTTTACATTAAGGGGGAATTAAAATGAAAAAGAAAATTGTATCTGTAATGACGGCAGCATCTGTTGTATTGTCTTCGGTTTCATTTATAGGATCTACATCTTTCGCTTATAATGATATCGAAGGTCACTGGGCAGAAAAGTACATAGAGGAACTAGAAGAAGACAATGCTCTTGAACAGTTTGATGAAGAATCTCTTCATCCTGATCTTTACCTCACTAGAGCCGAATGTGCTGAACTTGTGGATGATTTGCTGCGCATATATTTCGAAAAACCTGATAATGACTGTGCGCCGCATATATTCCCAGATTTGCCTAAAGAGACTAAAAATACTAAGAAAATAAATTCGCTTGCAAGTCATTACTATAAATCTTATATGACTTCAGATTTAGATGAAGAATACAATCCTAAAGATACTAGAATAATAAACGGATATCCGGATGGACTGTATAGACCGGAAAAAAATATTACACGCGGAGAATTTGCTAAAATAGTAATTTCTGCTGCGGATGCAATGGGTTATATAAACGTAGGAAATCCGGCTATGATTGTCGGAGACACAAGAGGATATTATGAAAACAGCACTGAGACTTGGCAGCATTGGGCTCATAAGTATCTGAATATGCTTTACGGTCTTGGAATAATGAACGGATACAACAGCTATAAAGTTTCAGATCCGATTGTCGGAACGACTACTTATGTAGAATTCAGACCAGATAATCCGATAACAAGAGCTGAAGCCATAAAAATGGTTAACATGACTAGAACTCTCAAAGACCATTATTATGGACTGACTCCCGGCTATACTACAAGACCGCCAAGTGAAACTTTAGTTTACCATACGGATTATAATCTAGACTGTATAAGAAAACATCTTGGCAATATAATAGACTGGGATGATATTATTGATGAAATCTTAACTGAAAATAATGACAATATAGAAAATATCACAGTTATTCCAGATATATTCGACAAGATAAATCCAGATCTTTTAAAAAAAATAAATAATAACAATCTTATTAACGATATAATCAATCTGCCAATAGATATAACAATGCCGTAAAAATTGAATTTTAAAATATAAAAACTCCCGGAAAGTATTTCCGGGAGTTTTATCTAAATTAAAATCCACATATGACAATATCTTCTCTTGTTTAATATATTTTATCGGTTATAATCACATTTTTGACACTGTTTCATAGAATTTTCATTACTATCTTTATGAAATGCACCTGACCATTTACAAATACTCTGGAGAATTGGAATTACAGACTTGCCTTTTTCACTTAGACTGTACTCCACTCTGGGCGGAATTTCATTATACGATTTACGCTCAACCATATCATTGGCAATGAGACTTTTCAGTGTTGATGATAAGACAGCATCCGTGATATTCATCATTTCTTTTCGGATTTCACTGTATCTCAAAGTTCCAAGTTCTGCGAGAACGCAAATAACTCTTGAATTCCATTTACCGCCAAAAACTCCCAGTCCATATTCCAGCGGACATCGAATGTCTTCTTCAAGTTTTTTCTGGTACATCATTCTCCCTCCCTGATTATATTTATCGTATCACAGTATCATTTCATTTTACAGTAACTATGAAATTTATGAGTGGCTTATTCTTATAATATCAGGGGCTTTTTTATGACATATATTAACACATTTTCCGCAGCCTGAACATTTCGTCTGGTCTACCCAGCTTATCCATCCTTTTTTCATATGAATCGCTCTTTTCGGACAAATTTTAATACATGCTCCGCATCCTGCACATCTTCTCAAATCTATAGAAGCTCTATTTATTAATCGATTTTTTTCAGTCATGAAACAGCCTCCTGTAAAACAGCAGATTATTTTATCTCCGCAGACTATATTATAGAACTTTTTTATTGTCAGCGCCCGGTGTAGTGACTATAACTTTTTCTGGAGTTATTATCAGAGCTCCTTTAGCTGTAACTGCTCCGTCAAATATATCTTCAACAATGGCTTTAAATGTATTTACGATTTCTCCTTCAGTTATATATTCAGCTTTTCCTTTTATCTGATAACCTTCAAGATTTTGAGCATTATATGCAGATATCGCTATTCTTCCTTCGTTTTCCTGAATATTTTTTAAAGTAGTTTCTAAAAATACATCGCCTATTAATAGCTTTCCGTCATCTGTTATATCTTTAAAAGCAACTGGCACAACGTTTGGCTCATTGTTTAAACATGTAGCTAGATCCCACATGCTCTCTTCTAGTATTTTTTTACATTGTCATTAAACATATCAATCCCTCCTGAATTTTTATACTTTTCTCTGATTTACAGTTTCAGTATAGAATACATGAAATTTTGAGACAATATCTTAATAAATTAATTAGAAACTAATAATTTTAATAGCAAAGCCTTTCACACTATTAAATTTATTAGTAGCTTATAAGTTTGTTAATATATTGTTTTATCATATTAAGTTCAATATAATTAAAATAAATTATAAGATTATTTATTTTGGTGGAGGAAAGTTCATGACATTAAATGATATAGTACAGAATACGACTGGAGAATATGAAGAAGAAATTTTAAAACTTAAAGATGCTTTCGAAGCCGCTGATGCTGTTGTAATAGGTGCAGGCGCCGGACTTTCAACTGCTGCAGGACTCGATTTTACAGGAAAAAGACTTCAGAAGTATTTTGGAGATTTTGTAGAAAAATATGGAATCACTGATATGTATACAGGGTGTTTTGCACCTTTCGAATCTAGAGAAGAAAGATGGGCCTACTGGTCAAGATGGGCATGGATAAACCGTTTCATGGAAATTCCAAATGATACTTTAAATAATCTTCTAGAACTCCTTGAAAATAAAGACTATTTCGTTCTTACTACAAATATAGATCATACTTTTATAAGAGCAGGCTTTCCAAAAGAGAAACAGTGCTATACACAGGGAGATTTCGGTCTGTTTCAGTGTTCTGTTCCCTGCCATGATGAAACCTATGACAATTATGAAATTTTAAAAGAGATGATTGAACAGGAACATGATATGAAAATACCCGAAGGACTGATTCCTCACTGTCCTAAATGCGGCAAAGAAATGGATTTCAATCTATTCTGGGACAATACATTTGTGAGAGATAAAGGCTGGCATATCGCTTATAATAGATATATAGACTATATGAAAAAACATATGAGCGGTAAAATTCTGTTCTTAGAGCTGGGTGTAGGATTTAACTCACCTGGAGTCATTAAATTTCCTTTCTGGAAAATGACTTTGGACAATCCTGAAGCTATATTTGCAAGTGTAAATCTGGATCAGCCAAGTTATCCTAAACAGCTTGAAGAACGCTCAATAGTAATAAGTGCTGATATAGATAAAGTTATTTCTGACTTAATGCAGAATTTATTATATTAAGGAGTGATATTTTGAATCAGTCAGAAAGAAGATTATATTTAATCAGAAGACTTGTTGACGAAAAACCCGATTATAGAGGAATGAAAATATCTGAAGATGCAAATAAGCAGAAGATGCTTCTTCGTGCCCTTATGAATATCCGTATGCCTGAACCTGCAGATTCCGAGTTCCTTAAAATTCAGGACGAATATCTTCAGGAAGAAATCAGAATGAAAGGTATTGTAAAATTAAAACATTTAACCCCAATTATGAAAGATATATACTTGTGGAAGGGAGATATTACTCTACTTGAAACTGATGCCATAGTAAATGCCGCGAACAGCGGTATGACAGGATGCTATGTTCCAAACCATCTGTGTATAGACAACTGCATTCATACCTTCAGCGGAGTTCAGCTGAGACTGGAATGCGCCGATTTAATGGAAAAACAGGGACATCCGGAGCCTACAGGAAGTGCTAAAATAACGTCAGCATACAATCTTCCCTCAAAATATGTTATTCATACTGTAGGTCCTATAGTTCACCGTGAACTGGAACAAAGACATATAGATCTTCTTAAATCATCCTATAATTCCTGCCTGGAAATTGCAGAAAAAAACGGCCTCAAAAGTATAGCTTTCTGCTGCATATCTACAGGTTTGTTCGGTTTTCCAAGTGAAGAAGCGGCTAAAATAGCTGTAGATACTGTAATTAATTTTAAGAAAAAGCATAATAGTAATATAAAAGTAGTTTTTAATGTCTTTAAACAGAAAGATTATGACATTTACAGCAAAATATTAATAGAAAAATAATATGAACTATATATTAAAAAAACCGGATAAAGTGAATTTATCCGGTTTTTAATTACTTGTCTATAACCCATATACAGCAATTCCCAAAAATGCTGATATGATAATCAGCGTAATAGGACTGATATGTTTTTTTAGTATCCGTTTTGACCCAAGCATTATTATAACTAAAAGAGAAGCGGTAAAAACAGCTTTCATATTTTCAGAAGCATCATTCATCGGCGTAATAAAATTATTAAATGTCATATAGATTCCAGTGGCAAGAATAATGCCGATAATACACGGCTTCAACCCATTTAAAACAGCCTGAACATATCTGTTTTCCAAGAATTTTTTCAGCGAAATCATCAGTAAAAGTATTATAATAAAAGACGGCAGAGCTACTGATACTGTCGCAATGACAGCGCCCCAAAAACCGGCTTGAGTGCTTCCTACATAAGTTGCAAGATTAATCATAATCGGACCGGGCGTACTTTCACTAACTGCAATCATATATGTCAGTGCTTCGTCTGTCAGCCATCCGTAAGAAAGAACTACATCGCGAATTAAAGGAATCGCCGCATATGCGCCTCCAAACGCAAAACAGCCTACATAAATAAATCCTAAAAAAAGCTCAAAATAAATCATTCTTCTTTACCGCCTTTCTCTTTCCTAGCAGTCTTCACAGAAAAAACAGCTAAACTGACAGCTGCCGCAATCAGAATTAAATTTATAGCTGAAAAATTCCATGAAAATATATTTATAAGGAGCATAATAATCGAAGAACAGACCATTATTGTTCTCGTCTGAACTGTATTGTCCATCTTCTTTATCATTTTAAAAGCAACTCTTAAAATAAGAAGACCTACTGCAATTTTTATACCTTTAAAAGCATTTGCAATAATCTCAAATTCAAGAAAATTGTCAAGAAACATGGAAATTGTATAAATCACTATAAAGGACGGCAATATGACACCAAATGTTGCAAAGAGCGATCCCCAAAAACCGGCCTGCTTATAGCCTATAAATGTAGCACAGTTGATAGCAATCGGTCCGGGTGTAGATTCTGCAATTACAGTTATATTCATCATTTCGTCAAGTGTGATCCACTTTTTCTTTTCAACACAGTTATCTTCAATAATGGAAATCATGGCATAGCCGCCACCAAATGTAAATAAACCGATTTTCATAAAAGTTAAAAGCAGATCCAGTAAAATATGTTTTTTCATATCAGGTTCCTTTCCAATCAGATTGATTTATTCTTTTTTGACTTTCCATCTGTTTTATCATTACACTGTTCTTCTTTAAATGAAGAACATTCAGCATATCTCTTGACTGAGCTTAGTTCAATCAGCTTTTCTCCCAGCTTAGCTAAAAGATTTCTGTTAACTGTATAATGCGTATAGTATCCTCTTTTCTCACCAGTGACGAGCTCAGCTTTGCGCAGTATCTGCAGATGCTGCGAGACAGCGGACTTAGATATTCCTACTTCTTTCGCTATCCCTCCTACACATAAGTCGTATCTCAGCAGTAAATTAATAATTTTAAATCTGGTTTCATCTGATAAAACTTTTAAAATCTCAAAATCTTTATTCAAATTAACGCTCCTGTTCTATTCAAATTTTACTTAAATAAATTAGTATAAACTTAAATAAATTTTATAAAACTTAATTAAATTAGTCAATACTTGGAATAAAAAAATTATATTTTATTCATTAAATATTGATTGAAACTTTAATATAATTCTATTGACAAAAACCGAATTCGGACTTATACTATTAAAAGACCGAATTCAGACTTTAAAAAATGAAATAAGGAGCTTATTATGAAAGATTTTAAAAAAGAATATGAAAAATATATAGCCGGTGAAAAGAAACTCAATGAGCTATATCATAAAATTGCCATGCAGATAGGTATTTCAGATTCTGTTCTCTGGACTCTGTACTGTTTATTCGATCCGAATATGTCTCACACTCAGAACGACATAGCTCAGAAAATGGGTGTGGCCAAACAGACGATAAATTCTGCCGTAAACAGACTTCTAAAAGAAGAATATGTATATCTTGAACAGATGGCAGCTGCTAGAAACAATAAACAAATTTTTCTGACTGAAAAGGGAAAAAAATTCTGCAAAGAATACATCTCTCCTGTTGTAGAAGCTGAAGAAAAAGCATTTAACAGACTTTCTGAAAAAGAACAGGAAATATATCTTGCAATCGGAATTAAACATAATGAATATTTAAAAGAGAAACTTGAAGAAGTTCTCTCTGAACAGAGCGGTGAGAATAATGGATAAAAAATGGGTGCTTTGCCCACACTGCAATTATAAAACGAGGGTTCAGATTCAGAAAAATACGGAACTTAAAAATTTTCCGCTTTTCTGTCCTAAATGTAAAAAAGAAACTCTCATTAATATTAAACAATTTAAACTAACTCTTGTTAAAGAGCCAGACGCATAGACGCAGAGCTGATAACATAATGATTTATATGTTGTCTCTCTGCATTTTTTATTTTAGGAGGAAATATTATTTATGAGAAAACTGATTAGATTTCTGTCTCCTTATAAAGGCCTTCTGTTTATCACTATTATTCTGCTCTTCGTTCAGGTAGTCGGAACACTTTATATCCCGACACTGACCGCAGATATTGTAAATAATGGTATTGTAAAAGGAGATTTAGATTATGTATGGAGTGTTGGAGGATATATGATAGCCGTTGCTATTATAACAGCAGTATTCTCAGTACTGGGAACATACTCTTCAACATATATCTCAACTGCTCTTGGGAAAGATATAAGAAGCGCTCTACTCCGCAAGGTGCAGAAGTTTTCAATAAACAGGTTTAATGAATTCGGGGCTGCATCTCTTATTACTAGAAGCACTAGTGATGTAACTCAGGTTCAGACTGCTTTTTCAATTATAGTCGAACTTATGCTTCCTGCTCCTTTTATGGCTGTAGCAGGACTTATTCTCGCATTTTCTAAAAATGCGTCCCTTGCCTTTTTAATACTCGCTTTCATGGCTGTTATTCTTATTGCCACTGCAATAGTTGTTAAAAAGGTGATACCGCTATTCGACAGAATGCAGACTTCTCTGGACAGGATTAACAGAACGGTGCGTGAAAGCATTATTGGAGTAAGAGTAATACGTGCTTTTAACCGTATAAAAGACAGTAAAGACAGGATGGACAATAGTTTTAATGAATATGCCGGCATAGCTATTAAAGCAAATAAAATATTTGCCGGACTATTCCCTTTCATTCTTTTAGTTATGAATATTCTGACTTTTTTAATATTGTGGATAGGAGGAAAACAGGTAGCTGCAGGAAATATGGAGATAGGAGATATAATGGCCATAATAGAATATGCCATTCTGACTATGTTCTATCTTGTGATGGCTGCTGCAACATTTATATTTATCCCGCGTTCTCAAACATGTGCTAAACGTATAAATGCTGTTCTCGATACTCAAACTGGATTGAATATTATACCTTCAGAAAATTTGGAGATTTCCAAATCTTCTTATGACAATGCAAAAGTTGAATTCCGTGACGTGACTTTCCGCTATGAAGATGCAGAAGAAGCAGTTCTTCATAATATAAGCTTTACTGTTGAAAAAGGAAAAACTACTGCAATAATCGGGAGCACCGGCTCTGGAAAATCGACAGTTTTAAGTCTTATTATGAGATTTTTTGATATAGAAAACGGAAGCATTTTAGTCGACGGAAAAGATATAAGAGCTTATAAGCCTCATGTTCTCCGTGATAAAATCGGATACGTTCCCCAGAAAGCATTTCTCTTCAGCGGAACAATAGCTGACAATCTTCGCCATGGAAAAGAAGATGCTGCTGAAGAAGAAATGATGCACGCCTGTGAGATTGCTCAAATAGACGATTTTATAAATAATTCCGAAAAAGGCCTTAATCATAGAGTTTCACAAGGCGGAAATAATTTCTCAGGAGGTCAGAAACAGCGTCTTTCTATAGCAAGAGCCGTAGTTAAAAAACCGGATATCTATATTTTTGACGACAGCTTTTCAGCTCTAGACTTTAAAACTGATGCGATGCTCAGAGCTGCCCTCAAAAAGGAGATTTCTGACAGTGCCGTAATAATAGTAGCTCAGCGTATAAGCACTATTATGGATGCAGAACAGATTATAGTGCTTGATGAGGGCGAAATTGCAGGAAAAGGAACACATGAAAAACTGCTTGAAGAATGTTCTGTATATCAGCAGATTGCACATTCTCAGCTTAGTGAGGAGGAATTAGCATGATAGATGAAAAAGATGAACTCGAAACTCAGGCCATTGCTAACAGCTTTGGTGACGGAATGTCTGCTGATCACGTTGAAAATGCTAAAGGAACTTTAAAAAGATTCATTAAAGACCTTATGAAGCAGAAAGGAAAGATAGCTGCAGTAATACTGAGTCTTGCAGTCTCTGCTATAGCCAGCATACTCAGTCCCAAAGTGCTGGGTATGGCTATAGATCAGCTTTATAACGGCATGAAAAGTGCTGCAGAATCAGGTACTCAGTTCTTGATGAGCTTCAGAACTATGGGAGATGTTCTGACTGTTCTCATAGTGCTTTATCTGCTAAATGCCCTTTTCAGCTATATACCTCAGAGAATTCTTGCAAGTGTTGCACAGGAATATACACTCGGTCTTCGTCACAGAATCAGTGAAAAACTGAACAGACTCCCTCTTAAATATTATGACACTCATAGAAAAGGAGAAATTCTCAGCCGTGTTACTAGCGACCTTGAAAGAGTCGCGGATTCGCTGCAGGAAACTATAGCAGAAATGATTACTGCTGTAATAACTCTCTCAGGGGCCTTTATAATGATGGTGCTGATAAGTCCTATGCTTACCCTGATTGCTCTGGGTTCAGTTATTGCAAGCATTATATTGACTATGATTATAGGTGTTTACACCAACCGCTTCTTTTCTGAAAATCAGAAAGCGCTTGGAGAGTTGAATGCAAATATAGAAGAATCTTTTACAGGAAACAAAGTAATAAAAGCATTTAATCTTCAAAAAGAAATGACAGAAAAAAATGATGAAGTGAATGAAAAACTGAGAAAAGCCTCTACAAAAGCTGAGTTTATTACCTATGCTATAAATCCGGTTATAAGACTGGTCGGTCAGTTCGGTTACGTTATAATAGCAGTCCGCGGAGCTCTTTCTGTAATAAACGGAAAGCTCTCTATAGGGGATGTTCTGGCAGTATTCCAGTATGTAAACCAGATTTCTGAACCTATAACTCAGCTCTCATACACAATGAATACTCTTCAGGGTGCATTAGCATCAGTTGAACGTGTCTATAATCTGCTTGACGAAATTGAAATGGCTCCTGATTCATCTTCTGAAAAATTGATTGATAATCCGAAAGGAAATGTAGAATTCTCTCATGTGCGTTTCGGATACAGTGATGATAATATTCTTATGGAAGATATAAATATAGAAGTTAAAGCAGGCAGCAAAGTTGCCGTTGTAGGTCCTACTGGAGCCGGAAAAACTACTCTGATAAATCTTCTGATGAGATTTTATGAACTTCAGGGAGGAAAAATCTGTATAGACGGAGTCGATATTAAAGATATGAGCCGGAATGAACTCCGAGATATTCTGGGAATGGTGCTTCAGGATACATGGCTTTTCAATGGAACTGTTTCGGAAAACATAGCATACGGAAAAGATGATGCTGAAATGGAAGAAATCGTAGAAGCCGCAGAAACTGCAAGAGTCGACCATTTTATCCGTACACTGCCTCAAGGATATAATACTGTGATTGATGATGAACTTACAGGTATTTCTGCAGGACAGAAACAGCTTTTAACTATTGCAAGAGTAATTCTTACTAATCCTGCCATTCTAATACTGGATGAGGCAACTTCAAGTGTCGATACCCGTACAGAAATAGAAATTCAGAAAGCTATGAACAGTCTCATGAAAGGCAGAACAAGTTTCATAATTGCACACAGACTGTCAACTATAAAAGATGCAGACACTATACTGGTTATGCGTGACGGAACTATTATAGAGCAGGGAAATCATAAAGAACTTCTGGATAAAGACGGTTTCTATGCTGATCTTTATAATAGTCAGTTCGCCAGTAGTGCGGTTTAAATGAACTTGTTATTAATCTAAAATAGAGATTAAAATATAAAAAATTAAGAGCAGAATAAAAATAGCCGGATTTATTCCGGCTATTTTCTTACATAATATTCATATACATAAATTATTTCTATTCAATCTCTATTTTAACAGCTGTGCATACTCTTCAAATTTTATTGAATAGATGAAGGGTCTTCTATAAGTAAAGATTCCTTACATACCTCCATCTTAGCTAAATCTTCTTGAGAAACCTCCGGAAATTTCGGGTTGCAGTCTCTCATTACCTGAACCATAATTTCTGAAATTAAATATCTGGTATACCACTTTTGATCAGCCGGCAGCACAAACCATGGACAATTTTTTGTAGCCGTTTCGTTAATAGCTTCCTCATACGTTTTCATATATCGGTCAAATAAGACTCTGTCTTCCACATCTCTAGGATCGAATTTCCAGTTTTTCTCTTTCCTTTCAATGCGCTCTAGAAGACGTTCTTTCTGTTTATCTTTAGAAACTTTCAAAAAGATTTTTACGACACGATAGCTTTCCTGGTATAAATATTCTTCAAAATTTCTAATCTGTTCATAACGCTGTCTGAAAAAAGTTCTACTGTCTTTTTTCATAATACGTTCTGCCATTTCATAGTTATTATTCAATCCTCGAACTTGAACCGTAACAACATCTTCGTAATGACTTCGGTTAAAAATTGCTATACTGCCTCTAGCTGGAATATTTTTATGAATACGCCACAGATAGCCATGAGCTAATTCAGCTTTACTTGGAGCATCGTAACTTATTACATTTATACCTTGAGGATTTAAAGTAGTCATAACATGCTTTATGGCAGAATCTTTTCCTGCTGCATCCATTGCCTGAATGACTACAATAATACCTTCTTTTCCATCCGCATAAAGTTTCTCCTGAAGATTCTTCATCTCCTCTAAATTCATTCGGAATTTATCGATGATTTCGTCTTTATTAACACCATCTTCCTTCGAGTTTGTGGGAATATCCATTAATTTCAGCTTTTTTTCCCCGTCAAATGTATATTTTTGAATCATTTTCTACACTTCCCTTGCTATTATTAGCGATACTTAAATCTAAGTTCGCATATCTACCATACCCTCTTATCTATTTATTATATAACAAAAATTTGTTTCGTAAATATAGTATTGTCTTAATAAAAAACCGCCTTGAAAAAATCAGGGCGGTTTCTTATATATATTATTATTCTACTGAATTATTCAAATTCTATTGTTGCAGGCGGTTTAGCAGTTATATCATAAAGAACTCTGTTAACTTCTTTAACTTCACTGCATATTCTCGCTGAAACCTTTTGAAGGAATTCAGGTGTGAACGGATATACATCAGCTGTTACAGCATTCTCACTGTTTACCGCTCTTAGGAATATTGTATGTGAATAAGTTCTAACTCCGTCTGTAACTCCTGTAACACTGAAATCAGGGATTGCAGCGAAGTACTGCCATATTTCTGTATCAAGTCCTGCTTTTTTAACTTCATCACGATATATATAGTCAGCTTCTCTTAATATATCAAGTTTTTCTTTAGTAACTGTTCCAAGACAACGAACTCCAAGTCCAGGTCCTGGGAATGGCTGACGGTTAACTACGTTTGAAGGCAGTCCAAGAAGTTTTCCTACTTCTCTAACTTCCGGTTTGTAAAGTGTACGTAGAGGCTCTACAAGTTCGAAATCAACATCTTCAGGAAGTCCTCCAACGTTGTGGTGAGATTTTATAAGTCCTTTTCCTTCTTCACCGCTTTCTGTTATATCAGGGTATATTGTTCCCTGAACAAGGAAGTCATATCCTTTAAGTTTTTGTGCTTCTTCTTCGAATACTCTTATGAATTCTTCTCCTATTATTTTTCTCTTCTTTTCAGGATCAGAAACTCCTTCAAGTTTTCCAAGGAATCTTTCTTCTGCATCTACAACTATTAAGTCTATTTTGAACTGCTTTTCGAAAGTTTCTATAACTTCTTCTCTTTCGCCTTTTCTTAGAAGACCGTGGTCAACGAATATACAAGTTAATCTGTCGCCTATTGCTTCGTGTACAAGCACAGCACAAACTGAAGAATCTACTCCTCCTGAAAGCGCACATATTGCTTTTCCGTCACCGATTTGTTCTTTTATCTCTTCAATGATTTTGTCTATAAACTCTCTCATTCCGTTTAATCCTCCTCAAGTTCTGATGTTTGAAATATCTACTAAAATTAAAATCACTAACTATACAAACATTACATGAAAATTTTAATAAATATTTCGTGTTTTGTCAACTGCATTATTAAAAAAATATAGAATAATCTTTAATCTCTCTTCACTCTTATATCTGAATAATAAGCAGTTTTGAGATATGTACAGTTATTAATCCCTTACCCTTATTCTATCATAATTAAACTTTTTTAGTTCTTTTTATAGTACGGTAATAAAAAACAAACGGCATGTGAAATCACATGCCGTTTTATTTATATTAATGAAATCATAATTGTCTTTTTAAACCGATTACATCATCGGAGGCATGCCGCCCATTCCAGCTCCCATTCCGCCCATAGCGTCATCATCTGACTCTATGTCTGTAACTGCGGATTCTGTTGTAAGAACCATTGCAGCTACTGATGCAGCGTTCTGAAGTGCTGATCTTGTAACTTTAGTAGGGTCAACTATACCTTTTTCTATCATATCTACATATTCTTCTTTAAGTGCGTCGAATCCTATTCCAGCTTCGCTCGCTTTTATTTTTTCAACTATTATAGATCCTTCAAGACCTGCGTTTGCAGCTATCTGTCTTACAGGCTCTTCAAGAGCTTTGAGAATTATAGCCACACCAGTTCTTTCATCTCCTTCAGTTTCTTCTAGAAGTTTTTCAACTGCAGGCATTGTGTTGATAAGCGCAGTTCCTCCTCCTGGAACTATACCTTCTTCAACTGCCGCTCTAGTAGCTGAAAGCGCGTCTTCTATTCTGAGTTTGCTTTCTTTCAGTTCAGTTTCTGTAGCAGATCCAACTTGTATAACTGCAACTCCTCCTGAAAGTTTAGCAAGTCTTCCCTGAAGTTTTTCTGAATCGAATTCAGATGTTGTAACTTCAAGCTGAGATTTTATCTGGTTGATTCTGTCTTCTATAGCTGCCTGAGTTCCAGCTCCGTCAACTATAACTGTGTTTTCTTTATCAACTTTAACTGTCTGAGCAGTTCCAAGCATTGCAAGGCTTGTTTCTTTAAGATCGTAGCCAAGTTCTTCTGAAACTACTTCTGCTCCTGTAAGAACTGCTATATCTCTGAGCATTTCTTTTCTTCTGTCTCCGAATCCAGGCGCTTTAACAGCAACACAGTTGAATGTTCCTCTAAGTTTATTAACAACTAGAGTTGCAAGTGCTTCACCTTCAACATCGTCAGCTATTATTAGAAGCGGTTTGCTCTGCTGAACTATCTCTTCAAGTATTGGAAGTATTTCCTGTATATTGTTTATCTTTTTATCTGTAACTAATATATATGGGTTATCGAGTTCTGCAACCATTTTTTCAGTGTCGCTTACCATATAAGGTGAAAGGTACCCTCTGTCAAACTGCATTCCTTCCACAACATCTAGAACAGTTCCCATAGATCTTGATTCTTCAACAGTTATAACTCCGTCTTTTCCTACTTTTTCCATAGCCTGAGCTATAAGCTGTCCAACTTCTTCATCAGCAGCCGATATTGCAGCAACCTGAGCTATTGCAGATTCATCATCTACCTGTCTTGATATAGCTTTTATTTCTTCTACAACTTTGTCTACAGCCTGTGAAATTCCTCTTCTAAGAATCATAGGGTTAGCTCCTGCAGCCACGTTTTTAAGTCCTTCTCTGACTATAGCCTGTGCAAGAAGAGTCGCTGTAGTAGTTCCGTCTCCTGCAACATCGTTAGTTTTTGTTGAAACTTCTTTAACCAGCTGAGCTCCCATGTTTTCAAACGGATCTTCAAGTTCTATTTCTCTAGCTATTGTAACACCGTCATTAGTTATTAGAGGTGCGCCGAATTTTTTATCTAGAGCTACGTTTCTTCCTTTTGGTCCTAGTGTAACTTTTACTGTATCTGCAAGTTTGTTAATTCCTGTTTCCATCGCACGACGTGCGTCTTCGCCAAATTTTATATCTTTAGCCATTAAATTCACCTTCCTGATATTTTGTATAAATCTATATAATAAATCTGTCTTTCTTATTTATAATGTATACTTTTAACTTATATATTATCCTATTACTGCAAGCACTTCTGTAACTTTCAGTATAGTGTATTCTTCTCCGTCAAGTTTAACTTCCGATCCTGCATATTCTGAGAATACAACTTTATCTCCGACTTTTATATCGTCTTTGAATTTTTCGTCTGTCTCAACGCCTCTTCCTATAGCTACAACTTCTGCTACAAGAGGTTTTTCTTTTGCAGTCCCAGGAAGAACTATTCCGCTTTTAGTAGTTTCTTCCATTTCAACTCTTTTTATAACTACTCTGTCTCCTAAAGGTTTTATATCCATATTGATTTATCCTCCTTCTTTAAAAAATTAGCACTCTTATGTATCGAGTGCTAATCTCTATATTTATAATATTAAATAATATGCTGGATTATATCAAATTATATATTTAGATGTTTATTGCTGTATTACGTCTTAATCTAAGATTTAATCAAAATATATCTTTTTTCAACATGTTTAATCCCTTAATCTCTTTATTACTCTTGATTTCATTTTTTAAGTGTAATTTTGACTCTTTATTCCATTTTTTCTCAGTAATCTTTATTAATTTTTTATAACATTTTATCCGAAAAACCCGTAATATATAACTGGACCTAAAAGTGCCGGAAGCATATTTCCCACTTTAATCTTCCTTAGGTTCAGAATATTTATCCCTATTGCCATAATCATTATTCCCCCGACTGCACTCAGTTCAGTTATCAAAACGTCTGTAAAAAACGGCTCAAGCTGTTTTGCCATAAGTATTATTAATCCCTGATATACAAATACCGGAACTGATGAAAACAGAACTCCGAATCCCAGAGTCGAAGCAAAAAGTATTGCTGTAATTCCATCCAGAATCGATTTTGCAAACAGTGTAGAACTGTCTCCTGAAAGCCCTATTTTAATAGAACCCAGAATCCCCATAGCTCCTACACAGTAAATCAGTGTTGTAGTTACAAAGCCCTGCGCAAAATTTCCTCCTGAAGATCCTTTCTGCAGCTTTCTTCCCATAAACTGTCCGAAATCATTCAGTCTCTCTTCAATAGTCAGAACTTCTCCTAAGAACGTTCCAAGAGCTATGCTCAGTATCAGAACCAGCATATTCTGAGATTTTATTGCGTCTCCTATCCCCATTATTATTACGCATATTCCTATACCGCTCATTATTCCGTCAGTATAAGATTCTTTTTTAAATTTTTTAAAAATGAGCCCCAGTGTTCCCCCTACTATTATTGCCAGAAAATTGACTATATTGCCCATATTTTTCTCCTTCTATCTTTAAGAATTTTATTAAAAAAACGGGCGCCTTAAAGGTGCGCCCGCTTTTGCTAATTTGAAAGAAGTGTTCTATCTGATAGCATTACATTCGCATTGTCAAAATGATCTAACAGCTTATCTATAGTAAGTTCACTTTTTTCTTCATCTTTTATGTCAAGTATTATCTCACCTGAGTGCATCATTATCACTCTGTTTCCAAGTTCAATAACGTGATTCAGGTCGTGAGTAACCATAAGTGTCGTTATTTTATTATTGTCTACAATTTCTTTAGTGAGTTCTATAACTCTTTTAGAAGTTTTAGGGTCAAGCGCTGCAGTGTGCTCGTCAAGAAGAAGCAGCTGCGGCTTAATCATCGTAGCCATAAGAAGCGCTATCGACTGTCTCTGTCCCCCTGAAAGAAGTCCCACTTTATTGTGGATTTTATCTTCAAGTCCAAGACCTAATGTAGAAAGCATTTCTCTAAACATTTCTTCATTTTTCTTAGTAACGGCTCTTCCCAGTCCGAATTTCTGTCCTTTATTATATGCAAGAGACATATTTTCAAGGATTGTCATTGAAGGCGCAACTCCTAAAAACGGATTCTGATATACTCTCGATATGAATCTCGTTCTCTTATGTTCCGGAAGTTTAGCTATATCTCTTCCTTTGACAAGAATTTCTCCTGAATCTGCCGTTATATTTCCTGAAATGACATTCAGAAGAGTCGATTTTCCTGCCCCGTTACTTCCAATTATAGTTATGAAGTCTCCTTCTCTTATATCGATACTTAAATCTTCAAAAACTTTATTGCTGTTGACAGTTCCTTTATTGAAAGTTTTGCTTATATTTCTAACAGATAACATCTATGCCGCCTCCTTTTTTGGAGCCGACTTCTTTATTCCGCTTTTTTTAAAGAATCCTTTGAAAGCCGTTCCTTTATTGTTTATTGCAAGGAATACTATAACTACTAGTGAAGTCACAAGCTTCAGATTTTCTGAAGGCATGTTGAATTTCAGCGCGATTCCTATTGCAACTCTGTATATTATAGCTCCGAGTATAACTGCTGTTGTAGGTTTCATAACTCTTATTCTGCTGAAAAGAGAAAGCCCTATTATTATAGAAGCAAGACCTATAACGATTGTTCCAACTCCCATCTGAGCGTCAGCAAATCTGTTATACTGAGCCATTACTCCTCCCGAAAGAGCAACAAGCCCGTTCGAAAGCATAATTCCTATTATTTTAACTTTTCCTATGCTCACTCCAAGTGAAGTTACGAGCTGAGGATTGTCTCCTGTAGCTTTAAGCATATAGCCGGACTTAGTTGAAAGATACCAGTCAAGCGCAAGCTTTACAACTACAGTTAATATAAATATTACTAGCAGTATTCCGTAAAGCGAACCAGTTCCCGCTTCTGGAAATATCGTCTTTGCAGACAGCAATGGCGTATTCGGTTTCCCCATTATGAGGAGATTGACCGAGTACAAACCGGTCATAACTAAAATCCCGGATAAAAGATTCGTTATTCCCAGCTTAACGTGAAGCAGTCCTGTAACCGCTCCCGCTATAAGTCCTGCAATCAGTGCCATTACTAACGCAAGATGCGGATTCATTCCGCCAACTATACATACTGCCGCTACTGCTCCCCCAAGCGGGAAAGTTCCATCTACTGAAAGGTCCGGGAAATCGAGTATTGTATAAGTTATATAGATTCCCATAACCAGAATTCCGTAGATAAGTCCCTGCTCAAGAGCCTTAATCCAAAAATCCATAACTACTTTTCACTTCCTATCATTTCAGCTCTTTCTTTTACTGAGTCAGGAAGTTCTATTCCTAATTTCTCAAGTGTGTCTTCATTTATTATAAGGTCGAAAGTTTCTGTGCTTTCTATCGGCATATCCTGAGGTTTTTCACCGTTCAGAATTCTAACTGCCATTTTACCTGTCTGATATCCAAGATCTTTATAGTTTATACCTTCTGTTGCAAGAGCTCCATTTTCAACTTGTCCTTTTTCTGATCCTATTATAGGCACTTTTTTACCTATAGTTCTGTCATATACAACAGGAAGTGATGAAACAACTATATTGTCTGTCGGTACGTATATTACGTCGACTTTGTCAACGATTGAGTCAGTAACTTGCGCTACGTCATTAGTTCCTGTAACTCCTCCCTCAACTATTTCGAATCCGAAATCAGGAGCTTTTTCTTTAGCTTTTTTCACTTGAACTTCTGAGTTCTGTTCAGCTGAGTTGAAAAGTATTCCAACTTTTTTAGCTTCTGGAAGAAGTTCTTTTATAAGTTTGAACTGAACTTCTATATCTATATTGTCAGTAGTTCCTGTCACATTAGTTTCAGGTTTTTCAAGACTTTTAACTACTTCTGCCCCAACAGGGTCTGTCACTGCTGTTATAACTATCGGTGTTTCTTTATCTGCATTGTACAGCGACTGTGCAGACTGTGTAGATATACCGAAAAGAAGATCTTTCTTTTCAGATGCGAATTTCTTAGCTATATTGTCGTTTATAGCTGAATCCGCCTGAGCGTTCTGATAGTCTATATCCACTTTGTCTTCTCCATATCCTTCGTCTTTAAGAGCTTCTTCGAACCCTTCTCTAGCTGAGTCAAGAGCTGTGTGTTCAACAAACTGAGATATACCTATCTTTATTTTTTCGTCAGAACTGCTTTCAGTAGTTGTACTTTCAGCAGTTCCAGTTTCTGTACCGTCTCCGCCGTTATCTGATGAGCATCCCATCATTCCTACACCAAGAGCTAATACAGCTCCTATTGATAATATTCTTTTTACAAATTTTTTACCCATTTTACTATCCTCCTCATTTTTTTGAATTGCTTCTGTGCTTCTTTCTGCTACTGTAAATATTACTATAATTCCTCTATCGTTTAATGATTACCATAACTGAAATTATATACAAAATATTAACAAAGGTCAATGACTGAAAACCTTTACATGCAATAATATTGGCTTATTCCAGTTATATTGATCTGTGACCCAGTCCAACGACTACTTCATTAAGGTGAAGCATGCCTATATTCAGAAAAACTACGACTGTAAGATGTGCTCTGCAGCTCGTTATCGATATTTTTCCGCCGACATTCAGTCCTGCCGCTTTAGAATATACCTGAGCTATAGCTTCTTTAGTAGCTCCTGCTACAGATCCGTCATGCGCAAAACAGTCTTTAGTCACTCCTGAACGCTTTGCTGCAACTACTGCTCTTTCTATCATGACTGGAATCAGATCTACCAGATTTCCTCCAATATCGACCGCCACAGATTTTATTCCGATTTCGCTGAGTTCCTCTTTCAGTTTCTCCTCATCTTCTCTAGTCTCGCTCATAGCCATCTTTATACCGGCTCTTGCTACATCGACAGCAATATCCTTAACATGTTTTTCAGATTCAATCTTTTTCAATTTATACCTTCCCTTCCTGCATATATATCTTAGATTATATCACTTTTTGTTAAATGAAAAATATATTCGGGTATGTATTTTATATATAACAATATAACAAAAGGATGATTTAATATGAATTTCTATAATTTAAAAGCAAAGGATATTGACGGAAATTTAGTCGAAATGAGTGATTTTGAGGGAAAAGTCCTCGTAATAGTAAATACCGCCAGAAAATGAGGCTTCGCACCTCAGATGAAAGATCTGGAAGATCTTTACAGAAATTATAAGGATGAAGGACTTGGTGTTCTGGGCTTTCCATGCAATCAGTTTAAAAATCAGGAACCTGGAACTGATGAGGAAATCAAAAATTACTACAGAAATGAACAGAATATAACTTTTCCGCTTTTCTCTAAAATAGATGTGAACGGTGAAAACGAATCCCCAATTTATAAATTCTTAAAGTCAGAACAGGGCGGAATATTCAGTGAAGATATAAAGTGGAATTTCACTAAATTCATAGTGGACAGAAAAGGAAATGCAGTAGACAGATTTGCTCCTTCCACAGGAGTCGGAAAGATTGAGAAGAAAATACAGAAATATCTCTAAAGCTTATAGAAAAACCGCAGAGAAAACAATTCTCTGCGGTTTACATTTTTTATATAATTAAAAATTTCTAATTTCATCTTTTACAGTATATTCACTCTTCTATCAGGATTTAGTCAGCACATTTCTCTCTTCCCGTTCTTTTATCAGTTTATTAAATGCTATAGCAAAAGTTATCACTGTTGTAAGAGCCGCAATAACATCCGATATCGGTTCTGCAAGAAATACTGCAAACACCTTCTCTTCAATGAAATTGGGAAGAATATAAATAAGAGGTATAAGAAGTATCAGTTTTCTTAAAACTGCAAGAAAAATCGATATCTTTGCCTGTCCTACCGAAATAAATGTCTGCTGACATGCCACTTGAGCTCCCATAACTATTACTGCTCCTAAATACACCGGCATATACTGTCTAGTCGCTTCTATAAGTTCCGGATCTTTAGTGAATATTAGTATTAGAATATCCGGTTTGAACAGAACTGTCAGCCAGAGTATCCCTGTGAATACTATAGATATTATCAGAAGAAGTCTGAACGTCTTCTTAACTCTTTTAAACTGGCCTGCTCCGAAATTATATCCTATTATAGGCTGAGCTCCCTGTGTAAGTCCCATCAGCGGAAACAGAATGAGCTGCATTACTGTTGCAAGAATTGTCATGGCGCCAACGTATATATCTCCTCCATATTTCTGAAGAGATGAATTGAACACTATGTTTAAAAGACTTTCTGTAGACTGCATTATAAATGGTGAAAGTCCGAGCGCCATTACAGGAAGAACTATTTTTCTGTCAAGTTTTAAATTCTCTTTTTTTATCTTAAGTACAGTCTTCTCTCCTGTCAGAAATCTTAAAACCCATATACATGAAACTGCCTGAGATATTATTGTGGCAAGCGCCGCTCCGGCAATTCCCATATCAAAAAGATATATGAAAACGGGATCCAGAATTATATTCAGGACTGCACCTATTACTACAGTTATCATGCCCGTCTTTGCAAAGCCCTGTGCCGATATAAAAGGATTAAGTCCTAAACTGAACTGAACAAATATTGTTCCTAAAAGATAAATATTCAGATACTTCAGTGCATATTCAATAGTTATATCGCTTGCTCCAAAGAGATAGAGAAGCGGTTCTCTGAATGCATATATGCTTGCCGACATTACAATAGATATTATTATAAGAGCAGTGACACAGTTTCCGAGAATCCTTTCAGCTTCATCATTCTTCTTCTCTCCCATTTTTATAGAAGCTCTCGGTGCTCCCCCCATTCCTATTAATGAGCTGAACGCCGATGTCAGCATTATTATAGGAATAGTCAGTCCTATGCCCGTTAAAGCGAGTGCTCCGTCTCCAGGAATATGCCCTATATATATTCTGTCTACCATATTGTAGAGCATATTGACTATCTGAGCTATTATTGCAGGCGCCGCAAGCTTTGCAAGAAGACTTCCGACAGGGGCAGTTCCGAGCATCTCTGAATCTTTATTCGTTTCCAAATTATCACCTTCATCACTAATATTTAAAACCCGAATCCCCCTCGATTTTTATTTTCTCAGAAAAATGACTGAACTATTTCTTTTTCTTTCCAATTCCCTTTTCTCTTGCGTAGTAGAAAAGATACTGCTGTCCTACTCCTGAAAGATCCCCAAACATGTCTATTGCATATTTTCTTATTTTCTCCAGATTCTTTATTTCACCTTTCAGATAGAATTCATCCATAACTCTCTGAACCCAGACATCTACTGGAAAGACATCATCTTTTCCGAATCCGAAAAGAAGTATGCAGTCGGATACTTTAGGACCTACACCGTCAAACTCTCTGAGTTTCTCTCTCGCAAAATCAGTCTCTTCATTTTTTAGATAGTCTATTCCTCCGTCTTCTATTATCTTCATAGCAGATGAAAGAATATATTTAGTTCTGAAAGAAGTTCCGCATTTTCTAAGCTCGTCTTCAGAAAGAGCTGCAAGCGCTTCAGGTGTCGGAAAAGCATAATAAGTTTTTCCTCTGTATTCTCCTATTTCTTCACCATATGCCGCCGCCATCTTCTCTATAGTCTTTTTAATATTAGGTATTGAATTTCTAGCCGATATTATGAAAGATATCAGCATCTCCCAAGGTTCCTGTTTAAGAATTCTTATTCCGTGTCCGAATTCAGAAGACGCTTTCGTATATTCGTCTATCTTTGAAAACTCTGCTTTGAGTTCAGAATAGTCTCTGTTCAAATCAAAATATTCAACCCATATATTGTTAAAGTCTTCCATATCTGTATTGTCTATAATTAAATCTCTGTCTTCGACTTTAACATTTATAACCTTTCCATAAGCAACTCCTGTATAGCTGCCGTCTTCCTCTTCATTCCATCTGAAACACTGTCCGCATTCAAAAATATGTTTTGGAACGAAATCTTTTATATCTTTAACAATGATTTTTCCGTCTTTTTCAATAACTTCTTTATCCATAAAATCCCTCCGAAAATTTTTATTCACTATATTAAATTATGTTACATAGTGATAGTAAAGTCAATCAGATGAAATTCAAAGAATATTTCAGCTAATATTTCAATATGTCTTTTCATCTAGACTTATAATTTCCTCTTGATGAAAATCAGTATTAATTTTCCGCTTCTTAACCTATATTTAACAATATTTTTGTCACATTATGAGGGAAAAATGAATATAAATATGATACAATTATAATCATGAATAGTCGGTTTGGTCCTAGGTATCAGACCGTTTTTTTATTATTCAGAAAATTATTCTGTAAGGAGGGGGATAATTGGAAAAGCCAATAATTAAATTCGAAAATGTTAGCAAAATTTATGAAGACAACTGTGTATTGAACGATGTGTCTTTCGAACTTGAAAAAGGAAAATTCTACACGCTCCTTGGGGCTTCAGGCTGTGGAAAGACGACTATTCTGCGTCTGATAGCGGGTTTTGCAGATCCTACGAGCGGAAATATCTATATGGACGGAGAAAATATAAAGGATACTCCGCCTAACAAAAGAAAAGTAAATACTGTTTTTCAGGATTATGCACTTTTCCCTCATATGAATGTGTTCGACAACGTTGCTTTCGGTCTTTCCGTTAAGAAAGTCGATAAGGATATTATAGAGAAAAAAGTTACAGACATTCTGAAGCTCGTTCAGCTTTCAGGATTTGAAAACAGAGCGCTCACAGCTATGAGCGGTGGACAGAGACAGAGAGTTGCTATTGCAAGAGCTCTAGTAAACGAACCTGATATTCTGCTTCTTGACGAACCGCTGTCTGCTCTTGACTTAAAGCTGAGAACAGATATGCAGTATGAGCTGAGAGAGCTTCAGCAGAGACTGGGAATAACTTTCATATTTGTAACTCACGACCAGGAAGAGGCGCTGGCTATGAGTGATATAATATTCGTTCTTAATAACGGCCAGATAGAACAGTCCGGAACACCTGTCGATATATACGATGAGCCTATAAACAGATTCGTCGCAGATTTTATAGGTGAAAGCAATATTGTTTCGGGAAGAATGATAGAAGACAATCTCGTTGAATTTGTCGGACATCAGTTTGAATGTGTCGACGGCGGAATGAGAGAAAATGAACCGGTAGAAATCGTAATACGTCCTGAAGACGTTGAAATAAGACCTCTTGGCGAGGGGAAACTTAAAGCTAAAGTTGACACTCAGCTCTTCAGAGGAGTTCACTATGAAATAATCTGCTATGACGAACAGGGAAACGAGTGGATGATACATACCACAAAAAAAGCTGTTATCGATGCCGATGTAGATTTATACTTTGATGCAGATGCTATTCACGTAATGCGTTTCAATGAATCGGAAGAAGATTTCGATGCAAGACTTGAATCGTATGAGGAATAAAAAAATACTGAATAGAAAGTGGGTGGCAATTTGCAAGGTAAATTAAAAAATAAGTACATGATTCCCTATATGCTCTGGATACTGTTCTTCGTAATAGTTCCTATAGTGCTTATAGGATACAGATCATTCTTCGATATACACGGAAACTTCACTTTAGGTAATTACAAGGAGTATTTCACTTCTGCTAATTATCTTAAGATGAGTCTGAACTCAGTGCTGTATGCTCTTCTGATAACTGCTGTGACACTGCTTATAAGTTATCCGACAGCATATTTCCTGAGCAAAACTAAATATAAAAATCTCTGGCTCCTTTTAATAATACTTCCTACATGGATAAACCTTCTGTTAAAGGCTTATGCATTTATAGGAATATTCAGCCAGAGCGGAGAAGTAAATCAGTTTCTGGGCTTCTTAGGAATTGCTCCTAAGCAGATTCTGTTTACAGACTTCTCTTTCATCTTTGTTGCGAGCTATATCGAAATACCTTTCATGATAATTCCGATATTCAACGCAATAGAAGATATCAATCCTTCATATATTGAAGCGAGCAGAGACCTCGGGGCAAATTCTGTTACAACGTTCAGAAGAGTAGTATTTCCTCTTACGCTTAACGGAGTTAAAGCCGGAGTGCAGGCCGTATTCATACCTTCACTGTCTCTGTTCATGCTCACAAGACTTATTGGAGGAAACAGAGTAATAACTCTCGGTACCGCTATAGAGGAGCATTTCCTTGTAACTCAGAACTGGGGTATGGGTTCGACTATCGGAGTTGTGCTGATAATTGCAATGATAGTTCTTATGCTTCTTACAGGTGGAAAAAATAAGAAAGGAAGGGATATAGTATGATGAGATCATCTAATAAATTTGAAAAAATATATCTTTTCATAGTATTCGCAATTCTGTACCTTCCGATATTCTATCTTATATTCTACTCTTTCAATGCGGACGGGACTATGAATCAGTTCACAGGATTCACTCTGGAATACTATGCGGAACTTTTTGAAGACAAGAGACTTATAATAATAGTTTTAAACACTGTGCTTCTTGCTCTTCTTTCCTCTCTTATAGCGACGTTAATCGGAACTTTCGGAGCTATGGGAATATATTTTATAAAAAACAAGAGAATAAAAAATTCGCTTCTGAGTCTCAACAATGTTCTGATGGTTTCACCCGATGTAATAATAGGTTCGAGCTTCCTGATTTTCTTCACTATGCTCGGAATCGGACTCGGCTTTAAATCGGTTCTGATTTCTCATATAGCCTTCAGTATACCCATAGTGGTTCTCATGGTGCTTCCGAGAATGAACGAAATCAGTGAATCTGTATTCTTTGCGGCAAGAGACCTCGGAGCAAGCTCAGCACAGATAATAGGAAGAGTTATTCTTCCAATGATAGCTCCCGGAATACTCGCAGGATTTTTCATGGCGTTCACTTATTCTCTAGATGATTTTGCTGTTACATTCTTCGTTACAGGTAACGGATTCAGCACACTTTCAGTCGAAATATACTCAAGAGCAAGACAGGGTGTATCTCTCACTATTAACGCGCTGAGCACACTTATGTTCCTGTTCTCGCTGCTTCTTGTAGCAGGATACTACTTCCTGACTACTAAGAATCAGAAGAAAAAACTGAAAGTTAAGGCGGTGGATAAGAAATGAAGTCTCTAATCAGAATGACAGCCGTAATCCTGGCTATTTGCGCCGTACTGTACGGTATAATATATTTTTCTGAAAAGTCTGACGGATATCAGTCTGGAAATACTGTTCAGCTTTATAACTGGGGAGATTACATAGACCCCGATTTAATAAAGAAATTTGAAGAGGAATCCGGATATAAAGTAATCTATGAGACTTTTGATTCAAACGAAGCGATGTACACTAAAATTGAACAGGGCGGAAACTCTTATGATTTAGCTATTCCTTCAGACTATATGATTTCGAAAATGATAAAGAACAATATGCTCCATTCTCTGGACTATTCGAAAATAGAGGGAATTGAAAATATAGATGAAAGATTTATGAATCACAGTTTCGATCCCGGGAACAAATACTCTATTCCCTATTTCTGGGGAACTCTCGGAATCATTTATAATGATAAACTTGTAGATGAGGGAGATATAGAGCACTGGGATGATTTGTGGAATCCAGAATATGAAGACAATATCATGCTTATAGACGGTGCAAGAGAAGTCATGGGATTCTCTTTAAACAGCATGGGAAAATCTGTAAACGATACTGACGAGAAAGATCTTCTCGCTGCAAGAGAAAAACTCGACAAGCTTGTGCCGAATGTAAAAGCAATCGTCGCAGATGAAATGAAAATGTACATGGTTCAGGAAGAAGCTATGATATGTGTGACTTTCTCAGGAGAAGCAAGTGAAATGGTGGATCACAACGAAAATCTGCACTATGTAATACCTCCTGAAGGAAGCAATCTCTGGTTCGACAATATAGTAATACCTGATACTGCTCAGAACATAGATGGAGCCTATGCTCTAATAAATTTCCTTCTGAGACCGGAAAATGCGGCTCAGAACGCTGAATATATAGGATATGCAACGCCTAATAAGGGTGCTATGGAAATTCTTCCTGAAGAAGTGGTTGAAGATGAGCAGTTCTATCCTACAGAAGAAACTATAGAGCATTTAGAAGTCTATGAAGACCTCGGAATAGAGATGCTGGGAATTTATAACGATCTTTTCTTAGGATTTAAAATGCACAGAAAATAAGAGATTTAAAATAAACATAATATAAAAAACCCGAAATCTGAATTGATTTCGGGTTTTATTTATATATTGATTCATATTATATTTCTATTAATATATTCCCTGAGCGCTCATAGCTTCTGCCACTTTAAGGAATCCTGCTATATTAGCTCCTGCAAATAAGTCGTATCCGTATCCATATTCTTCTGCAGCATTTTTAGCATTATTATGAATATTTTTCATTATCTGCTGAAGTTTTTCATCAACTTCTTCTTCAGTCCAGCTCATTCTCATGCTGTTCTGAGCCATTTCAAGAGCAGATGTTGCAACTCCTCCAGCATTTGCAGCTTTAGCAGGCGCTGTAACTACATCATTTTCCTGAAGATATTTTATAGCTTCCATTGTAGAAGGCATATTTGCTCCTTCAACAAGATATCTTACTCCTGCTTCAACCATTTTTTTAGCATCTTCAAGATGTATTTCGTTCTGAGTTGCGCAAGGTATAGCTATATCAGCTTTAACACCCCAAGGTTTTTCTCCAGGGAAGAATTCAACTCCGAATTTGTCAGCGTAGTCTTTTACCTGGTCTCTTCCGCTGCTTCTCATTTCAAGCATATAGTCAACTTTTTCTCCTGATACTCCTTCAGGATCGTATATATATCCGTCAGGTCCTGAAAGTGTAACTACTTTTGCTCCTAATTCAGATGCTTTCTTTGCAACACCCCATGCAACGTTTCCGAATCCTGAAACTGCAACAGTTTTACCTTTAAGAGCATCTCCTTTATAATCAAGTATTTCATTTGCAAAATAAACTATTCCGTATCCTGTAGCTTCCGGTCTTATTAAAGATCCTCCCATAACTAGAGGTTTTCCTGTGAATACTCCGTTTTCGAAAGCTCCTCTTATTCTTCTGTAATGTCCGTAAAGATATCCGATTTCTCTTCCGCCTACTCCGATATCCCCTGCCGGAACGTCAACATCCGGTCCTATGTGTTTGTAAAGCTCAGTCATAAAGCTTTCGCAGAATCTTCTTATTTCAGCATCTGATCTTCCTCTAGGGTCGAAATCAGATCCTCCTTTTCCTCCTCCTATAGGAAGTCCAGTAAGGGCATTTTTGAATATCTGTTCGAAACCTAGGAATTTAAGTATGCTTAAATTAACTGAAGGATGGAATCTAAGTCCTCCTTTGTAAGGTCCTATGCTTCCGTTGAACTGAACTCTGTATCCGCGGTTAACATGAACTTCCCCGCTGTCGTCCATCCAAGTAACCTTGAACATTATAGTTCTCTCAGGTTCACAAAGTCTGCTTAAAAGATTTTCCTCTGTCCATTTCGGATTTTTTTCTATAACTGATTCAAGAGACTCAAGCACTTCCTCTACTGCCTGAAGAAATTCCGGCTCGTGAGGATTTCTCTCTTTAACTGATTCTATAACACGTTCTACATAACTCACTTGTGAATACCTCCTGTAAAAACACTAACATTTTTTTATTTTCTTTAAAAATAGTTCGACTATTTTTCTTAACTATTATTATAATTAGATTTCAATGAAAAATCAATTTTTTTATTTCCATTTGCAGAATTTTTTTCTGTTTATTTCCGAATTATATCTCTCTGCTGCTATTTATTGTTCAGCATGAACATCAGTGCAAGAAGACTTTCACTCAGATGTATATTTTCAACAACTATGTTCTCCGATGTCTTCAGATCTACCGGAGCGAAATTCCATATTGACTCTATTCCCAGAGATACAGCTTTATCTGCAACGGCTTGTGCTTCTTCTTTCGGCGTAGTTATAACTGCAATCTCTATATTCTTTCCTCTGCAGAATTCATCTATCTCATATATATCGAGTATTGGAATTTCCCTTATAGTATATCCTATAAGTCTCGGATTTTTTTCGAATATAGCAACCACATTCAGTCCCATTTCTCCAAAGTTCTTGTAATTTGCAATCGACTGTCCTAAGTTTCCCGCTCCTATTATAATTCCGTCATGCTGTCTGTCTATACCTATTATAGCGGCAAGCTGTCTGTGAAGTTCTTCAATATTGTATCCGTATCCCTGCTGTCCGAAACCGCCGAAATTGTTGAAGTCCTGTCTTATCTGAGAAGCTGTAAAACCTGTGAGCTTGCTCAGTTCGTAAGATGATATTCTCTTTATGTCTTTATTTTTAAGTTCTGATAAGTATCTGTAATATTTCGGCAGTCTTCTTATGACCGCCATGGAAACCTTTTTGTTCTTGTTCATATATTTCACCTATTCCTTGGTCTGTTCTTTATATGTCTACAAGTGCTGATTTCACATATATCAGCTCACTCGAATTTTAATTATATTTATTATATCATAAAATCTCAAAACTTATGCACTTTTTTAACAACCGGTATCAACTAGGCCGAAAAACTTAATGATTTTATCAATACATATTAAAAAACATATTCAAAAAAATTTCTTAAATAGAGGTCCTGCAATTCTGATATAATAGTATTTGTGCCGTATACATGGTACAGTTTCTTAAAAGCGAAATGAGAAAAAAGGAAGTGCAATATATGATAGTAATGTCTTGCAGCAATATAGCTAAATCCTATATCGTTGAAAATATACTCGAAAATGTGAGTTTTAATATAAATGAATACGACAAAGTCGGTCTTGTAGGTCTGAACGGCGCGGGAAAATCGACTCTTTTCAATATACTTTCAGGGGAAATCAGTCCCGATTCAGGAACTGTGACAATCCCTAAAAACTACAGAATCGCCCTTTTAGAGCAGCAGCTCTTTAAAGACGAATCCAATACGATTTATGATGAACTGATGAGCGTATTTTCGTATCTTGAAGAAATGGAAAAGGAACTCAGAAGCATCGAGGTTGAGATGAGTGAAAAATCTAATGACCCTGAAGCACTTGAAGAGATTATGAAAAGATATTCTAATCTGACTGAAAGATTTCAGGAGAAGAACGGTTTTGGATATAAAAGTGAAGTCAAGGGAGTTTTAAGAGGACTTGGATTCACAGATGAAGATTTTGAAAAATATATATATGAACTGAGCGGAGGACAGAAAGCAAGAGTGTCTCTTGGAAAAATACTGCTCGAAAATCCTGAAATTCTGCTTCTTGATGAGCCTACGAACCACTTGGACATAGAAGCTATAGACTGGCTCGAGAAATATATAAAAGTTTATAAAGGGACTGTAATAACAATCTCTCACGACAGATATTTTCTCGACAACACTGTTTCCAAAATTCTGCACCTTGAAAACGGACGAGTGGAGATGTACAGCGGGAACTATACAGAATTTATAAAAAAGAGAAAAGCCAATCTCGAAGCTCTCAAAAGAAGATATGAGAATCAGCAGAAAGAGATTTCAAGTCTTGAAGAAAAAATCAGAAAATTTGAACAGAGCAAACATGAAAAACTTTCTAAGATGGTGAAAAGCAGAAAGAAAATGCTTGAAAAAATGACCGTAATGGAAGATCCCGAGGTGACTGCTAAAAAAAGCATAATGAGATTTGAGCCGGCGATTCAGAGCGGAAACGATGTTCTTTCACTAGAAAATGTCTCCGTCGGATACGATGAAAAAAAGCTCTTTGAAGATGTGAGCATAAACGTCTATAAAGGAGACCATATAGGAATAATAGGACCTAACGGAATTGGAAAAACCTCGCTTATAAAATCTATTCAGGGGATAATCCCTCTTATAGAAGGTGAAATAAAAATAGGCCACAATGTGAATATAGGATATTTCGATCAGGAGCAGGAAAATCTCGATGAAGACAAAATAGTTATGGAAGAAATATGGGATGAATATCCTAAACTCACTACTACTGAAATCAGAGGACTGCTCGCTAAATTTCTGTTCATAGGAGATGACATATATAAAGAAATTTCAGCACTGAGCGGAGGAGAAAAGAGCAGACTTTCGCTTCTGAAACTCATGATGTCTAAAACTAATCTTCTCCTAATGGACGAGCCTACTAACCACCTCGATATAGATTCAAAAGAAGTGCTTGAAGATGCCATATCCAGCTATGACGGCACTGTTATGGTAATATCTCACGACAGATATTTTCTGAATAAAATTTCTGATAAAATATGGGAAATGGACGGGAAAGGTCTTAAAGAATATCTTGGAAACTATGACTATTATCTTGAGAAAAAAGAAAAAGAGAGAATGAAAGCTGAAAATATAGAAGATGAAAATGAGATGACGAAAACTCAGCTCAATGCCATAAAGAAAAAAGAAAGAGAAAAGCAGAAACAGAAATCTGCCCAGAGAAAAAAAGTTAAAAATCTGGAAAAAGAGATTGAAGAGACGGAAAATAAAATAATGGAATTCGAGAGCGAACTGTGCAAAGAAGAAGTCTATTCGGACCATGAAAAAAGTCTTGAAATTAACAGCGAAATGGAAAAGCTTAAGAAAAAACTGGAAAAAATATACGATGAATGGATGCTTCTTAACGAAGACGGTGATGAATAAAAAAACCCGGCAGATTAAATCTGCCGGGTCTATATTTATCTATCGTAATTTCAAGTCTTTCATTAAATTTAAAATTCGGTTCTATAAATCGTACATAACTCTGAAGTTCGACTTTACACTTGAAATGTCTGTCTCCTCTTCACCGCTGGAAGCTTCCAGGACATATACTTTATTCTCTGATTTAAATATTATATTGTCCTTGTTCACTTCTTCCGGCAGCATTCTCAGCCATTCCTGAAGCGAATACACTCCTATCGTTATTTTATTTCTGTAATTGTCATTTTCATCGAAAGTGTCGAATATTATAGAGTTCTTTTCTCTGTTCTCATCTCTCTTTATTTTTATATCTACATTTTCTCCCCATGAATTGGGAATATTGAACACAAATTTATTCTCTTCACTTCTGTATTCTCTCATAACGGTGTGAAGAACAAAATCTCGGTCAAATTCAGACCAGTAGTTTATATATGGAGATTTTCCGCTTTCTTCAGACATGCTGCTGTGAGTCTTCTTCTGTATTGGAATATCGACTATTCTGTCTCCGTTTTTATCATCAACTTCTACAAAATAAGAGTTTCTGAGGACATTTTCTCCATCTATAGGAACTATAGAGAATTTATAATTTTCAAGCTTGTAAACCATAATCTCGCTGTTCTTGTTCTCGAGTTCCTTCTGAACTGTAAATCCTTTGTTCACATCATTCAGTCTGTTAAGTTTCACACTGAGTTTTTCTTCTATGCTCCCCACATTGCAGCTGTGTTTCTTTATTTCTCCATTCGTAAGAAAACTGAAAGCATTTAATGAAAGTGAATCGCTCTCAGGATTTTTTCTAAGAGTTACCAGAACTTTGCTGCCGTCTCCGTCAAAATCGTCTATAAAAATCTCCTCATATTTCTCATTTATTTTTCTTGCATACTTATTTCCTTCTCTTTTATATATCATTATTGAATTATTGCTGTTTTTACTCGCTCCAAGTCCCAGAATAACTTCAGGCTCTCCGTCTCTGTCCATATCTTCAAGTCCTATTTCTTCATATGACTCTCCTATATTTCCTATAGTTTCAACTTCCATCCAGCTGCCGCCGCTTCTTTTCATAATCATAACTCTCAGAGGATTGTTCTTATCCTCAGTTTTATATACTATAAGAGCTGTATCGCTCTTAATGCCTGAATTTGAAGTGTTTGAACCCATATCTTCATCCGGTCTTGAAACTCCGCTGTTTTCATCTATTATGGTCAGAATCTCAGCATTCTTTGAAAGCTGCGATCTCAGAGACTTCTTGAATTTATCGTCTGAAATAGAATATTTTCCGTCTATTTCTATAGCTGAAGTTTTTATCTTAAAACCTATTCCCAGTCCAAGAGCTATAAGCGCAGCAATTACAAGTAAAACGAGTTTTTTATTTTTTTGAAAAAATTCCAGTTCCAATCCTATCTTCCTTTCAGTTTCAAGTTAGGAACGGCATTCAGACTCATATCCGCTTCTATTCCTCTTATGTGATTATAGTATGCCACTGAACCTATCATAGCCGCATTGTCCGTGCACAGCGATATAGGCGGAAATCTAAGTTCTAAATTCTCTTCTCTGCATCTTTTTTCCATCAGATTTCTAAGTCCCTGGTTCGCCGCAACTCCTCCGGCAACTGCTATAAGGTCCATTCCACTTTCTTTTGCGGCTCTTATCGTTTTTTCAACTAAGACTTCAACTGCCGCAGCCTGGAAAGATGCCGCAAGATCTTTTTTACATATTTCATTTCCCTTCTGTTTCTGACTGTTCACATAATTCAGCACAGAAGACTTGAGACCGCTGAAACTGAAGTCGAAATCATCATCTTTCAGCTTAACTCTCGGAAAATCTACTGATTCAGGATTTCCTTCTTTTGCAAGTCTGTCTATTTCCGGTCCTCCAGGATATCCCAGTCCTATAGTTCTCGCAACTTTGTCAAACGCCTCTCCGGCCGCATCATCTAAAGTAGATCCTAGCATTTCATAATCTCCGTAGTCTCTTATATTCACTATATTCGTATGTCCTCCTGAGACTATAAGACATGTGAAAGGCGGCTCTAAATCGGGATACGCTATGAAATTGGCATAGACATGCCCCTCTATATGATTTACAGGTGTCAGAGGCTTTTTAGACGCGAATGCAAGAGCTTTCGCGGCTGACAGTCCTACAAGCAGAGCTCCCACCAGTCCGGGACCGTAAGTCACTCCTATATTATCTATATCCTCCAAAGTCTTTCCGCTTTCTGAAAGAGCTTTATCTATAAGCTGAATAACTGTTTCTATATGTTTTCTCGAAGCTATTTCGGGAACTACCCCTCCAAACTCCTTGTGTATATCTATCTGAGAAGAAACTATATTCGATATAACTTTTCTTCCGTTTTCAAGAACTGCAACAGCAGTTTCATCACAGGAGCTTTCAATAGCCATAGTGTATATTTTTCTGTTCTGCATAGCACACAGCCTTTCTATTTTCATATATATATATTCTATCATAAAGAATCTTGAGTTTTAATCTATTTAATCTCTCTTATAGAATAACTAAAGCCAGGTTTTTTTAAACCTGGCTTAATTTATCTATAGAATTTCTGAATTTGTCCTTTTCCATTAATCTGATTCCCGTATAAACTCCGCAAATAATATCTGTTCCGGAAAGTTTGTCGAATTTTATGAGATGCCTGAGCTCCTCATCCAGAACTTCAGAATCTGTTTCAGTAATCGTGCTCTCAATTATATCTTTTATGATTTTAGGGCTTCCTCCGTCAACGGCTTCATTTAAAATTGAAGTATAAAAATTTTCTGTTCTGTTTACTGATTCTATTCCTTTCATGAGATGTCTGTTCAGCATAACAGCTCCATCCATATTCACACCGTAGGCCATTCCGCCATATATTAAAGATGTCATCAGACCGAGAAGAAATCCGTTGGAATATTCATTGTTCTCTGTTCCGAACTCTATTAGATCTCTAATGCAGAACTCCACTTTTTCAAATCTTCCCTGTATGAGTTTTTCGAAAAGGCTTATCATTTTCGGATATATCAGAGATGTGTACATATTGTTGTACATCTTTAAATCCGATTCTGTCTTAAACTCGCCTATGTAATCTCCAATATTGAAAAGGACTGGAAGCATTCCGCTTCTTTTTCCATAATTATATAAAAACTCTTCAATATGAAGAAGATTCGTTCTCACTTTTTTGTGGGAAAGAGTTCCTAAGTTTTGTGAAAGTCTCAAGTCTACTATTTCTGCATCTGAAATATCTATATTTTCTGCATCTGAAAAAAAGATGCACTCTTTATCAACTTTAATATTATCGCCTTCTTTGAGTTCCAGCATTTTAAAACTCTTAATATCCTCTATTGCTATTCCCATAGGTCCAAGACATATTTTTTCATTTACAAAGACTATAAAATTGCCTTCTTTTTCGGCAATCATTATATTTTCTCCTATCTCTTCAATTTCCATTTCGAATCCGCATTCTTTTTCTCTAAGGAAATTTTTAAGCCCTAATTCCATAAATATAGAGCACATCTATATCAACCCTTATTTTCATATTATTAAATATTACTTAATAATATTAACATTATTCATTCATAAAAGTCAAGCTGGGATACAGTGTTTACAAAGCTTTCAGAGGAAATCGCTTTCTTATTGATTTATAATATAATGAAAAAAAGATGCATTTTATCTTATCATGATAAATGCATCTTCTCCATTATCTGAATAATATTTTGGTCTTTTCCCTGCTATTTTAAAACCGAATTTTTCATAAAGTTTTAATGCCGCATCATTTCCTACTCTTACTTCGAGAACTATTGACCTAGTTCCCGCTTCTTCCAGAACTTCAATCATATTTCTCATAAGAAGTTCTCCGATTCCCTGTCCTCTCATTCTCTTCTTTACTGCTACATTAGTAATCTGGCCCTCGTCCAGAACTTTCCAGCTTCCAATATATCCTATTATTTCACCGTCTTTTTCTGCGACGAGATAACGGCTTATATTTTCATTCTGAAGATCCTCTTCGAGTGATTTTCTGCTCCAGGGACTTTTGAAAGACTCAACTTCAACCTCATAGGCTCCGCTGATATCTTCCATTTCCATCTTTCTTATTTCAATTTCATTTAGATTATTTTCTTTCATTTTTCTGCCTTTCCGCCTGTGACGGTCTCAGATACTCCGGTGAAAGTTCAAAATAGTCGTCAAACTCGCCCTTTTCAGCTCTTCTAAGTGCAAGTTCGCACACAGAAGATGCTCTTGAATATCTGTCTTTCATAGGAGCAAAGACCGCTTTTTCTCCCATAACTTCTCTTATAGTCTCTGAATAAACATCCGCTCCGTCACCTGTGAACAGAAATTTTTCATCTGCTCCGTCAAGTTTTTTTAGAAATTCTTTTAAGTCTCCAGAAGAGTCTTCTATTACGGTCTCTCCATTCTTATATGCTCCTGCGAAAACTCTTCCGTTTCTTGCATCCATCATGGGAACTACAAGACCGTCAAAACAGCTGCTTCCATTCGCAAGAACTTCAAGGGATGAAAGCCCTATTATCTTTCTGTCGTTTGCGTACGCAAGAGCTTTAGCAGTCGCCGCTCCGATTCTCAGTCCGGTGAAAGAACCCGGTCCTATGCTCAGGGCAAAGACTTCTATTTCGCTTATATCTGTATCCGTTTCTTCAAGAATTCTCTCTATATTCGGCATAAGCGTTTCAGAATGAGTAGTTCTGCTTCTTACAGAATATTCTGCAAGGACCGAATCTCCGTCTGAAACCGCAACCGTCATAATTTTATTCGATGTATCGAATCCAAGTATTTTCAATTATATTCCCGCCTCTCTTAACAGTTCTTCGTATCTGTCTCCGAAGGCTTCTATCTCTATTTTTCTCTTGTCCATATCTTCGGTATTTTTAAGTGTAATTACCAGTCTTTTATCAGGAAGCAGCTCCTCTATCATATTCGACCATTCTATAACGCAGATTCCGTCTGAATAGAAGTACTCTTCATATCCTAAATCGTACATTTCTTCTAAATCATCTATTCTGTAGACATCGAAATGGTATAGATCAACATCTCCGTAATATTCATTAACAATAGTGAATGACGGAGAAGTTATAGTATCGTGTATATCAAGCGCCTCCGCTATCGCTTTTGTTATTGTAGTTTTGCCTGCTCCCAAGTCTCCGTTTAAGCAGATTATATCGCCTTCCTTAAGTCTCTTACCTATTCTGTACCCTAATTCATAAGTATCTTCCGGGGAATACGACTCTATCTCTATCATTTTATATTTCTGCTCCTTCCAAAAAGTATTAAAATCTTAATAACTATTTTAACATATTAAAAGAGTATTTTAACATAATAAAAAAGAATCTGCACCTATCTTAGGCAGATTCTTAATTATTTTATACTTCTATTATTTTTCTAAGTCTTATATAAACTGGATATGAAATAACAGATATAACTATTCCCTTAAAAAGATTGAACGGGAAAATTCCGAAAGTTATAAAAGATCTCAAATCCACTACATAAGGATTGACTGCTTTTGCCTGTGAAATAATTCCTGTCATTTTGAGTCCATAAGCTTTAGAATAGAAAGGCAGGAGCACTGTATAATTGATTACTGACGCTAATACAGCCATAACTAATGTTCCAACCGCAAGACCTGCTATTATGCCTCTTCTCCTTCTGCTGCTTCTATAGACTAGAGCCGCTGTAACTGAGAAAACTGAACCTACTACGAAGTTCGCAAGTTCTCCGACTCCTGCAGTCGTAGTCCCTACTGTGACAAGCTTCAAGAAAACTTTCAAAAGCTCTATGAGTATTCCTGCAAGCGGTCCTAAAGCCATCGCTCCGACAATTGCCGGAAGATCGCTCAAATCCATCTTTAAAAATTCAGGAGTGAACCACAAAGGCACTTCTATAAGCATTATAAGAAATGAAAGAACACCCATAACTGCTATCTTTGCCATATATCTTGTATTAAATTTTGCCATATAATTCCTCCTCTTCCTCTGTGGAAGAAAATATTTTTCTGTATTATATTATAACACAGACAAAAACATCTGAATCATATTTATATAATTTTATGCCTGCTTCAGACTCAGCTGAACTCTTCCTCTTTCTTTATCTATTCCTATTATTTTAAAATTAGCTGTATCGCCTGTTTCCAGGTATTCGGATACATCTTTTATAAATTTATTGCTGATTTCCGAGATATGAACTAGGCAGTCATTTTTTATCCCTATATCTACAAATGCTCCGAAGTCGACTACATTTCTCACTGTTCCCGGAACTACCATCCCTTCTTTTAAATCGTCTATATCTAGAACATCTGATCTGAATACCGGTTTCGGCATATCTTCTCTAGGGTCTCTTCCGGGCTTTTTAAGTTCTTCTATTATATCTCTGAGAGTCGGCTCTCCGACTTCGAGTTCGTCTGCAAGTTCGTTTATTTCATCATCACTGAGATCTATAGACTTTATTTCAACATCCCCCAGCTTTTTCAGAAGCGATTCAGCCGTCTTGTAAGATTCAGGATGGACTGCAGTTCTGTCGAGTATATTGTCTGCATCAGGAATTCTTAGGAATCCTGCGCACTGTTCAAAAGTGGCTTTTCCAAGTCTTTTGACATCTAGAAGCTCTTTTCTCGATTTAAATTTTCCGTTTTCATTTCTGTAGTCCAGAATATTCTTCGCAACAGAAGCATTTATTCCCGCAACATATCCTAAAAGTGAAGGCGACGCTGTATTTAAATCGACTCCGACACTGTTTACACATGATTCTACAACACCTGCTAAAGTTTCATCGAGTTTCTTCTGATTTATATCGTGCTGATACTGTCCTACACCTATATGTTTCGGTTCTATCTTCACAAGCTCTGCAAGAGGATCCTGAACTCTCTTTCCTATTGAAATAGCGCCTCTTATCGTTACATCTATATCAGGATATTCTTCTGTTCCGAGTTTTGATGCTGAATATATTGAAGCTCCGGCTTCATTAACTATAGTGTAGTAAACTTCCTCATCCATTTCACCTATCATTTCAGCTATAACAGCTTCAGATTCTCTCGATGCAGTACCGTTTCCAATCGCTATTATTTCAACACCGTATTTTTTCACCATTTTTTTCAGAATATCTTTCGTCTTTTCCGTTTCTTCTCTGGGTTTTGTAGGATAAACCGTAGCATAGTCCAGAAGTTTTCCCGTTCCGTCCATTACGGCAGCTTTGCAGCCGGTTCTGTATCCCGGGTCGAATCCCATTACTACTGTATCCTGAACCGGCGGCTGCATAAGAAGCGGCTTGAGATTCTTTCCGAACACCTTTATCGCCTGTTCATCTGCTTTTTCTGTGAGCATATTTCTTATCTCTCTTTCAAGTGAAGGAAATAAAAGTCTCTTATATCCGTCTTCTAAAGCCTCCAGAATATATGAATTCGGCTCTTTTTTTCCTATTGTCTCTCTTCTGATTATTTTTAAAGCTGTCTCTTCAAGAGGTTCTATTTTCACTCTGACCGCCTTTTCACTTTCTGCTCTGTTCAGAGCCAGAACTCTGTGGTCTGCAATTTTAGAAATCTTCTCGCTGAAGTCAAAATACATATCGTATTTCATAAGGTCTTTATTTTCTTCAGCTTCATCCGTTTTTTCCGATAACACCGAAGATTTATTTATGAGCATATTTCTGATTTCTTCTCTTATATCAGCATCATCAGAAACATCCTCTGCAATTATATCCATAGCGCCCTGAAGAGCTTCTTCTGCTGATTCAGTTTCCTCAAATTCTGAAGCCTTTTCCTGAATTTCATCATCACTGAAATCTAAAGACAGAATCATCTCTGCAAGAGGTTCAAGCCCTTTTTCTCTTGCAGCTGAAGCTCTAGTTCTTCTCTTCGGCCTGTAGGGTCTGTATATATCGTCTATTTTCTGAACTGTTTCTGCTTTTTCTATCTCAAGTGAAAGCTCTTCAGTCAGTTTTCCCTGCTCGTCTATAAGTCTTTTTACTTCTTCTTTTCTATCTTCCAGATTTCTGAGATATTCAAGTCTCTCATTTAAATCCCTCAGAATCTCATCGCTGAGTCCTCCTGTGACTTCTTTTCTGTATCTCGCTATAAACGGAATAGTATTATTTTCATCTATAAGCTTTACAGTTCCTTCAACCTGTTTCTTTTTTATTCCAAATTCTTCGGCCAGTCTCTTTACTATATCAGCCATATTTCTGCATTCCTCCTTTTAGATAAAAAGAAAGAGAATCTTAAAGATTCTCTTTTGCTTTCTGAGCTAAATACTCATTTATAAATATATCTATATCTCCGTCCATAACGGAGTCAATATTTCCGACTTCGCAGTTAGTTCTGTGGTCTTTAACCATAGTGTAAGGATTGAACACGTATGAACGTATCTGAGAACCCCAGCCTATCTGACTGTAATTCCCTTGAAGATCTTCTATCTTGTCTTTCTGCTCATCTCTCTTCAGTTCCATAAGCTTAGACATCAGCATGTTCATAGCAGTAGCTCTGTTGCTGTGCTGAGATCTTTCATTCTGGCACTGTACTATTATTCCCGTAGGAATATGTGTTATTCTGACCGCTGAGTCAGTAGTGTTTACGTGCTGTCCTCCTGCTCCGCTTGCTCTGTAAGTGTCTATCTTTAAATCTGAAGGATCTATATCGACTTCTCCCACATCATCCAGAACTGGGAAAACATCTACTGATGCAAAAGATGTATGTCTTTTTCCTGAAGAATCGTAAGGCGATATTCTTATCAGTCTGTGCACCCCTTTTTCAGATTTCAGAAAACCGTAAGCGTTGTTTCCCTTTACCTGAAGAGTCACTGACTTTATTCCGCCTTCCGTATCTCTCTGATAGTCGAGATATCCGCATTTGTATCCTTTAGACTCACACCATCTGCAGTACATTCTAAGAAGCATTTCAGCCCAGTCCTGAGCTTCAAGACCGCCGGCTCCCGCATGTATTGACAGTATTGCGTCGTTCTTGTCGAACTCGTCGCTTAAGAGCATCTCTGTCTTCATTTCTTTTACTGCTTTGTCCAGACTGAAGACCTGTTTCTTTAAATCATCGAGATATGAATAGTCTTCAGCCTCTTCAATAAGCTCTATCATGAGCTGACAGTCGTCAGCTCTGCTTCTGAGTTCTTTATATTTATCGAGTTTCTCTTTTATGGAATTCATTTCTTTTATTATATCCTGAGCTCTGTCTGAATCATTCCAGAAATCTTCTTTGAAAGTTTCTTCTTCCAGACGGAAAACTTCATTTTCCATCTTTTCAGTATCCATAGAACTTCCGATTTCCTCGATATTTTCCATACAGCTCAGCAATATATCTTTATAAATATCTATTTCCATAGAATCGCCCCAAATTTAAAATTATTCGTCTCTTCCGCAGCATTTCTTATATTTTTTACCGCTTCCGCAAGGACAAGGATCGTTTCTTCCTACTTTTTCTCCAAGAGTTACAGGATTCTTTTCACTGTCTTCAGGAGAGTTAGTTCTTATAGGCTCTGCAACCTGTTCTCTCTCAACTCTTTCATTAACCTGAATATGGAACAGATTTCTAAGAGTGTCTTCCTGTATGCTGTCAGTCATTTCCTCGAACATGTCGTATCCTTCTATCTGATAAGCTCTAACCGGGTCCTGCTGTCCCATAGCTCTTAGACCTATACCCTGTTTAAGCTGATCCATAGCATCTATATGGTCCATCCATTTAGTGTCAACCACTCTCAGAAGGATAACTCTTTCAATTTCTCTCATCTGTTCTGAACCTATATTCTGCTCTTTTTCATCGTAAATTTCATGAGCTTTCTCTTTAAGTTCATCTTCAAGTCTATTTTTTGTTATATTTTCTATATCATCAATTTTTTCAGACTCATCGAACGGTATTATTGATTTAAGATATGCTTCAAGTCCTGCTAAATCCCACTCTTCAGGATATTTTCCTTCAGCAGTGTATCTCTCTACCGCTTCTTCTATAAGCTGATTTATCATATTTCTTATTTCATTTCCAAGGTCTTCTCCTTCAAGAACTTTCTGTCTCTCTCCGTAGATTACCTCTCTCTGTTTATTCATTACGTCGTCATACTGAAGAACGTGCTTTCTTATACTGAAGTTGTTTCCTTCAACTTTTCTCTGTGCACTTTCTATAGATTTTGAAAGCATTCTCGCTTCAAGTGGTTCATCATCTTCCATACCGAGTTTTTCAACTACTCCCTGTATTCTTTCGCTTCCGAAAAGTCTCATTAAATCATCTTCAAGCGAAACGAAGAATTTAGAAGAACCTACGTCTCCCTGACGTCCCGCACGACCTCTTAACTGGTTGTCTATACGTCTGGTTTCGTGTCTTTCAGTACCTATTATGTGAAGTCCTCCGACTTCTTTAACTTTTTCACTCTGTTCTGCAACTATTGCTTTCTTTTCGCTTAGAATTTCGTCATAGACTCTTCTAGCTTCAAGAATTTCTTCATCATCAGTATCGTAGTAAGTGTCCGCCTGATTTATAAGTTCATCACTGTAGCCTTTTTTCTTCATTTCAGTCTTAGCCATGAAAGAAGGGTTTCCTCCAAGAATTATGTCGGTACCACGTCCGGCCATATTTGTAGCTATAGTGACTGCTCCGAATCTTCCTGCCTGAGCAACTATTTCAGCCTCTCTTGCGTGGTGCTTGGCATTAAGAACTTCGTGTTTTACTCCTTTTCTCTTAAGAAGCGAAGAAAGCAGCTCTGACATCTCTATAGATATAGTTCCGACAAGAACAGGCTGACCTATTTTATTCTTCTCAACGATTTCTTCAACTACAGCATTCAGCTTAGCTTTTATGTTCTTGTAAACCACATCCGGATGGTCTATTCTCGCTACCGGCTTGTTAGTCGGTATTTCTATAACGTCCACTTTATATATATCTCTAAACTCTCTTTCCTCTGTCTTCGCAGTACCAGTCATACCTGAAAGTTTATTGTACATTCTGAAATAGTTCTGGAAAGTTATAGTCGCAAGAGTTTTTGATTCTCTCTTAACTTCAAGACCTTCTTTTGCCTCTATTGCCTGGTGAAGACCTTCGCTGTATCTTCTTCCGTACATTATTCTCCCAGTGAACTCGTCCACTATAAGAATTTCACCGTCTGCAACAACGTAGTCTATATCGAGTTTCATTATGTTGTTCGCTTTAAGCGCCTGGTTTATATGGTGAAGAAGCTCCATATTTTCAGGGTCTGAAAGGTTTTCTACCGAGAAGTATTTCTCAGCTTTTCCAACCCCTTTTTCAGTAAGGTTTACCGCTTTCGCTTTTTCGTCTACAACAAAATCAACATCTTCAATTTTATATTCTCTTTCAAAAAGCATGTCCTTCTTTTCCTGAGGATCTATTATTCTTCCTTCAAGAGTTCTTACGAATCTGTCAGCTACATTGTAAAGCTCTGTGGATTTATCTCCTGCTCCTGATATTATAAGAGGTGTTCTTGCTTCGTCTATAAGAATTGAGTCGACCTCATCGACTATAGCGTAGTTAAGCTCTCTCTGAACTTTTTCTGACTTATATACAACCATATTGTCTCTCAGATAGTCGAATCCGTACTCATTATTCGTTCCATAGGTGATATCCGCTGCATAAGCGGCTCTTCTCTCATTATTATCCATATCATGAAGTATGCATCCTACTGAAAGTCCAAGGAAATTGTAGACTTTAGCCATCCACTCTTTATCCCTTTTTGCAAGGTAGTCGTTGACAGTTACAACGTGAACTCCCTTTCCTGAGAGCGCATTAAGATAGACAGGAAGAGTTGCAACTAGCGTTTTACCTTCCCCTGTCTTCATCTCTGCTATTCTTCCCTGGTGAAGAATGATACCCCCGATTATCTGAACTTCGTAGTGCTTCATTCCAAGAACTCTGTAAGCCGCTTCTCTCATAACTGCGAAAGCTTCTACTAAAAGATCGTCCAGAGTTTCGCCCTCTTCAATTCTTTTCTTGAATTCCGGAGTTTTATTTTTAAGCTCTTCATCTGAAAGCTTTGACATTTCATCATCTAATTCCATTATTTTTCTAACTGTGGGTCTTATTCTTTTCAGCTCTCTGTCACTATAAGAACCCAGAATTTTCTCTAATAGTCCCAATAATTCCACCGTCACCAGAAATCCGTAAAATCGGCCAATCTAAACTTTATGCTGATTTTGCAATGTTCCGAGCTTTCCGGCAACTTTCTCCTTCCTAGTTCATTAATATTTCTTGAACATTGTCTTGACTCTTTTATTTCATATTAAAGTTTTAACTTTATCTATATTATCTGCAAATTATTCTAAACTATTTATTTCATAGCATAGTACGCCTAATATAGTATATTTTATCACTATGAACTGTCTTATACAAGTTCATTAATATTATATAAAACGCAAAAAGGCCGGCGGATAATATTTCCGCCGGCCTAATTTATTGAATCAGCATTTCCCGCTGAATGTGTTCTTATTAATATTGAGGTTCTATTAGACCGTAGTTTCCGTCTTTTCTCTTATAAACTACGTTAGCGTCTCCTGTCTCAGCATTTTCAAACACGAAGAACGCGTGTCCTATAAGTTCCATTTGAAGTATAGCTTCTTCTTCACTCATAGGTTTTATAGGGAATCTCTTAACTTTAACTATTTTTTGTTCTTCCCCTTTTTCTTCTTCTGAAAGAGGCTCTATATTTTCAAATCTTATAGTGTCCATGCTCTTCTTATCTTGTATTTTTTCTTTGTGTTTTCTGATTTGTCTTTCAAGAATATCTATAGCTTTATCTAAAGAAGTATACATATCGTCAGTGCTTTCTTCTGCTCTAACGATGCTTCCTCCTTTTAGAGGTATAGTTATTTCAACTATTTGACTGTTCTTCTGAACGCTCATTGTAACGCTCGCTTCCGCATCTTCCTGGAAGTACTTGTCCAGTCTCGCTAATTTCTTGTCCACTATATTGTCTAGTGCGTCTGTTATATCTACGTTTCTTCCTACTAATGTATAAATCATTTTATACAACTCCTCTCAATACTTCTATTAAACAATTTACACCAAATATTTTAAGTAATTTATTTACTGTCTAATCTATGTGTTTGTTATATGTTCTCTATAATTATACCCATAGATTAGAAATTTTAACATAGAAAATTTAAAATTAATATAAAATTAATACTGTTCAGTATTGCCCCCGAGCATCTTCATTTTTTTAGTCCATAATTTCTTAGAAAGATCTACATAGTATTTCTGAGGGAACTCAAATCTGAGCATCTCTTTCCATAGAGTTCTCACTTCATTTCTAACTTTCTCTCTTATCTCTTCTATAATAGGTATGTCGTAAACGAGTTCTCCCTTTTCAAAAATTTTCACCTGAAGCTCTTTTACATAATAATCGCTTACCGTAGTTTTTTTCCAAGTATGAACTGGATGGAAAAGAACATAGTCTTCATCCGTATTTATTTCTTCATCTCTGAGGCAGAGCAGATCTCCTCTGGCAAGATCAGTCTCTTTATCATAAAATCTGTACACTCTTTTAAAATCAGGAGTAGTAATCTTTTCAGGATTTTCACTTATTTTAATTTTAGGAATCACTTCTCCGTCTTTTTCTATAGCAGTCAGTTTGTAAACTCCGCCGAATACCGGTGCAGACTGTGCAGTTATCAGATTTTCTCCTACACCGAACTGATCTACCTGTGCTCCCTGGCTTATTATATCCCTTATAAGATATTCGTCAAGACCGCTTGATACAACTATCTGACAGTCTTCAAGCCCTGCGGCGTCCAGCATTTCTCTAGATTTCTGTGAAAGATAAGTTAAATCCCCGCTGTCTATTCTTATCCCTTTAAGTCTCTCTCCCATAGGTTCTAAAACTTCTTTTGCCACTTTTATAGCATTAGGCACTCCGCTTCTCAGTACATTATAAGTATCTACAAGCAGGACGCTGGCCTGAGGATATGTTTCAGCATATGCCTTGAATGCGTCATATTCATTTTCAAATGACTGAACCCAGCTGTGAGCCATAGTTCCAAGAGCAGGCACACCGTAAAGCTCTTCAGCTATAGTGCATGCTGTCCCTGAACAGCCCCCTATATACGCGGCTCTTGCTCCGAGTATTGCCGCATCATATCCCTGAGCTCTTCTTGAACCGAACTCCATTATATTTCTTCCTTCTGCGGCTCTCACTATTCTGTTAGCCTTAGTAGCTATAAGAGTCTGATGGTTTATGTTCAGAAGCACCATAGTCTCTATAAGCTGGCACTGCATAATAGGTCCTCTTACTGTTACAAGAGGCTCATGCGGAAATACCGGTGTTCCTTCCGGAATTGCCCATACATCGCATTCAAATTTAAAGTTTCTCAGATAATCGAGAAATTCTTCAGAGAACATCTTCTTGCTTCTTAAAAATCTGATATTCTCTTCTGAAAAAGAAAGATTCTGAAGGTATTCTATGAGCTGTTCAAGACCAGCCATTATGGCAAATCCTCCGCCATCGGGTATCTTTCTGAAGAACATGTCAAAATAAGCTATAGTGTCTTTCATTCCGCTTTCAAGATATCCGTTTCCCATAGTCAGCTGATAAAAATCAGCAAGCATAGATAAATTTCTATCATCCATATTCATGTTTTTTTACAGCTGCGCATTCAGCTCTGCACAGCCTCTCCTTTCTTCTTTCTGTAAAACCGTTTTCTTAATACTATCAGAAATATTCGTTTTCGTCTATACTGTCAATACAATGTTCGATAAGCAATTCCCGATATTCAGTCCTAATAATATTTTCATATCTTCATTTCTGCAGTATTTTTTGCTGAAAAAATATATATTCTCTTAAATTTCAGCACTTGTTCTTTTTGGATATATCATTTAAAATGTGTTAAGATATTATATAGTGGTATAAATTATTAACAGAAGGGTAAAATATTTATCTGTGAGGGGAATAAAATGAAAGTAGACATTTTAAATAAAAAACTCGAGTTCAATCCAGCTGAAGACGATTTTGAAAATATAGTATATGCTATATTCAAAGAAGCTAATAAATCAGGAAGATTTATAGACTACATGATTGTTGACGGTGTTCCAGTTAAACACGATTTTTTAGGATATCTTGAGAAAAATATAGATGATATAAAACATGTGGAAGTAGTTTCTATGAGCGTGAAAGAATCTATAATGACAAGTCTTATGGGATTCAATGACTTTGTAATGGAGCAGCTGAGCGCAGTGGATATACTCATTGAAAATCTTTCTGAAGAGATTACTCCAAATGCAGTTGTGAGAATGGACAGTCTCATCGAAGGAATTTCTATAGTTTCTTTCCAATTCGATAAAATAGATGCCACTGTAAACTTAAACAATCTTATACCTGATTATGAATTATGGAATGAACTTGCTGTTGAAATTATAAAACTCAGAACTCTAATCCCTGATATGGACTATTCAATGAATACTAATGATAATAAGAGACTTAAAAATATTATAGGCGAAAATTTAAAACCTATTCTAATAAATATGAACAGAATAATACTTGCTAGGATGATCAGCAAAAGGATAAAGTAGTATAAAATCTGAGTTATAGAAATAGAATATCTGCCGCATACTCTGCGGCTTACATATATACGGTGCTGGCCGCAGTTAGAAAATAGACTGTGCCGGCACCTTTTTCTTTTAACGCTCTTGCACATTCATCAACAGTGGCTCCAGTAGTATAAACATCATCAACCAGAAGAACTGTCCTGCCTTCCGGAAAAGAATTCTGTGAAACTTCCACAGTATTTCTTATATTGATTTGCCTTTCAATTCTTCCTAAAGATTTCTGGCTTTTTAGAGCTTCTTTTCTTATCAGCATATTATTTTCTAAAGGTAGTCCTGTAAAAGCTGAAACTCTGCCGGCCAGAATTTCAGCCTGATTATATCCTCTTTTTTTCTTCCTCTTTCTTTCCATAGGTACGGGAACAATGAAATCTATTTTATCCATTTGACCTGAAATTCCTTCAGAAACTCCGCTGATACTTATTTCATAATAATCGCAAACGCTGTGCATACCGGCTCTTTTTTCTAAAACTGAGACCATTTCCTCTGCAAAAAAATCTTTCAGATACAGTTTTTCCCGGTACTTAAAATCTGCTATGAGATTCTTTATCCCGCCTCTATACTCAAAAGCTGAAATTCCTCCGTCGCAGTGATTCTTATTTCCTATACATTCACAGCATCTGAAATCTCTGCCTTCTTCATGAACTTTTATCTTTCTTCCGCATATTCTGCATATATCGCTGTCTATGAGACTGTATCTGTCACGGCATCTGCCGCACAGATTTTTTTCTATGAAGGGATTGTATTCCCCGCATAAAAAACAGATATTTCTTTCTCTGAATATAGAATCCGCAACCATATCCCTAAATTTCTTCAGAATCATCTTTTACTTCCTCTCTGAATTCATTTATTACAGAAAGTTTTTCATCGAGCGCGGAATACCTTTCAGAAATATTATCATTTTCTATCATCATCCTCAGATACTTCGGATTTCCTACAAGAACGACCATTTCTTTGGCCCTCGTTATTCCAGTATAGAGAAGATTTCTAGTCATGAGCATAGGAGGCCACCAGGTTATAGGCATTATCACCACAGGAAATTCACTCCCCTGGCTCTTATGGACAGTAGTTGCATATGAAAGAACGAGTTCATCAAGCTTTCCGAAAGGATAGTTCACTTCTCTGTCGTCATCGAAAAGCACTGTAAGTTCCATCTCGTCTTTATCAATATCTTTTATGTATCCCATATCACCATTATATACTCCAAGACCTTTTTCGACTGTCTTCCCATATTCAATTATTTTCCATTCAGTATTATAATTGTTTTTTATCTGCATAACTTTATCTCCTACTCTGAACACAGAATCTCCGACCGACTTCTCATAATCCTTTCCTCTCGGAGGATTCAGACCTTTCTGAAGAATCTTATTGAGTTCATTTACACCTGCAGCTCCGCGTCTTCCGCAAGCCAGAACCTGAATATCGCTGAAAGAATCATACTGATTGAATCGCGGCAGTCTAGTCTTTGCAAGTCCCAGAATCTTTTCAGCTATTTTATCTGAATCAAATTCATTTATAAAAAAGAAATCCTTGTCTTTCTGATTTAGAACTGGAAATTCTCCATGATTTATCTTATGAGCGTTTACTACAATCATGCTTTCCTGAGCCTGTCTGAATATCTCATCAAGCTGCACTACATTTACCGTTCTGCTTTCTATTATATCTCTCAGTACATTTCCTGCTCCTACTGAGGGAAGCTGATCCACATCTCCGACTAAAATCAGTCTTGTTCCGCTGCTGACTGCAGAAAGAAGAGAGTTCATAAGAAGTATGTCGACCATCGACATCTCGTCTACTATTATTAAATCCGCTTCAAGAGGATTGTCTTCGCTTCTTGCAAAGTACATTCCTCCTCCGTCTTCTATCGAACTGTATTCAAGGAGTCTGTGAATCGTTTTCGCTTCTCTTCCTGTGGCTTCTGTCATTCTCTTAGCCGCTCTTCCCGTAGGTGCGGCCAGAAGAACCTCAAGACCCTCTTCCTCGTATATATCTATTATAGTGTTTATAGTCGTCGTTTTTCCTGTTCCCGGTCCTCCTGTTATTACGTTCACTCCCTCTTTGACAGAGTCTCTTATCGCTTCTTTCTGTTTTTCTGCAAATTTCATTTCAAGTTTCTTTTCAGCTTTTGAAATTTTATCATCTATGTCGACATCTATTTTTTCTTTCTCTGATATCGCTATTCTGATAAGTTTCTTCGCCGCTCCGGCTTCAGAATTATGGTACATGGAGCTGTATACTCTTCTATTTCCTCTATAATTTTCTACATATATTTTTCCCTCACTGAACATAGAGTCTATTCCGCTTCTTATCGCTTCTGTATTAAGATTTAAAAGTTCTGAAAGTTTCTGTTCAAGCTCTTCCTGAGGAAAATAAGTATGTCCGTTCATCGCTTCCTGATTCAGTGTAAAAATTACTGCCGACTTTATTCTGTATATAGAGCTCTCAGAAATCCCCATAGCCTTTGCTACTGAATCCGCTTTGAGGAATCCCACTCCCCAAACCTCATCTGCAAGTCTGTAAGGATTTTCGTTTATTATCTTCAATGTGTCCGAACCGTACTTTTTATATATTTTTATGCATAGTTTAGGACTTATATCGAAATTCTGAAGATATATCATTATCTCTCTGAGTTCTCTTTCATCTTTAAATGAATTAATTATTTTTTCGAGTGTTTTCTTTCCTATTCCAGGAACTTCTTTAAGTCTGTTCGGAGAATACTGCATTATGTCCAGCGTGTCTTTTCCAAAACATTCCACGATTCTTTTTGCAGTCTTTTCCCCAATCCCTTTTATAATTCCGGAAGACAGATATTTCACTATTCCCTTCTCGCTCTGAGGAGGTATTATTTTATAGCTGTTCACTTTCACCTGTTCTCCGTATGTTTTATGCTTTATAATATCTCCTTCTATAGAGACGTGCTCTCCCTCTTCAACTGCAGGCATATTCCCCACTACAGTCACAGGCATATCATCCATATCGAGAATCGCTACAGTATATCCGTTTTCTTCATTCCTAAAAATTATCTCATAAATAGTTCCATTGAATTCCATAAGTATTTCCTTTCATTCTCTTATTCTGGCTGATTTATCCGATTATCAAAGCTTTTATTTATTGTATCATATGTATATTTTCAAATCCAGAAAAGCCTCAGCCACTGAAGATTCAATAAAAAAAGCTGCAGGAAAAATTTCCTGCAGCCGTAAATATATATTATTTTTCTTTGCTCATTAAATATACTTTTAAAAGATTTTCCATAAGCATTGCATTAGTAGTAGTTCCAACCCCTCCTGGAACTGGTGTTATAAGTGAAGCTTTCTTTTCAACGTCTTCGAAAACAGCATCTCCAACTATTGTTCCGTCTTTTTGTACGTTTATAGCCGCATCTATAACAACTACTCCGTCTTTAACTGCTTCTCCTTTTATAAGTCCTGCGCATCCAGCAGCACCTATAACGATATCTGCATTTTTAAGATGTGAATCAAGATCTCTAGTTCCAGAGTGACAAACTGTAACAGTTCCTCCTTCATGAAGAAGAAGCTGAGTTATAGGTTTACCAACTGTACGTCCGTTTCCTATTACTGTAACGTCTTTTCCGTTAACTTCTACTCCCGATTCTTTAAGTATTCTCATCATTCCTTTAGGTGTACATGGAACTAGTCCGTCCGGTCCCATTAGAAGTTTTCCAAGGTTCTGTGAATTCACACAGTCAACGTCTTTTTCAGGTGAAAGTGAATCTGCAACTTTGTCAGAATCTATATGTCTTGGAAGCGGATACTGAATTATAACTCCGTGAACTGAAGAATCTTCATTAAGTTTTTTAATTTCTTTTATAAGTTCTTCTTCAGAAATATTTTCGTCATATTGAGCGAAGTTATGATTAACTCCCATATTGTCACAAGTTCTTATTATACTTTTTACATATGAAACTGATGAAGGGTGAGCTCCTACTTGAACTATTTCAAGGAAAGGTTTTTCACCATATTTTTCTGTAGCCTCTGCTATCTCATTCTTCACATTTTCTCTTAATTTTTTAGCTATCGCTTTGCAGTCTATTACAGCCACGATATCCCTCCTATTATTATTATTAATCTCAAACTATACTTAATAGAATTATTATATAGTAATTCTATTATATAACAATAAAATAAAATAGTCTAAATTAACTATGATGTTTAAAGAAATTTTTGATAACATTACCCAAAACTTTTCCATTTATTCATAGAATTATTCAATTTGACAATTGTTTCTCTAAACTATGGGTATAAATATATTATATAACTTTTAAAAATAAGGAGCGATATTATGGAACAGAAGAGCATTTATTCTTTCATTCAGGAAATTCTCGAAACAATGCCCGCAATCCCATATGAATTTCAGAACAGCTCCGTCAATGGATTCAAAGAAGCTGACTATCTGCTGAAGGATAGATTTGATATAGATTTGCCGGATTTTTTAGGGCATAAATCTGAATTTGAAATATTGAAGTATAGTGAAAAAGAAGATTTATCAAAAAAACTTATAGATCTTATAATGCTGTACATTTTAGACAGCCAGAGAGAAGAAGAAATAAGAGATTTCTTATACCGAAATCCTCTCTATACATTTATGGATGTCTTTCAGAACAAATTCAGATCATATATGAATTTTGAAGACTTCGACAGAAAAAGTGTTTACAATATGGGACTCAGTCTTGCTATGAATTCCATAGACTATGAGCTGACAGCGCTCGGAATTCTGATTCTGGGATTTTATAATAACGACTTTTCTAAAAAAGTCATAAGAGTTCTGGGACTTCACAGCATGTTTACATCGTATGCAATAGAAGCATACAGAAATTTCCCAAACTGCAATGACCTCATATTCGACCTTGTGAAGAATACTGTGGTTTATGGAAAAGCTCTTGCACTTGCATCTTTTTCTCCTATAAGTATAGAGGAGATGGACTGGACCATTATGCATGGCGGAACTGACATATACCTTTCAGAACTGTGTTCTGCGCTTATTCTGCAGAAGCCTGAAGTCAGAGACTCTCTCTGCGACTACGTAAGTGAAGAAAAATATATAAGTTCAGTATCTGAACTCTTTGCATACGTTCTTAATAAATCCAGTTTTTCAGATTTAGACTGGACTAACAGATGTTTTGAAGACTATCTTAAAGCCGTATCTGAAAAGGAAGATTTCATGACTCTTGCGTCTTTTATCGCTATAGAGCAGAATCTTTCAAAAAGACACGAATGCAATCCTGAAGATTCATCCGTATGCGGATGGAATTTCAGACATATATTCATTCTTTCTAAACAGATAAAATCTCTAATAGATTCTAAAAACTGGAAGAATACTGTTCTTTCGGCACTGAGAGAAGATTCGGTATCTCCTAATACTATGATTGAAGTTCTCAAACGGCTCAATATAAAACCGGATTTTGAGGAAATAGAAAAACTTCTGTCTGAAGACAGTTTCAATGCAAATGTTGCTGATTTTATCTTCAATTTACATCCGGATAAATATCTTAGAGACGGCCTGGAATATACAAAAGAAGAGCTCAGCAATCCGTTCAGCCATCTTCTGATTTCTTCAGACAAGGGACTTCTATTTACTGCTGAACATCAGGAGAATGTATGGATTATATCTCTTCTGGATGCTATGAACAGAATGAATATAAATGATGAATACTTCTTTTTAGAATGTCTTGAATCTAAATCTGTAGAAGTTAGACTCAGTGCGCTGAAATGTCTGAGAGATTTCTCTAAAGGCTGGAGCAACGAAGTCATGAGAAAACTTGAACTTTTAGTCCATTACGATTCCAGCAGCATAGTAAGACGCGAGATGAAAAAACTTATAGCTATAGGAAAATCAGTATCAAAAATTAGAAGATATGTAGATACTTCAGAATATGCGGCTGTGCCTTCATCCGATGATGTCAATATGTTTCAGACGTATATAGTCGGAACTCTGTATCATGATATTTCTGAAGCTGAAAGAGAGATAAAAAAAGGAACTGTTCTATATCTCGTAGAACAGGAAAGCAAAACTAAGGTTCTTATTGCAGTTACAACTCAGGCGGGATATGTAATAGGATATATTCCCGAAGAAGATTCAGATATGATAATTCCTCTTATAGAATCCGGAAATGTAGTTTACGGAATCTTTGAAGGAGAAAGCATAACTGATCCGGAACCTACCATATCAGTGATGATTAATAAAAAAGTCTACAGAGAACAGGGAATAATACCTTTTTCTTTCAATAGACTTCACTAACCCTTATTTCAATAAAACTAGCATATTTACATGATAATTTATTTTTTAAAAATAAAGAGCTGAAGAATCGAATCTTCAGCTCCTTTTTATTTTAAAACCTCTATATTATTCTCCAAGTCCTTCTTTTCTTAAGATATCGGCTTTGTCAGTTTCTTCCCATCTAACTCCAAGATCTTCTCTTCCGAAATGTCCGTAAGCCGCAAAATTTCTGTAAATAGGCTTTTTAAGATCAAGATCTTTTATTATAGCTGCAGGTCTTAAATCGAAATGCTTTTCTATAAGCTCTTCTATCTTCTCTTCAGCTATCTTTCCTGTTCCAAAAGTCTGAACGAATACAGATACAGGTTTTGCGACTCCTATAGCGTAAGCAAGCTGAACTTCGCATTTATCTGCAAGTCCTGCCGCAACTATATTTTTAGCAACGTATCTTGCCGCATATGCTGCCGATCTGTCAACCTTAGTAGCGTCTTTTCCAGAGAAAGCTCCTCCTCCGTGTCTAGCGTAACCGCCGTAAGTGTCAACAATTATCTTTCTTCCTGTAAGTCCTGCATCTCCCTGCGGTCCTCCTACAACGAATCTTCCAGTAGGATTTATAAAATACTTAGTATCTTCGTCTAGAAGATCTGCCGGTATTATCTCTTTTATAACTTTCGCTTTTATATCTTTCTCTATCTGAGAAAGTTCTACATCAGGCTTATGCTGAGTAGATATAACTATAGTGTCGATTCTCGCAGGTTTGTCATCATGATATTCAACAGTTACCTGAGTTTTTCCGTCCGGTCTCAGATAATCAAGCTCTTTAGATTTTCTTACATCTGCAAGTCTCTTTGCAAGTCTGTGAGCAAGAGATATTGGAAGCGGCATAAGCTCTTCCGTTTCATTGCATGCGTAGCCGAACATAAGTCCCTGATCTCCAGCTCCTATCTGGTCAAGGTCGTCCTCTTTACTCTGTCTGTGTTCCGTAGCCTCATCTACACCCATAGCGATATCTTTAGACTGTTCATCAAGAGATGTGAGCACTGCACATGTATCCCCGTCAAATCCGTACTTCGCTCTGTCGTAGCCTATCTCTTTTACTGTATCTCTCACCACTTTCGGTATGTCTACATAACAGTCTGTAGTTACTTCTCCAGAAACAAGAACGAGTCCTGTAGTAACTGAAGTTTCACAAGCCACTCTAGCCTCAGGGTCTTTTTCTAGAATTGCATCCAGGATTGAATCAGAAATCTGATCGCATATCTTGTCCGGATGACCCTCTGTCACCGACTCTGATGTGAAAAGCCATTTTTTCATTATTTAATCTCCTTTCAGGAATATTAAAAAGCCCTTTCCATGAAAGAAGAGGGCTCTAAAACAATTTAGTCCTCATCTTTCAGATAAAAAATATCTGTAGGATTTAGCACCGCATTCAGACGGTTGCCGGGTTTCACTGGGCCTATTCCCTCCACCACTCTTAATAAGGCTGTAAAATATTCATTTCGTTTATTCCGGAATTATTATACCACTAAGCGGCTTTTATGTCAATCTCAGGAAGATTATCTGAATTTTGTTTTTTAAGACAAAATTAATACATTTTTCTCTCCATCTATTATATAATTATTTTAAACATCTTTTGGGGAGGGGATATCAATGGATGAAAAGAATTTAAATAATGAAAATGAATTCTCTGAAAATTCTCAGTCTGAAGAAAATCTATCTTCAGAACTTGAAGCTTCTGATATAAACAGCAATGAATCTGAAAATATTAATCAGGAAAATGAATCTCCAGAAATAACAGAAGAAAGCGCTAATGAATATACTGAGTCTCAAAATCTTGCAGAAGAATTAAATCAAAAAGCTAAAGCTGCAGAAGAACAGGCTAAAGCTCTAGAACAGCAGGCAAAAATTCTTCAGCAGGAAGCTGAAAATGCTAAAAGAGAATCTGAAGCCGCTAAACAGCAGGCTCAGAATATCGGAGCCGAAAATGTTTCTGAAACTGAAGAGACATATCAGCAGAATCTTCCTCAGATTCCAATTGACCAGGAGCAGTTTTACGGACAGAAAGACGGTTTTAGAAGTGAATCAAAGTTCTCAACAAGATTCGAAGAATTCACACCGTCAACTCCTGTAAGCGATGATGAGAAGCTTATGGCTACACTTATATACGTTCTAGGTTTCTTCATACCTATAATAGGTCCTTTAGTAATCTGGATGGTTAAGAAAGATGATTCAGCTTTTATAGATTTTCACGGCAGAGAATATTTCAATTTTCTCATTTCAACAGCTATATATAATGTTGTAAGTTTCATTCTTACTATAGTTCTAATAGGAATTCTGGGATTCATAGCAATTTCAATATATGTGCTGGTTGTAACTATAATGGGAGCCATGAAAGCATACGAAGGAAAATATTTCAGAATACCTTTTACAATAAGAGTTTTCAATAAATAAGATGTGCTTAAAAGCACATCTTTTTTCTTCTCAGAATTATTTCTTTTTCTTCGCCTCATATTATATAATATACATAAGATTCAATATGCTATAGAAAGGAAGATTTTATTGAATAATAATGGAAATATATCTAAAGAAGAAAGACTTTTTGCAGCAGCCATTTATATATTATCTCTATTCTCTGCCTTCATAGGTCCTTTAATAATATGGATTCTAAAAAAAGACGAGTCGAATTTTATAGACTTTCACGGCAAAGAATATTTTAATTTTCTAATATCTATATCCATATACATTATTGTAAGCGGACTTCTTACTATTATACTTATTGGATATTTAGGTATTGTGGCCGTTACTGTATATACATTTGTCTTCACTATAATAGCGGCAATCAAATCTTATGATGGAGAACATTATAAAATTCCATTTACAATAAGAATTCTTAATTAAGGAGGTGTTTAATAATGAATGATAATTTACAGTACAATTCTTACAAACAAGATACAAATAATGATGTAAGTGATAATGATAAACTGCTGGCAATGATATTATATCTTTCATCTTTTTTGACAACAATCATTATCCCGCTTATAATATGGCTCGCTAAGAAAGAAAAATCTAAATTTATAGATTTTCACGGCAAGGAATACTTTAACTTCAGAATATCTATTATAATTTATCTAGTTATTTTCTTCCTTCCATACTTATTTGTGAATATAATGTTCGATTCTCCATTACTGCGATTGATTTCGGCGATTCCTATTATAGCTGTAAGTATATGCAATATAGTCTTTCTAATAATATCGGCTGTAAAATCCTATAAAGGAGAATGTTTCAAAATACCGATAGCCATAAGATTTTTCAACAGATAATAAAAAAACAGTCCTTTTAAGTTCTATAACTTTTCAGGACTGTTTTTTATTTTACTGATATATTGCTTTTATAGGATCGAGTTTTGCCGCTTTATATGCCGGTATCAGACCGAATACTATTCCTGTTATCACCGATATTGAAGCTGCAAACAGGAAGTTCGAAGGCGTCATTACAGGCTTAAACGGAAGCGTTGTTCCTACGACTGCTGAAAACAGATAGCCTATTATAATTCCTATCAGTCCTCCTACTCCTGTTATAAAAATCGACTCTACCAGGAACTGAAGCATTATGCTCCCGGGTTTTGCGCCTATTGCTCTTCTTATTCCGATTTCTCTTCTTCTCTCAGTTACAGAAACATACATAATATTCATTACTCCTATTCCTCCTACTAAGAGAGAGATTCCTGAAACTAGAGCGACGAATTTAGTTATTCCTCCGAATACCGCCTGTATCTGCTCTATAGTCTCCTGACCGCTCATTCCCATATACTTTCCTTTGACATCAGGATGTCTTTCCTGAAGCATGCTCTTCGCTTCGTCTCCTATTGCTTTGGCATCCGAACCTGTCTTCACTGTTATACTCACGTTTTTTATTTCGTCTGTATCTTCCTCTTTTATCAGCTCGTCATAAGTCTTTTTCGGAATTATATTGCTGTCATAGTCCATATCCATGCTGACATTTACTGTTACAGCCTCCATATCGAGCTCTTGTCTCACACCTACTACTTCATACATTCCTTTGCCCGGAATCGTCACTGCATATCCTATCGCTTCATCGGGATCTGAAAAAAGACCCGATGCAGTAGTATATCCGAGTATTATTATATTTTCTCCCGAATTCCCTTCTTCTTCTGTGAAATTTCTGCCGCTTGCGAGTGCGACTTTTCTTTCTTTATCGTAGGAAATCACAGAACCTGAAGTGTTTTTATCGAAAAAATTGAAACTGAAAAATTCAAACTGAAACATGGACATCTGTTTGTTCTTTTCCACTTTTTCAACTCCGTCTATCTCAGAAAGAGCATCTAAATCTTCTTCTGTAAAGTGGATTATTCCAGCGTCATCCTGATTAAATCCGGGATTGTAGCTTATCGATATTGTGTTGATATTTGATGAGTCAAGCGAACTAACCGCCTCATTTGAAAGGCCTTCTCCTACTGCAAGAATTGCAGAAACTGAAGAAACACCTATTATTATTCCTATCATGGTAAGGAATATTCTGAATTTATAGGCTCTTATACTGTACCAGGCTGTCTTTATAAGATCTGAAAAACCCATTATATTCCCTCCTCAGTGAACTCTCCGTCAGCAAGAAAAATATCTCTGGTAGTGTATTTCTTCAAATCAGGATCATGAGTCACCATTATAATAGTCTTTCCTTCGTCATTAAGCTTTTTCAGAATATCCATTATCTCCACTCCAGTTCTTGAATCGAGCGCTCCCGTAGGCTCATCTGCCAGAATGAGCGGCGCTTCAGTCACGAGTGCTCTTGCTATGGCTATTCTCTGCTGCTGACCTCCCGAAAGTTCAAACGGTCTGCTTTTCATCTTATCTAAAAGTCCGACTTGATCGAGACGCATCTTAATTCTCTCATCCATTTCTTTTTTCGAAAGTTTCTCTTTTCCGTATAGAAGGGGAAGTTCAATATTCTTGTATATATCGAGCGACTGAATCAGATGAAACTGCTGAAATATAAAGCCTATATGGCTGTTTCTGAATTCTGACTTTCTATTTTCGCTAAAATCAGTTATATCTTCACCGTCAAATATATATTCTCCTGAATTGAAATTGTCGAGAAGACCTATTATATTCAGAAGCGTCGTCTTTCCGCTTCCCGATTTTCCCATGATTGAAAGAAACTCTCCTCTTTCTATACTTAGATTCAGATTTTTAAGCACGTGCAGCTCTCCTGCGCCCGTTTTATAGCTTTTATTGAGATTCTTGAGTTCTATTATACTACTCAACTTTATCGCCTTCCTTCAGATCTTCGCTGACTTTCTTCACGATAACTTCTTTTTCTTTAAGACCTGATTTTATAACGGCCTCATTTTCTTCTATTCTGTCGAGCTGCACCTCTTTCTTCTTCAGGATATTGTCTTTTCCAACTGAATAGACGTATTTCTTTCCTTTTTCACTTAAAAGAGCCGTTTTAGGAATTCTTACTGAATCATCTTTATCCACATTTACTTTTGTCTGAACGTGAAATCCTTCTGTCATGTTCTCTGGGTTATCAACTCTTATCACAACTTTATATTCTGAACTCTTGTTTTCTCCAGTTCCGGAAGACATCTGAAGTCCTGTAATATCCGGAGCTCCTGCAGATACAGCTCCTTGAGATTCAGATACCGGAACTGTTTCTATATCTTCAATCTTAGAATCGTAAGTCTTATTATTCGCTACGAATGTTGATTTTCCTTTCATTCCTTTTTCTATCTTTCCAAGGTCTTTTTCTTTAACAGTCCCTTCAATAATATAACTGTTGCTTCTAACCGTTATTCTCGTCTGATTTCCCTGTGCTCCTGAAACTTTCTCAACGCTCGCTGTTCCGGATATATCTGAAACATCTGTATCGTAAGATTTCGTTCTCAGAACTTCTCTCTGTCTTTCAATTTTTGCAATCTGAGATTCATAGTCCGTCGGCGGTGTGTCTAAATCTGTAGATGGAAGCTGTGAATACTGAATCGGCTGTCCAGCCATCTTAGCTTCCTGAATAAGATTTGCCCTCTGAGTTTCCAGATTTTTCACCTGTTTTCTTCTCAGTTCTTTCTCATTCGCTTCAGCAGTTCTCAGTCCCTGTATATCGAAGCCCAATTCATACTCCTGATTTATAGCTTCCTGATTTCTGTAAGACATGAGAATCTGACCCGCCTGAACCTGATCTCCGTCTGAGACGTTTACACTGTCGAGCTCGCCTTTCATAGAATTCGATTCATAAACTCTCATATCTTTAGGCTTAACTACTCCGTTTATGAATATATAGTCTTTAGCCGGAACTGTGAATTTTTCAATTTCATCTGTCTTTTTAGAACTTTTATTATTATATACACCATATACTGCAACACCCACAGCAAGGATTAATGAAATTCCTATAAGTATTTTAGTTAAATTTTTTCTAATCATAAAATCACCCTAGAATTCCCACTATTACATACAGAATCATATTTGGCGCATACTTGAGATTTTCATACCTTTTTTCACTGAATACATAATTCGCCCCTGCTATAGTGAGCATTATCTTTATTGCTCCGAGAACTATCGACAGAATAAAACTGGTGCTGTTCTGCAGAATAAGTGAAAGCAGTGCAACAATTATTATACCTATATATTTAAAAGACATTATTGCAAAATGGTTTGTGTTAAAATCACTCATCATTTCCTCATTGTCCTTATTTATTTTCTTATATATAAGTCTGCAAATTATATAGACTATTCCCACTGCAACCGCTGTAGATACAATATTCACAAGTATAGATGCTGAAAGAGACATATCCAGAAGTTTAGCCGATATTCCTCCAGAACCTGTCTGTTTCAGCATTTCTTTAGCCTGCTGCACATCTGGATTGTCTTTCATAATCGTATGCGAAACGTATCCGCCTAAAACTGCGCTTATAAAAGCCAGTATTGGAAATATAATTTTTGATTTTCTGACAATCTTTTCCATATTTTCCTCCTGTTCAATTTTATTTTCCGCTCTAATTCCCCTAATTCCTATTATATTTCAAAAAAATAAAGATTCCATTAATTATAAAAGAAAGATTAAAAAAAGAATGGAGATTTCTCCCCGTTCTTTTTAAATATATATAAAATTGTTTGTCAGTCTATTTTTATTAAAGATCTATTCCCGTCATATCTTCAAGCAGCTGAATTCTTGTCTGCTGATCCTGTATCTCTTCAAATGGAAGAACTTCTGATTTCTTCTCTTCTCTCAGCATATTTTTTATGAATTCTCTTGCATCGTGATTGTACGAGTTTATTCTCTTTATATTGCTTCTCTCTTTACTTAAGTCTGAGATTCCATTATCAGTTCCTAGAGTGAATTCATACCCAAGCTCACTGTATATCTTGTCTGTGAAGTCTGTTCTTCTTCCGAAAGGATAAGTGAATACTTTAGAAGTATGTCCTAAATTATCGTATATCTCTTTCTGTATCATGAAATCATCATTAACTATTCTGTCTTTTATATCTTCTTCCTTTTCCCAGTAAAGTCCTATAACGCCGTTAGACTCGTTTCTTCTGTTCCCTACATTGTGAAGATCGTAAGAGTGCGATTCTATAGTTATAAGTCCGCTCTCTTCCATCTCTTTAGCTTCTTCCCATGAGAAATGCTTTATTATAGGGCTGTTTCCTATAACCTGAGTGTCTTTTCCTACAGACCAGCCTATTATTCCAAAGCTGGCTTTCATATCCAGTTTTTTCAGAATAGGAAATGCTATGCTGTAGTTGCTGTAATATCCGTCATCAAATGTAAGAATCACAGGGTTTTCAGGAAGCTCCTTGAGACCGTTCTTGTATTCAAGATAGTCGTCAAAAGATATTGCATTGTAATTAAGAGCCTTAAGATATAAAAGCCCTTCTTTAAACGTATCTGTGTCTAAAACTATCGGATTGTCTCCGTCATAATCGTCTCTGATATCATGATATATCAGTATCGGGATTCTGTCTTCATTAGATGCATCAGTATCCATATTGACTGCAAAAATCGATATGAAAACTGTGCAGACAGTAAGCAGAGCTAGAATCCTTTTTCTCATCATTATACGCCGCCTTTCATCATTAATTGATTTTATATTCTATTATCTGTGATTATTCTTCTTCCACCTTTTTTATTATATCATCAATTACTGAAGAAATATCATCAATTCTGTTTTTTGCTGAAATTTTATCGTTTTTTGTCGAATAAATGTATATTTTTATCTTCGGTTCAGTTCCTGAAGGTCTCATTACATACCATGAACCGTCATCAAATATATATTTAACAGCATTTTCTTTTTCATCGAAACCTAAGTCATAAGTTTCTCCGTCTTTATAGCCTTTCTGGGACAGATAGTCTTTGACATCTACAACACTGTGTCCTGCTATTTCTTTCGGATAGTCTGTTCTGAAAATTTCCATAAGCTTGTCTATTTTCATTCTTCCTTCTATTCCTGTCATTATAACAGAATACAGCTTTTCTTCAAAATATCCGTAAGTTTTAAACAGCTCTTCGAGTCTGTCTAGAAGATTTATCCCGTCTTTCTTATATGCCGCCGCCATTTCAGCTATAAGCATAGTTGCAGATACAGCGTCTTTGTCTCTTGCAAAAGTTTCTGGAAGATATCCTATACTTTCCTCATATCCGAATATATATTCTCCGTCCTGAGCATTTTCCATCTCTCTTATAACCTTGGCAATATTCTTAAATCCAGTATATGAGTCTCTGCATTCTATTCCATAGTCTTCCGCTATATACTCCGCAAATCTGCTAGAAACTATAGTTTTAACGAGAACTCCGTCTTCTGGAATATTGCCTTTCTTCTTTCTTTCAGTCAGAATATAGTCCATAAGAAGATATCCCATTTCATTTCCGCTTATGCTCTTATATTCTTTCCCGTCTCTGACTAAAGCCGCAACTCTGTCAGTATCCGGATCTGTAGCTATTATTATATCCGCTGAAACTTTCTCAGCTAACTTTTCTGACAGTTCAAATGCTTTTAAGTCCTCAGGATTAGGATAAGTCAAAGTCGGGAATCTTCCGTCGGGTTCAGCCTGCTCCTCGACTATGTGAACATTGCTGAATCCTCTTTTTCCCAGAACTTTAAGAACTTTTTCGGCTCCGACTCCGTGAAGCGGTGTATATACTATATTTATATCTTTATCTATATCGTCATCTCTCAAAGTCAGCGAAAGCACATTCTCAACGTATTCATCGTCAACATAATCGGGAACGCTCACAATCATTCCTTTTTCTCTCGCTTCTTCTTCTGAAATTATCTTTATTTCTTCGTATGACTTTATATCATTGAACTTTTCAGTTATCTTTCCGGAATCTGTAGTAGAGTACTGCGCTCCGTCGCTTCCGTAAGCTTTATATCCGTTGTATTCCGGCGGATTGTGACTTGCAGTCATCATCACGCCTGTATCAGTTCCGAGTCTTCTCACCGTAAAGGAAGCCTGAGGTGTCGGTCTTACACTGTCATACAGATAAGTCTTTATTCCGTTAGCGGCAAACACTCTGGCAGCAGTAAGCGCAAACTCATCTGCTTTAAGTCTTCCATCGTAAGCTATAGAAGCTGTTTTAACTTCGCTGTCTGAACTTTCAAGTACATATTCAGCTATACCCTGAGACGCCTTTGCTACAGTATACTTATTGATTCTATTCGATCCATATCCTACAATACCTCTCAGTCCTGCAGTTCCGAATTCCAGATCTTTATAAAATCTGTCTTTTATTTCATCTTCATCATCTTTTATGCTTTCCAGCTCTTCTCTCACCTCATCGTCAAAATAAGGGTCGTTCAGCCAGTATTCATATTTTTCCTTATAATCCATATTATCCTCTCCCCTTCTGAATTAATTGTTAAGTAAGTCGTTCAGCCAGTTCACACCGTCACTGAAATATTTCTCGCCTTTATAATCAAAATTAGGATCCAGCACTATAGGAATTTTTCTTTTAAGTCTCTTTATATAAGAAACAGTCTTCAGTATATCAATCCAGCCTTCTTTTGGATCCTGATCCGGATTTATCGGAATATATCCGTACTTATCCACATCGGCTCTTTCTCTTGCATTGTAAAGATGTATCATGTTCACCCTGTTCAGCATCATCTGAAGTTCTGAATAGAAATCTTTATTTCTTTCCTTGCTTCTGAAAAACAGTTCTCCGACGTTTAAACACAATCCGATATTTTCATATTTTGATACAAGATCTATCCAGTGTTTCGGACTGCTGTACTCCAGAAGCAGAGAAGAATATTCAATATTTATAGTGATATTATACTCCTTAGCCAGCATATTCAGTCTGCTGAGACTTTTATCTGCTATATTTATAAATTCATCCAGACTGTCATACGATTCATTTTCTATCTGATTCGAAATGAAATGAATAACAGCATAATCCACATTAAACCCCTTTATCATGTTGAGATTCGCTTCAAGTATTTCGAAATTTGCATCTCTCAGTCTGAAGTTCTTGCTCATGTAAAATGCATCTCTGGGATTTGACTGGTGATATATAGGCAAGTGATATCCAACCTTCATATCTCCGTCTCTAGCCATTCTTATAACATCCGTCAGTTGATATGAGTGTACAACAGCTTGACATATCTGAGTTCTTTTATATCCTTTATCCTTTATGTACTGAGGATTCAGACTGCGACCCGATATTCCAATCTGTGCATTCATCATTTTTTATAACACTCCCTTTGTCTATTTAAACAAGAGCAAACATTATTGTGCCCTTGCATGCGAGTTCTCCGTCTACCGTTACAGTTCCCTGCGCTACTCCTATTCCCCTTCTTATCTTCTCAAGTTCTACCTCTATTCTCAATGTATCGCCAGGTTCAACCTGTCTCTTAAATCTCAGCTTGTCTATCCCGGTAAAAACACCAAGCCTGTCTTTATATTCATCCATAGTCTTAAGTGCTGTAAGTCCTACCTGAGCCATCGCTTCAACCATGAGCACGCCCGGCATAATAGGTTTTCCTGGAAAATGTCCCTGAAAAAACGGTTCATTTATTGTCACATTTTTAATTCCGACAGCTCTTTTACCCTCTTCAAGTTCTATTATCTTATCCACTAGAAGAAATGGATATCTGTGCGGAAGAAGTTCCATTATCTCTTGAGAATTCATATTTTCACCTCTTATTCAGTTAATATTCTCTAAAATTCGTAATTATCCGTATACTCTATTATAACCCATTTCACCTTGTAAAAGCTAATTTTTAGATGCTTATCTGAGGCCAATTCATCAGAATTAAGTAAAAATTTACAATTTAAAGAATTTAAAGAATATAATAAAAAATTGCTGTTCTTTTATGAACAGCAATTAAATTCTCAATTTTAATATTTGTTTTTTCATTCTACAGTGAGGAAAATACTGCCATTACTGCGGGAATCGTTATAAGACTCAGAAGAGTCGACAGAAAAATTCCTTTAGACGCCAGTTCATAATCTGAATTGAACTGTTTCGCGAATATCGCCACAGTTGCGGCTACAGGCATCGCCTCAAGCATTACTATAACCCCTGCAATATCTCCGTCAAGATTTAAAGGTTTCAGAAGAAACATCGTTATTACCGGAAAAATTATGAGACGGACTGCAGTGTTTAAAATCAGTTTAATATCTCTGAATACAGATTTTATATCCGTTTCTGTCAGAAAAGCTCCTATAGAGAACATCGCTAGAGGAGTCATAGTCGCTGCCAGTATTTCAAGCGGAATATCTATGAATTCCGGAAAATCTATCTGCATGATGAAAACGGCAAGCCCTATGATTACAGATATGATTCCAGGGTTCCTTATAAGCTCTCTTAAACTCATTTTATGCCCTTTATTAGCCCCTTCACACACTACTTTAATACCTAGGGTCCATGTAACTATATTAAAGCATACATTGACGATTGCAGCGTAGAACATTCCTTCTTTTCCAAATATAGCATCTACTACAGGAAGACCCATAAATCCGCAATTCGAAAATAGAATCATAAGTGTGAATATAGAGTTCTCAATACGGCTGCTTCCAATAACTTTATTGAGCAGTCTCGCTATTGCATATTTCAGAAGATATCCTATAATACTTATCACGAATATGACTCCTGCATAATACAGCTTGCTCTTTGAAAATTCTATAGTCATAGAATTTATAATTGAAGCAGGCATGCTTATAAGTACAACTATATTTGTGAGTCCCGCAACTTCTCTGTCTCCCAGAATTTCTTTTTTTCTTATCAGATATCCGACGCCTATGAGTATGAAAAGCGCCAGACACTGAGTAAAGAGATTTTGAAACATTTTTATCCTTCTTTCAAATTTCTATTATTCAGTTAAAAAGAGACAGACGTCTTCTGACGAATGTCTCTTTATAGAATTTATTATATCATAATTATAAATCTAAATCTTAGAAGCCCCTATTGCTATTCCTGTAATAGGATCTTCTGCAATTTTTGTCTTTATTCCGAGCTCTGCCGCTATAAGTCTGTCTACACCCTCAAGAAGCGCTCCTCCTCCAATGAGATTTATCCCGTGGTTAGTTATATCTGCTTTTTCTTCGTCTGTAAGTCCGTCCAGAACATCTCTTATAGCTCCTACTATTGAAGCAAGAGATTTTTCCATAGCTTTTTGAACTTCAGTATTCATGACAGTTATTTTTTTCTGTTCATCAGTATCTAAATCCCATACACTCACTTCTAGAGAATCTTCTCTAGGACATATTATAGCAGAGCCTATTCTTCTCTTTATATTTTCAGCATTTTTAATCGATATGTCGGCATTGTACTTTTCTTTTATATATTCCTTTATATCTCTGTTTAATGCGTCTCCGCCTTCTTTTATAGATAGACTGTCTACTATGTTTCTAGAAGCAACTACAGATATTTCTGTAGTTCCTCCCCCCATATCGACTATCATATTGGCATAAGGGCTGTCTATATCTATTCCCGCTCCTGCCGCGGCCGCTAAAGGTCTTACAACTATGTCGACATTATTAGCTCCCGAATCGTGTGCCGCCTGAATAACTCCTCTTTCTTCAACATCAGTCAGTTTTTCAGGAATACATATTATTACATCAGGTCTGAAGAAACCGGTGTCAACTACTCTGTTAAGAAAATATTCAACCATAGTTCTGACCATATTGAAATCTGAAACCATTCCGTCTTCAAGAGGTTTCACTTCTCTGATATCGTCTCCTCTTCCCAGACGTCTCTTCGCTTCATCTCCTATAGCAGCTATTTTCCCGTCTTCATCTATAGCCACTATTGAAGGCTCCTGAAGAACTATTCCCTTTCCTTTTATGTATATTATCGCTGAAGATGTTCCTAAATCCAGTGATATAGTATTCTTGAATATCATAATTCTTTCCTCCTAAACTATCTTTATAAACATTTATACCCCTTTTTTTGATAATCAAAATATTTTATAAAAAAAGAGACTAGTCTTTCATTAAAACTAATCTCTTTCTTTAAAATTTATATATCTTTTCTGTAAATTTTTCCACCTAAACTTTTTATCTTCTCTTCAATGTCTGAATATCCTCTGTCAATATGGTAAATATCAGATATCTCAGTAGTTCCTTCAGCTACAAGACCTGCAAGTATCAGCGATGCCCCTGCTCTTAGGTCAGTTGCTCTCACTTTAGCTCCTTTCAGACTGTCAACGCCTGTTATTATCGCTCTTCTGTTATCTGTAACTATATCTGCGCCCATTTTTATAAGTTCATCAGCATGCATGAATCTGTTTTCAAAAACAGTTTCCATAACTTCGCTTTTTCCTTCTGCAAGTGCAAGAAGAGTCATGAACTGTGACTGCATGTCTGTAGGAAATCCTGGATACGGAAGAGTTTTAATATCAACAGCTTTAAGTTTTCCTGAAGCTTTTACTCTTATGCTGTCTTCCATTTCGATAACTTCTGCACCCATTTCATTAAGTTTAGCTATTACCGGCTTTATATGATTTGAAAGTACATTTTCTACAGTAACATCGCCCTGAGTTATAGCGGCTCCTACCATGTAAGTTCCGGCCTCTATTCTGTCAGGAATTATCTGATGATTAGTTCCGTCAAGAGATGGAACTCCTTTTATTCTTATAGTGTTAGTTCCTGCGCCTTTTATATCTCCGCCCATCTTGTTGATGTAATTGGCAAGATCTGTTATTTCAGGCTCCATTGCCGCATTTTCAAGAACTGTTTCTCCTTCTGCAAGCGATGCCGCCATTATTATATTCTGAGTGGCACCTACGCTTGGGAAGTCTAAATATATTTCATTTCCAATAAGTTTATCTGCTTTTGCTTCTACATAACCTTCTTTTGATATTATTTCTGCCCCTAAAGCCTTGAAACCTTTTAAATGAAGATCTATTGGTCTGCTGCCTATAGCACATCCTCCAGGCATTGCAATTCTGGCTCTGCCCAGTCTGGCAAGCAGAGGCCCCATAACCAAGAAAGATGCCCTCATTTTGCTCATCAGTTCATAAGGCGCCTCAAATGCTTTTATATCTGATGCATTTATTTTCATTTCTTCTTTACCAATCTTCTCAACTTCAGCTCCTAGTATCTTGAGAACTTCCGATATTATTTTAACATCGTTTAAATCAGGCACATCTTCAAGTTTGCAAGTTCCCGATGAGAGCAGAGTTGCCGCTAGTATCGGTAGGGCTGAATTCTTAGCGCCGCTTACCCTGACACTTCCTTTTAGGGGAGGACTTTTCTCAACTATTATTCTCTGCAATTCCTATCCTCCTAACCATTAATATTATATCCCAATTTAATTATACAATAAGTACGGGATTTTTACTATTGTTATTCTCTTTCTGTAAGAATTTTGTTAATTCCTAAACAATAAGCATAAACCCTGTACTCATTATTCCTTAAATACAGTCAAAATATTCTAAAATCAGAAAACCGGACTCAAGATCCGGTCTTCATTATTTTACACTCCGTTACATTCAAATTTAATTTAATGAGGTGTCTGCCGGCACTTTAGGACCATAACCTCTTTTTCTGTAGAGATTTATCATTATAGCTCCGAAACCGAAACTTGCCACCATAAATTTAATAATAAATCCTACAAAAGGTATGAGTCCAAGAACTTTTATTATGACAATTCCTATAAGTGCTCCCCATACTCCGTAGTGAATCTCTTTGCCTTTAAATATAGCATCTCCAATCGCTACTGCGGAAACTATTTGTGAAGTATACATGAATATTCCGTAGAACGCCATTCCTATCAGACTCGCCGCTGCTCCGACTCCTGTTAAAAGAAGCAGGAATAAAAGAACGATTCCGACTATAATTGACGCTACACCTATCCCGAAAGTCACTAGAGGTTTTTTCTTAAGCTCTACTGCATTCTCTATCCACATATTTTTCTTTATCACTTTTCCTAAAGCCCATACTATAAGAAGCCCTATTACAGACTTAATAAATGAAAGAACTCCTAAGCCAAATTTTGCCGCAGCAGTTTTGCTTTCAGCTTCTTGCTGAACTTGTGCTGCATCTTCAAATTTCACAGTTCCTCCGACTTTAGAATCGATACCCGGAATTTCTTCACTTGCTGAATATTCCATATCTCTTCCTACTGTAAATGAATCTGTCACACTTACAGTATCGAAAAATCCCATAAAATCTCTTCCTATTTTACCGCCAAGATTTGCGCCTGCTCCTGCATAAGTAAAATCTCTTTCAACTTCAGCATCATCTGTAATAGTTAATGATGAAGCTGCAACACTTGCATCTCTTGACTTTCCTAATATTGTAACATTATTTCCTGCCGCAAATACAGAACCTGTAACTTCTCCTCCTGCATTTACCACATTTCCTGCTGCAAAGAGGTTCCCGTCGATTTTTCCATTTACGACTACAGTATTTCCTGCTGCAAATACGTTACCGTTTACATTCCCGTCAATCTGAACATTGTCTCCTGCATAGAATGACGTTCTGTCTGAAGTTTCTCCGGCATTCAGAACAGCTTCCGGCTGGGCGAACACTATTGTGCTTACTGTTACAATAAGCACAGCTATAATTGCCAATAATTTAAATCTGGACCTTGCCATGGCTAACATCTCCTTTCGAATTTGAATTGCATTCTATATATACCCGATTTATGCTTAAAAATTTACTCTTTTTCTCAATTTAACAGATTAAAAGAGAATTTTCTATTCAATTCTTCTAGGATACTTTCTGTTTTCATGTCTGGAAAGATTGTTCACTATAAGAGCTACTAGAACTATTATGACTGCCCCTATCAGAACTGGAGCTGCTACATATACATATCCCAGTCTGTGTATATTTTCTCCTCCTGTAACTGCAAAAAGAGCCGTCGCTCCTCCAGGCGGATGAAGTGTATCCGTCATCAGCATTATGAATATTGCCGTTGCAACTGCCGCAGCCGCCGCAAATTCTATTGAGAAACCGCCAAGCGCCTTATAAGCAGTGACACCTATAATAGCAGAAACCATATGTCCTCCTATTATATTTCTCGGCTGAGCCAAGGGACTGTTTACAGCGCCGTAAGCAAGAACTGCAGATGCTCCGAAAGATGCCAGATTCATGCTCACACTTCCGGAAGTGAGTCCTAATACATATTCATCTATAAACATGATGATTCCTATTGCTATGAATGCGCCTATCCAGGCCCAGAATCCGTCTTTAAGGGTGAACTTCTTTTTTATTATATTATAGTAAGTTCTTTTCATAAAACCACCTCTTGTCCACTTGTTTTAAATAAAAAAATCAGACCGGAAGACCGGTCTGATTTCGAACTACTGATTTTATATAAATTATATTAGTTTCCTTTTTTTGCACTAATTCTGTTAATCGCTCTGCTAAGGGCAAATTCTGCTCTAGCAACATCAGTGTCTTGTCCTGAACGAAGTCTTTCTTCTGCTCTTTGCTTAGCAGCTTCAGCTCTTTCTAGATCTATATCATCTGGCCATTCTGCTGCGTCAACAATTATTGTAGTTTTCTCTTTAGAGACTTCCATATAACCCGAAGATATAGCCGCTCTCATATCGTCACTTCCAGACTTTATCTTCAGTATGCTTATCTCTAATGGAGTAACTAGCGGTATATGGTTTGCAAGTATAGCAACATCTCCTGATATGCTTCTTGCTATAACTCTGTCCACTTCACCTTCGAAGAATTTACGTTCTGGAGTAATTATCTCTAAGAAATATTGAGACATTTCTTCACCTCCAAATTAACTAAGCTTATTCAGATTCTTTCATCTTTTTAGCTTTTTCTACTGCATCTTCGATAGTTCCAACGAATAAGAATGCTGATTCTGGAAGATCGTCATGCTTTCCTTCTAGTATCTCTTTGAAACTTCTTATAGTTTCTTTCAGCGGAACATAAGCTCCAGGCATTCCTGTGAACTGCTCTGCAACGCTGAATGGCTGAGATAGGAAACGCTGAATTCTTCTTGCACGAGCAACTATTATTTTCTGTTCTTCAGATAACTCGTCCATACCAAGTATAGCTATGATATCCTGAAGTTCTTTGTAGCTCTGCAGAATCTCCTGAACTTGACGTGCAACTTCATAGTGTTCTTCCCCAACAACTACTGGGTCAAGTATTCTAGATGTTGAATCTAGAGGGTCAACAGCTGGATAGATTCCAAGTGCTGATATCTGACGTGAAAGAACTGTTGTCGCGTCAAGGTGTGTAAACGTTGTTGCCGGCGCCGGGTCAGTTAAGTCGTCCGCAGGAACGTAAACTGCCTGAACAGATGTGATAGATCCCTTCTTAGTAGAAGTGATTCTCTCTTGAAGAGCCCCCATCTCTGTCGCTAGTGTCGGCTGATATCCAACCGCTGAAGGCAGACGTCCTAGAAGTGCTGAAACCTCTGAACCAGCCTGTGTAAATCTGAATATGTTGTCTATGAACAGAAGAACGTCCTGTCCTTCTACATCTCTAAAGTATTCCGCCATTGTAAGTCCTGTAAGGGCAACCCTCATTCTCGCTCCTGGCGGCTCATTCATCTGTCCGAATACTAGAGCTGTTTTGTCGATAACTCCCGACTCAATCATTTCATAGTAAAGGTCATTACCCTCTCTAGTTCTCTCTCCAACTCCTGCGAAAACTGAAAGACCACCGTGCTCTTTAGCTATGTTGTTTATAAGCTCCTGGATAAGAACCGTTTTACCAACTCCGGCTCCTCCGAACAGACCTATTTTACCTCCCTTAGCGTATGGCGCTATAAGGTCGATAACTTTTATTCCAGTTTCAAATATTTCTGTAGCTGTCTCCTGCTCTTCGTATGAAGGCGCCTCTCTGTGTATAGGCAGCTTCTTAGCATCGTCCAGCTGTCCTTTTTCATCTATTGTTTCTCCCAGAACGTTTAGAAGTCTTCCTAGGATATCGTCTCCTACTGGAACTGATATCGGAGCACCAGTGTTTAACGCCGGCATTCCTCTAACTAGTCCGTCAGTTGAAGACATCGCGATACATCTAACAGTATCGTCTCCGATATGCTGAGATACCTCTGCAACTACTTTGTCGTCGCCATTCTCTATTTCAATCGCGTTTAAAAGTTCTGGCAGATTGTCATCGCTAAATCTTATATCCAACACAGGTCCTATGATCTGTACTAGTTTTCCCATGTTTTCATTAGCCATTTACTTCACTCCTCTGCTAAATTTTAAGCCTGTGCATCCGCACCTGCTACTATTTCCGTAATTTCTTGTGTTATAGATGCCTGACGTGCTCTGTTATATAGTAGTCCTAGAGATTCTATCATCTCTTCAGCGTTGTCTGTCGCTGACTCCATCGCAGTCATTCTTGCTCCCTGCTGACTCGCCGATGACTCTATCAGCGCACCATATATGGCTCCGTTAATATATTTAGGTATTAGATAATCTAAAACTACTTCTGGGGAAGGATCGTATTCAGTAAGAGTAAGGTTCTGTTTTCCTTCTTCTTCTGAACTGTCCCCTTCTATTTCAGCCGGAAGCAGCTGCATTACCTTGGGCTCCTGAGATATTACACTGTTAAATTTCGTATAAACGAGTTTAACTTCATCTATTTCGCCCTCTTTATATTTCTTTATCAGCATGTCTCCTGCTCTTCTAGCATCGACATAACCAGGATCTTCAGTAATACCTGTTATACAGAGACTAATATCGTAATCTCTTCTCTGGAAGTGGTCTCTAGCTTTTGCTCCGTAAGATATTATGCTTATGCTGTCCTTATTTCTTCCAGCCATATCCTCTTCTGCAGCTTTCATAAGGTTTGCGTTAAAACCTCCTGCAAGACCTCTGTCTGAAGATACTAATATATAAACGATGTTTTTAGCTTCTCTTTTTTCTAAGAAAGGATGAGAAACACCTTTTGCATTCGCAAGAACTCTCTTTATACTTTCTACTATCGCTTGAGTATAAGGTCTTGTCTCCTCAACTTTTTCTCTAGCCTTTCTTACTTTAGCAGAAGATACCAGATACATCGCATTCGTTATCTGCATAGTACTGTTGACACTTTTTATTCTTCTCTTAATATCTCCCATTTGAGCCATAAACTCACCTCCTAATTTTAAAGTCCGACTTAATTAAATCCTATAAGAAAGTTTTCTTGAATTCAGCTAATGCTGTTTTCAGTTCTTCTTCTACTTCAGGTTCTAATTTCTTAGTTTCTTTTACAGACTTTCCTACATTAGGATGGTTCTGTTCCATATAGCTTAAGAATTCAGTTTCGAATTCTTTAACTCTTTCTACTGGAACATCTGAAAGATATTTGTTTGTTACTGCGTATATTATCATAACTTGCTTTTCTACTGGAAGCGGTGAATACTGAGGCTGTTTAAGTATCTCAAGTATTCTTTCCCCTTGAGCAAGTCTTTCCTGTGTTTCTTTATCAAGGTCTGAACCGAACTGTGAGAATGCCACTAGCTCTGAGTACTGTGCAAGCTCAAGTTTAAGTCCTCCTGAAACTTTTTTCATCGCTGGTATCTGAGCAGCTCCCCCAACTCTCGAAACTGAAAGTCCTGAGTTAACCGCCGGTCTCTGTCCTGCGAAGAAAAGTTCTGTTTCAAGGAATATCTGACCGTCTGTTATCGATATAACGTTTGTAGGTATATATGCCGAGATGTCTCCAGCCTGAGTCTCGATTATTGGCAGAGCTGTTATTGATCCTCCGCCGTAGTTATCGTTAACTTTAGCCGCTCTCTCAAGAAGTCTTGAGTGAAGATAGAAAACGTCTCCCGGATATGCCTCACGTCCTGGCGGTCTACGAAGTAGAAGCGACATTGCACGGTATGCAACCGCGTGCTTCGATAAGTCATCATAAACTATTAGAACGTCTTTTCCGTTATACATGAATTCTTCTCCCATAGCAACTCCTGCATATGGCGCTATATACTGAACCGGCGCAAGTTCCGATGCAGTCGCTGAAACAACTATAGTATAGTCCATAGCTCCTCTTGATTCTAATGAACTAACTATCTGTGCAACTGTCGATCTCTTCTGACCGATTGCAACATATATACATATTACGTCTTCACCTTTCTGGTTCAGAATCGTATCAACTGCTATAGCAGTCTTTCCTGTCTGTCTGTCTCCTATTATAAGCTCTCTCTGTCCTCTACCTATAGGGAACATCGAGTCTATTGCTTTTATCCCTGTTTGAAGCGGCTCAGAAACTGATTCTCTCGCTATAACTCCTGATGCAACTGCTTCAACTGGTCTACGTTTATCTGTATTGATAGGTCCTTTACCGTCTATAGGCTGTCCAAGTGCGTTAACAACTCTTCCTATCATTTCTTCTCCAACAGGAACTTCAACTATTCTTCCAGTTCTTTTTACAGTGTCTCCTTCTTTTATGTGTTTATCAGAACCCATAAGAACGCAACCTACGTTGTCCTCCTCAAGGTTAAGAGCCATACCGTAAACTTCTCCTGGGAATTCTAGAAGCTCACCAGCCATACATTTTTCTAGTCCGTGCACTCTGGCGATACCGTCCCCAACTTGGATAACTGTACCTACGTCTACAACATCTATTTTACTATCGTACCTTTTTATCTGTTCTTTTATAATTGAACTAATTTCTTCAGGTCTTAGATTCATTTATCCTTTCACCTCTATTCCGCTGTAAGCCTGATATTATTTAATTCCTTCTGAATTTCGCTTAACTTACCTTTAATACTGCCATCAATTACTTTATCTCCAACTTTCACAAGAACTCCTCCGATTAAATCTTTATCGATATGAGTCTTGAGATCGACTTGCTTCTTGAAGCTCGAAGATAATTTTTCCTGAAGTTTGTCTATTTCATCCTGAGTCATTGGAACTGCAGTGTAAGCATCTGCTTCTACAATTCCCAGCTCATCGTTAGATAGATCTTTGTAAGATTCGCTTATATCTCCAAGATATTTCTCTCTTCCTTTGTCTATCACGATATAGCAGAGATTCAGGATTTCCTGAGCAACTCTTCCTTCGAAAAGTTCCTTTATCATTTGTTTCTTTTCGTCTTTAGTAACTCTTGGATGGGTAAAGATAGTTTCAAGCTTCGGATTGTCTTTAAATACATCTGCAACAGCTTTTATTTCTTGTTTAAACTCTTCTAATTTATTCTCTTCCGCTGCAACTTCGAATAAAGCTTCAGCATATCTTTTTCCAACTAACTTTGCCATTTTGATTCCCCTACCTCATTGATAAACTGATCTATCATGTCTTTGTGGGTATTTTTATCTAAATCTTTATTAACAACTTTGCTAGCCACCATCATTGCCATGTCAGCAACTTCTGATTTAAGAGAATCAAGAGCTTTTCCTTTTTCTCTTTCAATTTCATTTGCAGCTCTTTCAGTGATAATCTGAGCTTCATTCTTAGCATCAGCCACTATTTCATCTCTTAACTGATCTCCTCTTTTCTTAGCTGAGTCAACAATCTCTCTAGCTTCGTTTTTAGCATTGTCAAGACTTGACTCGTATTCAACTCTTAGCTTTTCAGCTTCAGTTTTTTCAGCTTCTGCAGCATCTAAATCTGCCTGAATCGCATCTGCTCTTTTATTTAGAAAATTCTTTAAAGGTTCTGTAACCTTAGCTCTTAGAACTAAGAACAGTATAAGAGTCGCTATAAGCTGAGGTATCATGTTTGCTAAATCAGGTAATATGTGTACTGTAAACATATTTCATCCTCCCTTCCTTACTCAAAAGGATTAACTCTTATTACATTATTGTATTATGCCGGCAAGCATCTTCTCTGAAAAGCGAAGATTCCTGCCCCGATTACGTTAAATGAGAGATGAGTACTCTCACCTCTCCATATTATTAGCCGCTTTTCTGAAAAAGCAGTCATAATTATAGAGCCTCCGGATTGTAAGGAAGATCTATACTAGTGGTTTTACGAATAGAAGGATGATCCCTACAACTAGTCCGTAGATACCAGTAGACTCAGCTATCGCCTGTCCAAGTACCATCGTTTTGATGATGTCCCCTTGTGCTTCTGGCTGTCTACCAACAGCTGCTGCTGCCTGACCTGCTGCATATCCCTGTCCAATCCCAGGTCCTATACCTGCGATTAATGCTAATCCAGCTCCTATCGCTGAACATCCTAATATAAAAGCTTCACTTGTTATACCTTCCATTTTTTGTATCCTCCTTAGATTTTAAAATGTTTTATTTTTTATATTTTTTATTTTATCCCCTGGGGGATTTGTGTCTTAGAACCACTCCACTTTGAAGTATGAGTTTCCTGCTTCATCCATATTTATTTGAGCCATAGGCCCATTTCAATGTCCACAGGCGTATATTCCGGCAGTCCATGCCGTATTTTCGGTTGTCTCCTGCTTAATCATCTGGAGATTCACTTTTGAAACTAACTCACTGCTTCTTCCTCGTCTGGAAGATTTCCTCCAACAAACACCATTGTAAGCATTAAGAATATGAATGTCTGTATGAATCCTGCAAAAAGGTCGAAGTATGTGTGGAACACCGGTGTTAAAAGCGGTGCAATCCATCCAAGCGCCTGATAAAGCAGTCCCATTATTATTCCCCCGCTCAGTATATTACCGAATAGACGGAAAGATAATGATATAGGGTTGGATATTTCTCCAACAATGTTAAGCGGCAGTAGAAATGCAACCGGTTCTATATATCCTTTTAAATAACCGCTAAGCTTGTTAGTTTTAATACCGTAATACTGAGTCATAACGAATGTTATCAGCGCCAGCGACAGAGTTACGTTGTAATCTGAAGTAGGCGGTGAAAATCCTAACAGCCCAAATATGTTTGCTATTGGTAAAAATAAAACTAATGTCATTAAGTATGGAAATAATCTTTCTCTAGTAGGTCCTTTCCCCATTGTACTCTCAACAAGATCATGAACCATTGTATAAACTATCTCCATTACGTTCACAAGGCCTGTCGGCTTTTTAGTAGGATCGGCTTTCTTAATTTTGCTGTTTACGACGAATGCGAATATTATCAGACCTATCGTAATTATTATGGAGTTTACGATTGTGTCGTGGATAAAAATCTCTTTGCCGCCCAGCATAAATTTTATACCCATTTCTTCCAAAGCTTTTCCCCCTTTCATTAGATATTTTAAACCATATCAGTTTTCACTGATTGCTGATTTTATTTCAACACTTAAAATTTAAGTGAATCATACATGATTTAAGTAAATTTGGATAACGTTTTCTCTGAATTTGACAGAAAAAACTATCTAATTTTTAAGAGCTGTTTCTAAGCTTTTTTAATAGTATCGTAAAGACTGTCTAAAACTATAACCGTTTTTACAGTGAACATGAAGATTATTGTAGTTATAAAACTAATATAATCTGCCTTTGCAGCTATTACTAAAACTATACCATATATCGCAAATCTTATAAAGTAGTTTACACTGGCATAAGCTTTTGCTTTTCCTTCATTCATGTTCATAGCCTTTTTTGTGCTCAGTTCCAAAAGCTTCAGAGACAGAATATTTATTATTCCGCCGAAAACTGCGCCCAGTATATAAGGTTTAGGATTATCAAAAATTATTAGAAATATTAGTGATGCGGCCGCTATAATTATGAGACTTCTCTTTATTATAGTGCCCATGTAATTTTTACCTAACGCCATTCTGATTATCCTCTTTTCTTTTTTCTTTTAAGCGCTTTGACTTTTCGTACATCTCTTTTTTCTTCTCTTTTTCCTTCAGTTTTTCTCTCTGAATATGCTCATTTTCTTCTGAAAGTTTTTTAGTTTCTTTTTTATCGTAACTGACTGTCGTCTTTCTATTCTTACCCGCTCCGCTGATTCCTATTCTAAAAATATAATTAAAAGCCGAAAGAACTCCTATAATCGTAAAAATTATAAGAAATACAACCTTAGTTCCGAGTTTATCATCTAAAACTTTTCCGAGAAATATGAAGAATATGAGAATTAGTGCCACAGTTAAACCAATTTGGGTTACTAAAGCAAGATTTGCTAAAATTCTAGTTTTGTTCTTCAATACTACTCACCTGCTTTATATATATTATAATAAATATTTAACATAATTAATACCGTTTTTGATGTATACATCAAAGCACTAAAGCACTAAACCGCTTTTCACAAATTTAAAGCCGTCTTTCGTTTTCAGTTCCAGTTTAATATTTACAGATTCTGCAAACGTTTGACAGCATTTAATAAATAAAACCCTAACTTAAGTTTAAGTTAGGGTCCATTAACAAGTATTATACCATTTTGTCCGTTATAAATCTACCTATTTATGATTTCTTCTGCTTTCAAAAGACTTTTCTATTATGTCTACTATTTTTTCCGCAGCCGTTCCGTCTCCATAAGGATTAACTGCTGAAGCCATTTTTTCGTAAGCTTCTTCATCAGACATAAGAGTATCCATGCTGCTGAAAACTTTCTCTTCGGAAGTTCCGACAAGTTTAGCAGTTCCTGCTTCTATTCCTTCCGGTCTTTCCGTTTCCTCTCTTATCACGAGTATCGGCTTTCCTAATGTAGGCGCCTCTTCCTGAACTCCTCCTGAATCTGTAATTATAAAATAAGATTTTTTCTGCAGATTGGCAAATGGAAGATAGTCAAGAGGCTCTATCAGATGAACTCTTTCACTGTCTCCAAGTATTCTCTCTGCAATTTCTCTTACCTTAGGATTCAGGTGAACAGGGAATACTACTTCACAGTCATCGTATTTATCAACGATTCTTCTTACTGCTGAGAATATATTCTCCATAGGTTTTCCTAAATTCTCTCTTCTATGAGAAGTCAGTAAAATTACTCTTTTACTGTCAAAATCTATATTTTTAAGAACTTCATCTTCGAATTCAAAAGGCTTTTCAGTTATATCTAAAAGCGCATCTATCGATGTGTTTCCCGTAATATAGATATTTTCCTCAGAATATCCTTCTTTAAGAAGATTTTCTTTGCTGTCCTCTGTTGGAGCAAAATGGAAATTAGATATTATTCCCGTAAGCTTTCTGTTAGCTTCTTCAGGGAATGGAGAATAGAGATTTCCGCTTCTGAGACCTGCTTCTATATGGCCGATTTCAACATTATTGTAAAATGCTGCAAGCGCACCTGCAAACACAGTTGAAGTGTCTCCCTGAACTAGAATCAGATCAGGTCCGAAATCCTTTATCGCCTCTTCAAGACCTTTCAGCGATTTCGCCATTATATCTGAAAGACTCTGTCCTGGAGAAAATATGTTGAGATCATAATCAGGTTTTATTCCGAAAATATTCAGAACCTGGTCAAGCATATCTCTGTGCTGTGCAGTCACACAGGCTCTATGATCTATATTTGGATTTTCATTAAGTTTTTTTATAACTGGAGCCATTTTTATCGCTTCAGGTCTAGTACCAAATATCGTCATTACTTTTATCAAAAAAATCTCCACCTTTTATTAAAATTCTATTTTAAAACTCTTTCTATCCTCTTTTTCTTCTAGCTTTTACAATTAGCGCTCTTATCTTATTCTTAAAAAGTAAAAGCACTGCCACAAAAATTGCTATAAGGATTATTCCGCTCACAAAATCCAGGCTTGTATATATCAATATTGCAAGAAGCCCGAAAGCTATTCCGACTCCGTAAAGTATCAGCACTGTTTTCTTCTGTCCAAATCCGAGATCTATGAGTTTGTGGTGTATATGTCCTCTGTCAGCTCCCATAATCGGTTTTCCGTTTCTGTATCTTCTGAACATTGCAAAAGAAGTGTCGAACAGCGGAAGTCCTAAAATAAGCATAGGTATTACGAAGGCTACTGCCGTTGTGCTTTTAACTGCTCCTTCTATCGATATCGCTGCCAGAGATATTCCAAGATACAGAGCACCAGTGTCTCCCATGAATATACTTGCAGGATTGAAATTATAAGGAAGAAATCCTATTGCCGATCCCGCGATTATAAAAGCGAATGCAGCAGCGGCATAATTCCCGTCAAGTGCTGTAACTATACCCATAGATATAGCCGCTATCGCACTTATTCCTGCTGAGAGACCGTCAAGTCCGTCTATAAGATTTATAGTGTTTGTAACTCCGACTATCCAGAAAACAGTCAGTGGAAAAGAAAGATACCATTGAAGTCCTATATATCCATGATCTGAAAAAATCGGATCCGACAGTATTTCTATTCTTATTCCTGCGAAATAAAGCACTACTGCCGCAAGTATCTGAATTCCCAGTTTCAGTTTTGCTGGAAGCTCTTTCACGTCATCTATTATTCCCGTTATAGTTATTATTACGGAAGCGATTAAAAAACCTATTATCTCCGGCGACATCTTCTCAAATATCAGAATCGATATTGTCGCCGCTATAAATATCGCCAGTCCTCCGAGCCTAGGTATCGGCTTAGTATGCATTCTTCTGTTGTCTCTAGGAACATCTATTGCTCCTATCATCGATGCAACTTTCTTTGCAAAAGGAGTCGCAATAAATGCTATAAGCATAGGAACGATTAATATTTTTAAATAACTCATCAACTTTCCTCTCCGTTCTTTATTTCCAGCTTAGTAATTTCCACGCCCGCTTCTTTAAGCAGTTCCATAGCAAGCTCATCCGGATATCCTTTTTCATAGACTATTCTTACTATCCCTGCATTTATAATCATCTTAGCGCACAGTATACATGGCTGGTTAGTTACATATATAGTAGATCCGGCAATACTCACGCCGGAATGAGCCGCATGCACTATCGCATTCTGTTCAGCGTGCAGTCCTCTGCAAAGCTCATGCCTCTGCCCCGAAGGTATTCCGAGTTCGTCTCTCAGACATCCCACCTCTTCGCAGTGTCTCAGACCAGTTGGAGATCCGTTATAACCCGTTGAAAGAATCTTCTTGTCCTTAACAATCAGAGCTCCAACCTGTCTTCTGCAGCAGGTAGAACGTTTTTTTATAACATTGACTATTTCTATAAAATATTCATCCCAGCTGGGTCTCATAATCATTTCCCCTCAAATAAAGCTTAATTTTTCACTTATCTATATTATAATATAGATTTTTTATACTACAAGGCTTTGAAATCAAATATTTGCGCTTATCTGACGTTCTGAAATCTTTTAAAAATTTCTTTATAAAAAAATCCTCTGACAGATTAAAGCCGGTCAGAGGATTTCACAATTCAAAAAATTTATTTTTAATAACAGTTTCAATCTATGATTCTAATCTGTTCCTTCCGTTCCGAATATTCTGTCACCTGCGTCTCCAAGTCCTGGAAGAATATATCCATGTTCGTTCAGCTTTTCATCTACATGAGCAACATAAAGATCTATATCCGGATGATGCTCTTTCAGATGATTTATACCTTCTGGACATCCAAGTATGCATGCCATAGATACCTTTCTAGGTTTGAATCTCTCTTTCACGAACTGAACAGCCGCTTCCGCCGATCCTCCAGTTGCAAGCATAGGATCAAGAACTATCACATCTCTGTTTTCAGTATCTACCGGCAGTTTGCAGTAGTACTCAACAGGCTTAAGCGTTTCAGGTTCTCTGTAAAGTCCAACATGGCCGACTTTTACATTCGGCATTACTTGAAGAAAGCCTTCAACCATTCCTAATCCAGCTCTCAGTATTGGAACAAGAATAAGCTTTTTACCATCTATCATTTTAACTTCTGTCTCAGCAAGAGGAGTTTCTATTTTGTGTGAAGTTAACTCCAAATCTCTAGTTGCTTCAACAGCTATAATCATAGCAAGTTCATCTACAACTTCTCTGAACTCTTTAGTTCCTGTATTTTTATTTTTAAGTATCGCTATTTTATGTTCAATAAGCGGATGATCTAATATAACAGTTTTTCCCAATCTAAGCACCTACTTCTCTATTTCCATTATTTTATCCACTCTTCTTGCGTGTCTTCCGCCTGCAAACTCACCGTCAAGCCATGAATCCACGATTTCTTTGGCAAGATCTTCTCCGAGAACTCTTCCTCCAAGTGCAAGCATATTTGCATTATTGTGTTCTCTCGACATTCTTGCTGAATAAGTATCTGAACAGAGTGCACATCTTATTCCTTTTACTTTATTCGCCGCAACAGAAATTCCTATTCCAGTTCCGCATACTACTATGGCTCTGTCGCAATCTCCGTTTATAACTCCTTCTGCAGTCTTCTTTCCGTAATCAGGATAATCTACTGATTCAAGTGAATCAGTTCCATAATCCACGTATTCGATATTTCTGTCTTCAAGATGTTTTTTTATCTTTTCTTTCAGTTCATATCCTCCATGATCGCTTCCTAACCCTATTTTCATATCCCTTTCACCTCATCAGTAAGTTTTTCAGCCATTTTAACTATTCTTTCTTCAATATCATTCCTGCATTCTATATAGTAATCAAGAGGAAGACCGTACGGATCTCTTATATCTCTTATCTCCATATTCCCGGATTCTCCCGCAAATTCAGACAGAGTATATACCTTGTCTCCTCCTCCAAAATACTCAGATGCAGCTTTTTTATGAGACTCCGACATCGTTATTATGAGATCGGCATCTTCAGTTATTTCCTTTGTGAGCTGAGTCGAACTGAATCCTTTGAGTTCAATTCCTTTTTCAGCTAAAGCCTCTTCAGAATTTACAGACATCGGAAGTCCGTCTGCTGTAAGAATTCCTGCTGAGGACACTTCAATATCAAGTCCTTTTTCTTTAGAAATTTCTTTCATAAGAGCCTCAGCCATAGGACTTCTGCAGGTATTTCCTGTGCAGACAAAAAGTATTTTCAAATGAATTCACCTACTCTGTTTATTTATATCAGTCTAAGTACTCTATGTTCTGTCCTGAAGCCTTTTCAAGCCTGTTCATAAGAGCTCTTCCTACTCCTTTGCTCTCAAATCCTTCAGAAATTATTATATCCGGCTTTATTATATCGCATTCTCTCAGAGCGCCGAACAGATTATGGGCAAGCTCCTCATAATTCTCTATGCTTCCGAGCGATATTACATTCTCAGATTTAAATTTATCCTTATTTTCGTCTACAGTTATGATAGCTGTCTTATATCCTCTTCCCATAAACTTCTTCTCTTCTTTAAGCATTCTCTTCAGAACGGCATCTCTGTCTTTTGAAACGAACACTTTAAGTTCAGCCTCCGGAGAATAGTGTTTATACTTCTGTCCTGGAGATTTCGGAAGAATAGTGTTCCCTGATTCGTCTTTTTTTAGCGACGGATCATACTGAACAGTGCATTTTAGAACTTTTTCAAGCTCTTTTCTAGTTATATATCCCGGTCTTAAAATCATCGGTGTCTCAGTTGTAAGATCGAGAACTGTAGACTCAAGCCCGTATTCCGTTTCTCCTCCGTCGATTATTACATCGACTCTCCCGAAAAGATCGAGAACGACATGGTCAAGCTTCGTAGGGCTCGGCTTTCCTGAAATATTAGCGCTTGGAGCCGCTATGGGCGTGTCTGCAGCCTCTATCAGCTTAAGCGCTATATCATTAGCCGGCATTCTTACTGCAACCGTCTGAAGGCCGCCTGTCGTCTTTTCCGGAACTTCTTCTTTTTTGTTGAATATTATTGTAAGAGGCCCCGGCCAGAATTTTTTCATAACTTTTTTTGCCATTCTCGGAATTTTTGCGGCAACTCTTTCAAGCTGCTCTTCATTCGATATATGGACTATCAGAGGATTATCCTGAGGTCTGCCTTTTGCCTCATAAATAGAAACCGCCGCTTCTTCATTCATAGCGTCGGCTCCTATTCCATAAACTGTTTCAGTTGGGAAGACTACAAGTCCTCCAGCTTTTAAAACGTATACTATCTCATCTAAATTTTCTTCAAAATCTTCAGATTTAATAATTCTAGTCTTTTTCATTCGTTTCACCCTTAGCTTATCTGCTTAAGCTTTTCAGCCTGAGCCGTTGTACCCAGAGCATCGACCATTTCTCCTATATCACCGTCTAAGAAATTATCCAGCTTATAAACAGTCATATTTATTCTATGATCAGTAATTCTTCCCTGAGGGAAATTGTAAGTTCTGATCTTCGCACTTCTGTCTCCTGTTCCAACCTGACTCTTTCTTTCTTCAGCAATTTCAGCATGCTGTTCTTCCATCATCTGGTCGTAAAGTCTCGCTTTTAGAATTTTAAACGCTTTGTCTTTATTCTTAAGCTGAGATTTTTCGTCCTGACACGAAACTACTATTCCAGTTGGAATATGAGTAAGTCTTACAGCAGAGTCAGTCGTGTTAACACTCTGTCCTCCGTTACCTGATGAACGGTAAACGTCGACTCTTACATCCTGCGGATTTATTTCAACGTCCACATCGTCAACTTCCGGAAGAACTGCTACTGTCGCTGTAGAAGTGTGAATTCTTCCGCTCGACTCTGTATCGGGAACTCTCTGAACTCTGTGAACACCGCTTTCATATTTAAGCTTGCTGTAAGCTCCGTTTCCTTTTATCATGAAAACTACTTCTTTGAATCCTCCTACACCCTGTTCAGAAGAACTCATGAGCTCGTGTTTCCATCCTTCTCTTTCTGCATATCTTGAATACATTCTGTAAAGATCTCCTGCGAATATTCCCGCTTCGTCTCCTCCTGCTCCTGCACGGATTTCCACGATAACATTCTTTTCATCATTAGGATCTTTCGGAATAAGAAGAACCTTAAGCTCTTCTTCTAAAACCGGCTCTTTTTCTTCAAGCTCGTCTATTTCCATTTTCACAATTTCTCTGAATTCATCATCAAGTTTTTCCTGAAGCATTTCTTTCGCTTCAGCAATACCTGTTCTGACTTTTTTAAGTTCTCTGTATTTCATAACTACTTCTTCTAAATCTGAATGTTCTTTAACAAGTTTCTGCCATTCCTGTATATTCTGAATCACATCTGGATCGCTTATTTTCTGACTGAGTTCTTTATATCTTTCTTCTAGAAAATCTAATTTATCTAACATATATTCCACGCCTTTCTAGCATTAAATTCTTTTGAATATCAATTAGTACAACATATAATTATACCATAAAATGACTCTTTTAGTACAGGATATATCCTGCAAGTCCTGCAAGCACCAATACCACAATCATATTTACTTTCTTAGTCATCAGCAGTATGAAAGCAATAACTGCTATGGCCAGTCCTTCCCAGTCGAAAATACTAGCTCTTCCAACTGAAATCAGCGCTGAAAATATAAGCGCCATTACAACAGGTCTCAGACCTGCATATATGGAATTCATAAGTCTGCTTTTTCCTACTCTTTTAAGTGCAAGCACGAGAGTCATTACAACTATGAACGACGGAAGAATTACTGCAAAAGTGCAGACTGCCCCTCCTATCATTCCTGCAACCCTGGAACCTATAAATGTGGCTGAGTTTATCGCTATAGGTCCCGGAGTGACCTGAGAAATTGCAATCATGTCGAGAAATTCAGCCTGACTCACCCAGCCGCGGGCGTTTATGACTTCTTCCTGAATAAAAGGAATCATAGCAAAGCCTCCGCCAAAACTGAAAGCTCCTATCTTGAAGAATGAAATGAATAAATCTATAAGTACAGACATTTATCTACACCCCTTTCATTCTTTCGTATATTATCGACGTCAGAGCTCCTAAAATAAGCACCGGTATCGGGTTTATACTGAACACTACCAGAAGCACAGCCGCCGCTGCAAATACTGCGTACCCGAATTTTCCAAGTTTTACAGTTTTCATAAGACTTACAAGCGAAACTCCTATCATAGCCACTACAGCCGCTCTAACTCCTCCAAATATGCTCTCAATTGCAGGCAGTGATCTGTATTTGAAGAACACTGTCGATACCAGCATTATTATCATATAAGAAGGCAGCGCTGAACCCAGAGTAGCTAAAATCGCTCCTGGAAGACCTTTCATTCTGTAGCCCAGAAACACCGATATATTTATAGCGAGCGCTCCCGGTGATGACTGCGATACTGCAAGCGCATCTACAAATTCTGTAACATCGAGAAGTTTTCTCTTATCGACGACTTCCTCCTGTATGACAGGAATCATCGCATATCCTCCTCCGATTGTGAACATTCCAACTTTAAAAAACATCAAGAAAAGTTCAAGATAACTCATGCAACCACATCCTTTATATCTTGAAGCCTATTACAACCCTGTCATTTTCTCCTAAATCCTTTATGATTTCAATATTATAGAAAAAAGGTCTCATAAGCTCGCTTACCGCTTTTCCCTGATTATATCCTATTTCAAGTCCGAGAACTCCGTCTTCTTTGAGATATTTCGGACTCTCTTTTATAATTTTTCTGTAGAAGTCGAGACCGTCCTCTCCTCCGTCAAGAGCGAGTTTCGGCTCGTACTCTGAAACCTCTGTTTGAAGAGTTTTTAAAACTTCCGTCTCAATATAAGGGGGATTTGAAACTATTATTTCATAATCTCTCTTTATATTTTCAAACAAATCGCTTTTTATTACACTCAGTCTGTCATCGGTCTGATTTTTTTCAGCATTCTTTTCAGCAGTTTTCACAGCTTTATCTGAAATATCAGCCGCATCGACCATGCTGTTCGGAATATATTTAGCAAGACTTACTGCTATAGCGCCTGAACCTGTGCACATATCAAGTATTCTTATAAGCTTTCCTGAATACTTCTCTTCAGCAATCTTTATTATATTCTCGACCAGAGTTTCTGTATCCGGTCTCGGAACTAATATCCCCTCTCCGACTTCAAATTCAAGTCCCATGAACTCCTGATTTCCCAGTATATACTGAACTGGATATCCCGAAGCTCTTTTTTCTAAAAGCTCATAATATTTTTCAAGCTTGTCTTCCGGAATCTCTTCACTGAGTCTGAAGAAAAGATCGTCTTTATCTATACCTAAAACATATGCTAGAAGCAGCTTGGCCTCTAGCATCGGATTGTTATATTCTTTTTTCAAAAGTCTCTCTATACCAATTTCTAAAGCAGTTTTTAAATCTACCATCTGTCAGCATCCTCATCTTCTACTAGGACAAGTTCTAAAGCCTCAATAGCCACTTCTATCTGGCTGTCGTCAGGCTCTTTTGTCGTAGCGTATTTTTGAAGCATAAGTCCGGGATAAGAAACGGCTCTTGCAATAACGCTGTCGCTTCTCCCTATTATCTTGTTAATCTCATAAGATATTCCTCCTATTACGGGAAATAAAAGTATTCTTGAAACTATTCTCATAACAGGATTCGGCCATCCGAAGAAAGAAAACACTACAATACTTATAATCATGACCATGAAAAGAAAGCTCGTTCCGCATCTCGGATGCAGAATCGGATATTTCTTAACATTCTCAACCGTCAGCTCTTCTCTGTTTTCATAACAGTGAATCGTTTTATGTTCTGCTCCATGATATTCGAAAGTTCTCTTTATATCTTCAAGCTTAGAAATTCCTATAAGATACCCGAGAAAGATTACAACTCTTATAACACCCTCTATAAGATTAAGTCCTATACTGCTCGAAACACTGTCTTTAAATGCAGAAGTTATAGCAGTCGGAATAATCATGAAAATCACTATAGAAAGAATCAGTGAAACGAAAACTGTTAAATATATTGCCCAGTCCATCTTTTTTTCTTCTTCAGAGTTTTCAGATGAATCTGATTTATTAATCTCCGCAGCTTTCTTTATCTTTATATCTTTTACTGTGCTGTCAGATTCCTCTTCTTCAATCTCCATAACATCTGCCGAGAACATAAGAGCTCTCGTTCCTATTATCATGGATTCTATAAGAGATTTCATTCCTCTTATAAAGGGAAGTTTGAAAAATTTGCTTCTCGTCGTAAAATTATCAACTTTATCGACTTTGGTCACTATATCTCCGTCAGACTTTCTCACGGCAATTCCGACATCTTCAGGTCCCCTCATCATGACACCTTCTATTATCGCCTGCCCTCCGATACTCGTCATATGTTTAGCTTTTCTCTTTATTTCCAACTAATCACATCCTTAACAACCTCAAGGCCCTTGTGTCTGAATAAAAGCCTCACACTCTTATTATACCCTCATATAGGCAAAATTTCCCATATAACAGCATTTTTATATAGAAAAAGCCGGTAAAATCAATTACCGGCTTTAGTTTTTGGCTGCTATTTATTTCATACCATATTTTTTCTTGAATTTATCAACACGTCCACCAGCGTCAACGAATTTTTGACGTCCTGTGAAGAACGGGTGACATTCTGAGCATATTTCAACTCTTAGGTCATCTTTAACTGATCCAGTTTCAAAAGAGTTTCCGCATGCGCAGTGTACTGTTACTTTTTTATAATCTGGATGAATTCCTTTTTTCATTCTTTTCACCTCTCAAATCATTCTTATATATTATAGATTAATTTCTAATTTGCTAACTTGTATATTTTAACATATAAAGCTGTTCATTGCAAATGAAATCCCGTATTTCTATTGTCCAGATTGAATTCTATCAGAATTTACGCTCTGATTCAAGCCATCAGAAAAAACTTCTATACATATTCAGAACTTTTATTATTCCCTCTCACCTTCATATAATGTTAAATTTTGTTAAAAAGTTCGAATTTTTTATTGATATTTGTCATTTTATATTATTTGAACGTTTTTTTCATTTTATCATTATTCATGCCGGGTATATATTTTTATGTGAAGGGAGATGTTGTTTTATGAGAGATTTTATTTTAGGTATCGTAATTCTTATAGTCGGATACTTCACCTACAGTAAAATAGTTGAAAAGAAATTTGTAATCGACGCATCATCAGAGACACCTGCTAAAAGACTTCAGGACGGTGTCGACTATGTGCCGATGCATCCTGCAAAAATATTTCTAGTTCAGCTTCTAAATATTGCAGGTCTCGGACCTATATTCGGAGCTATACAGGGTGCTCTTTTCGGACCTGCCACATTCCTCTGGATTGCGTTCGGAACTATACTAGCCGGAGGAGTTCACGACTATTTCTCAGGTATGGTGAGTCTGAGACATAACGGTAAATCCATATCTGAAGTTACAGGAATTTATCTTGGAAACAAAGCTAGACAGGTCATGAGAGTCTTTTCTGTAATACTTCTAGTGCTTACAGGTACAGTATTCATGACAGGACCTGCTCAGCTTCTTAAAGACCTGGGATTCTTCGGAATCGAAAGTCTGAACGTATGGCTGGCAATAATTTTTGTATACTATGTACTTGCAACAATAGTTCTTGTAGATAAAATTATAGGAAAAATTTACCCTCTTTTCGGGGCATCTTTAATTATAATGGCACTGGGTGTTGGAGTAGGACTCGTTGTAGGAGATTTTGCTCTTCCCGAGTTTACACTTAAATCTATGCACCCTGAAGGACTTCCAATCTGGGCTATGCTTTTCACAACTATAGCATGCGGAGCTATAAGCGGATTCCACGCGACACAGTCTCCTATGATGGCCAGATGTTTAACTAATGAAAAATACGGAAGACCTGTTTTCTACGGAGCAATGGTTGCTGAAGGTATAATAGCTATGGTTTGGGCCGCTGCCGGAATGGCATTCTATCATGGAATACCTGAACTCGGAAAAGTTCTGGCTGCTGCCGGACCTGGAGGAGCTATAAACGAAATTTCATTCTCAATAATGGGAACAGTGGGAGGAATTCTGGCAATGATAGGAGTTATAGTTTGTCCTATAACTTCAGGAGACACTGCTTTCAGATCTGCAAGACTCACAATTGCGGATGCATTTGACAAATCGCAGAGAGATATAAAGAGCAGACTTTTATTTGCAGCGCCTCTATTTATAGTGGCATTTCTTCTTACAAGGATAGATTTCCAGATTATATGGAGATATTTCGCATTTTCAAACCAGGCTCTTGCCACAATAGCACTGTGGACAGGTTCATCGTTCCTTGCTAGAAATTCAAGAAGACACTGGATTACTACACTGCCTGCAATATTCATGACTGCAGTATGCTCGACTTATATTCTTCAGGCTCCTGAAGGATTCGGACTGAGCACAAGCATAGCTTATCCGCTAGGACTAGTTATAGCAGTAATTATTTCTGTGCTTATGCTGCTGCTTCTGAAAAAACAGCATGGAGTAGTAGTTATGGAAATGGATAAAAGAGTGGATACAGTGAATTAGGTTTGTAAAAAATATAAAAAGAGAATATAAAAAAAGAAGGTTATCTCTAATCAGGATAACCTTCTTTTTCTTTTATAATATATTATTTACTATCTAAATTCTATACATTTTCTGACTATAAGCTGTCTGGGAAATCTTCTCTGAATTTCGCAACAAGCTTCTCCTGCCAGTCTCCCTTAGCTTTAAGAGATCCAAGGAAGAATCTGAGAGTGCTAGGCTCGTCTGTGAACTCAAGCCCTCCTATAAGCTCTCTGTTGTCGTACAGCCATATAATTCTATCTATAACGTATTTAACCTGTGAAAGAGTGAATACTCTTCTAGGCATAGCCATTCTTAGAAGTTCCATATTTGAGTAGTTCTCTGTTCCGTCAGGATTTCTCTCTTCAGAAAGAGTACCTCTCTCCATTCCTCTCGCTCCGCTCACTATATAAACTGCAGATGCAAGCGCTCCTGCAGGATAGTCACTCTGCGGAAGGTGTGAAAGGAATTTCATAGCGTCGATGTGGCATCCAAGTCCTCCAGCCGGAGTTACAACTGGAACTCCTGCTTTTATAAGCTCATCCGACATATATTTTATAAATTCAGGGCCTTGACGTATATTGTCGAAGTCCATAGTCTCTTCAAGTCCTACTGCTATAGCCTCCATCTCTCTAACTGACATTCCTCCGTAAGTAAGGAATCCTTCGTATAGAGTAAGAAGCTCTCTAGAAGCCATGAAGTGGTCTAAGCTGTTACTGCATATTGCTCCTCCTCTTGCACTTCCAAGCTTTCTAGCTGAGAAGTAAATAAGATCGCAGCAGCTGGCTATTTCCTGAGTTATTTCTCTTATAGACATATCTTCGCAAGCTTCTTCTCTTACTTTTATGAAATAAAGGTTGTCTCCAAGAAGACTCGCGTCCATAAGAAGCATTACTCCGTATTTATCGCATATTGCTCTTACATCTTTCATATTCTGAAGTGAAAAAGGCTGACCTCCTATAAGGTTAGTACCAGCTTCCATTCTTACGAATGCTATATTTTCTGCACCTTTTTCCTTTATTGTATCTTCCAGTATTTTAAGGTCCATATTTCCTTTGAATTTAAGATCGCTTGTTACTTCAAGTGACTCGTCTGCTAGAGCTTCTACAAGTTCTCCTCCGTTACGAAGTATGTGAGCCTTTGTAGTTGTAAAGTGATAGTTAGTTATAACTGTCTGACCTTCTTGAACGAAAGCCTGAGATATTATATTCTCACACGCTCTACCCTGGTGAGTAGGAAGGAAATATTTAGTTCCGAAAAGATCGTTCACAACCTTTTCAAGTCTTGTGAAAGTTTCACTTCCTGCGTAGCTGTCGTCAGCTATAAGCATTGCAGACTGCTGTCTGTCACTCATCGCGTTAACTCCACTGTCTGTAAGCATGTCCATGAAAACGTCTCTGTTCTTAAGTAAGAAAGTGTTGTTTCCTGCTTCCTGCATTTTCTTAAGTCTTTCTTCTATAGGAAGAAGAAAAAGTTTCTGCACAATTCTGACTTTGTGCATTTCTAGCGGTATTCTTTCACCACTATAAAATTGTATGTCTCTCATTACTACTCCTCCAAAATTCATTTAAAATCCAATATTATTTGCATATACTTCTATATTATACATGACTTTCAAAATAGTTTCTATAAAATAACAAAATCCGTTCTTTCTGTGCCCTATGCAGGAACCGAAAAAACGGATTTATATATATATTAGAAAAATATCTTGCTCGCTCCAAATGCAAGTCCAAACAGCACTGTAGAGACGATTATTGCAGATAAGAATATATTCTTTCCTTTTTCAACTATGACTTTAAAATTAACACTCATTCCAAGAGCCGCCATAGCCATTCCTAAAAATATATAAGCGGCTGAAACGAGATTGGCAAGAAGCTCTTCTGAAAGATTGAAGAAAGTTCCTATAGCCGAAGTAGCAAGAAATCCTGCCATAAACCATGGAATAGGCAGTTTAGCCTTTTCATCAGTTTTCTCAGCGTGTTTCTTCTGATAGTATATTCCCACTATAAAAGCTGTGGGCGCAAGAAGAAGAACTCTTGAAAGTTTAGTTATTATTGCTATATCCAGTCCTTCAGGACCTGCCGCTCCTCCTGCTGCAACCGCGTGTGCAATCTCATGAAGCGAAGCTCCCGCCATAACTCCGAACTGAACATCTGTAAGTCCGAGAACAGGTCTTAATGCAACTTCAATAAGAGTGAATATAGTTCCAAGAATGCACACTACTGCAACTGCTAGAACAGAATCGTCCGCTTTTGACTTAATCTGAGGAGAAACTCCCATAACAGCGGCTGCACCGCAAATTCCGCATCCGCATGATGTTAAAAGCGCAAGATTCGGATCTACTTTCATTTTTCTTGCAAGATTGTAGACTGCAAGAATAGTAAATGTAACTACGAATACTGCAAGGGCTATAGTCTTTATTCCTGACTCGGCAAGAAGTTTCAGATTCAGTTTAAATCCTAAAAGTATTATTCCCAGTCTTAAAAATTTATTCGATATAAAGCCTATTCCTCTTCCTGCGGAATCAATAAGATTTCTGTTGAACTGATACAGCATTCCTATAAGAAGCGCTATAACCATAGCTCCTATTATTTTAAGTCCCGGCAGTGTCGCTGCATATTTTCCGATTAACGATGCGGCAAGCGTCGCTGCAGCGGCTATCCAGAAACTTTTTGTTTTAAATATGCTTAACATAATTATTCCCTCCTTCTTTATTTATTATACTCCTATTTTCAGAAAACAAAAATTATTTTCTTCTCTTCTACATAACTTATCAATAACAATCGTCAATAAATACTTCAGTGAATAAGAAAAGACCCCTGCGCATGCAAGGGTCTTCTAATATAATTAAAAGCTTTTTTTATTTTTTAATTAAATTTCAGCTGAATATCAGTTTTTATTTAGCTGAACTGAAGTCTCACTTTTATTTCTTCTATGAATTCTTTGTTGTTCTTTGTGTGAGCCAGCTGTTCAAGCACAAATTCTGTAGCTTCGTGCTGATTGTCTCCCAGAGCTCTTCTTATCTTCCATGCAACTTCCATTTCGTCTTCGTTCAGAAGAAGATCCTCTCTTCTCGTTCCCGATTTGAAAATATCTATCGCAGGGAAAATTCTCTTTTCCGAAAGATCTCTGTTCAGATGAATTTCCATATTTCCTGTTCCCTTGAACTCTTCATAAATCATATCGTCCATTCTGCTTCCAGTCTCTATAAGAGCAGTTGCCAGAATAGTAAGGCTTCCGCCTTCCTCTATGTTTCTCGCGGCTCCAAAAAATCTCTTAGGCTTGTGAAGCGCTCCTGGATCAAGTCCTCCGGAAAGTGTTCTTCCTGTCGGCGGTATAGTGACATTGTAGGCTCTTGAAAGTCTCGTTATACTGTCTAGAAGAATTACAACGTCTTTCTTAAGCTCAACAAGTCTCTTAGCTCTTTCAAGAACCATTTCTGAAACTTTAGTATGCTGTCTTGGAAGCTCATCGAAAGTTGATGCTACTATTTCCGCATGAACGGAACGCTGCATATCTGTAACCTCTTCAGGTCTTTCATCTATTAGAAGTATTATAATCTCCGCTTCTGGATTGTTCTTATGAATACTGTTTGCAACATTCTTAAGAAGTGTAGTTTTACCTGTCTTTGGAGGCGCCACTATGAGTCCTCTCTGTCCTTTTCCAAGAGGTGATATTATATCTATGGCTCTCATGCATATATCATCGCCTCTAGTTTCAAGATCGTAGCGTTCTTCAGGATATATTGGAGTCAGCGAATCAAAATGAGGTCTTTTTGTAGCCTCCTCAGGAGAAAGCCCGTTCACTTTCTCTATTCTTAAAAGGGCATTGAAATTCTCCCCTTCTTTAGGCTGCTTAGTAAGACCGAGCACTTTATCTCCTGTCTTCAGATTGAACTTTCTTATCTGAGACATCGCAACGTACACGTCGTCATCTCCGCTGAGATAGTTTCCTCTTCTCAGGAATCCGTATCCTTCTACTACTTCTAATATTCCTTCTACAACTAATTTATTGTCACTGTGAATTATATCTAAAGGATCTGATAGTTCTGATGATTTGCTGTGCTCTCTTCTGCTTTCTCCGTGCTCTTCTCTTGAATTCTCTTTTCTTACGAATTTAAAACTGTCTTCTGCGGCTCTCTCTTTTGGAGCCTCACTCAGATTGACAGTGCACTTGGATTCTTCCTCCGTTTTAGAACGTTTAAGAGCATTCTTTTCGTCAATTTTCTCTATGATTTTCTGAATTAGGTCCGCTTTATTATAGGTAGTAACACTTTTTACTCCTATCTCTTTGCCTATTGCTCTGAGTTCAAGGAGGCTTCTCTTGCTAAAATCTTCACCCATAAAGAGCTCCCTCCTTTCTGTCTTTAATTTTCTTTATTTAAACAGCAGAACAGAGAACTTATTTATGTTAAAAAGTCTCTGTTCTGCTATTTTATCAATTTCTGCAATTATTAATAGGCATAATGAGGTTTCTTATCGAATTTATGAATTGCTTCGATAAATCTCACTGTACCAGTTTCACTTCTAGTAACCATAGTGTGAGTTATCGCTCTGTTGTTAGAAATGTATCTTACACCTTTGAGTATATCTCCGTCTGAAATACCTGTTGCGGCAAAGAATACCTGATTGCCTTTAACTAAATCTTCCATTGTCAGTTTAGCTTCAACGTTTTCAATTCCCATTTCTCTGCATCTGTCAAACTCGCTCTGAGTCTGAGGAACAAGTCTTCCCTGGAACTCTCCTCCAAGACATTTTATCGCGGCTGCAGTTATAACTCCTTCGGGAGCTCCTCCGCTTCCTATCATCATGTCCACTCCTGAACGGTCGAAACATGTAGCAATTGCGATTGCAACATCTCCTTCTCCGAACAGCTTGATTCTAGCTCCAGCTTCTCTTATTTCAGAGATTATCTTAGTATGTCTGTCTCTGTCGAGAACTGCAACAGTTATCTCCTCAAGTCTTTTATTGTAGACTCTCGAAAGTATTTCAAGATTTTCCTGTATAGGTTTGTCTATATCAACAAGACCTTTCGCTTTAGGTCCTGCAGCTATCTTGTACATGTACATGTCAGGCGCATGAAGAAGACATCCTTTAGGTGCAACTGCAAGTATTGATATTGCATTAGGAAGTCCTTTTGCAGTAGCAGTAGTTCCGTCTATAGGGTCTACCGCTATATCAACTTCATAGCTTCCTTCTTCTCTAAGTCCTACTTGTTCTCCTATGTAAAGCATAGGAGCTTCGTCCATTTCTCCTTCTCCGATAACTACAGTTCCGTTTATATCTATAGTGTCGAACATTCTTCTCATTCCGGCAACTGCTTCGCCGTCTGCAAGATTTTTATCTCCTTTTCCAAGGTGTTTAGAAGCTCCAAGAGCCGCAGCTTCTGTAACTCTGGCAAGATTAAGCGCCAAGTTTCTATCCATAATTTTCATCTCCTCATGGTCAATAAGTTTTATTTCATCTTCTCCCAGTCTTTCATAAAAGCCTCCAGACCTCTGTCAGTCATAGGATGCTTTACCATAGCGCTGAGCACTTTATAAGGCACAGTAGCTATATGAGCCCCTGCAAGAGCCGACTCTGTAACGTGCATAGGAGTTCTTATACTTGCTGCAATTATTTCAGTCTCAATTCCGTGAATCTGGAATATCTCCGAAATCTCAGATACAACAGCTATTCCGCTGTTTCCAAGGTCATCCATTCTTCCAACGAACGGACTTATATAAGTAGCTCCCGCTCTTGCTGCAAGGAGAGCCTGATTAGCTGAAAACACTAAAGTTACATTAGTCTTAATTCCTTTTGAAGACAGAATTTTTACAGTTTTCAGTCCTTCAATATTCATAGGAACTTTTATGACTATATTGTCATCTATTGCTGAAAGCTCCTCAGCTTCTTTAACCATTTCTTCACAGTTTTCCCCTGTAACTTCTGCCGAAATAGGACCGTCTACTATCGATGCTATTTCTCTTATAACACCTTCAAAGTCCTTGTCAGTTTCCTTAACTATAAGAGACGGATTCGTAGTTACTCCGCATATAACTCCCCATCCGTTGATTTCTCTTATCTCGTCTATATTGGCTGTATCAATGAATAATTTCATCCTAATCAGTCCTCCTGTAAGTTTATTGTATTCTGCAATCTATTAATCTAAAATCCGAATCCAAAACTGCACAGTTTAATTTATTTCCATGCCTGTCCTACTGAGCCAAATACTTCCATCTTTTCTTTTATAGCTTCCTTCATAACTTCTCTAGCCGGTCCTAATATCTTTCTAGGGTCGTACTCATTAGGAGTTTCATCAAGAACCTGTTTAACACCTTTTGCAAACGCCATTCTAACGTCTGTGTCTATATTTATCTTGCTAACTCCAAGTTTTGTAGCTTTTCTAAGCGCTTCATAAGGAACTCCTGATGAACCGTGAAGAACTATAGCTGAATCTATTGTCTTTTCTATTTCTTCAAGTCTGTCGAAGTCAAGCTTAGGTTCTCCTTTGTAAGGTCCGTGAGCTGTTCCTATAGCGATAGCAAGTGAATCTACACCTGTTTCTTCAACAAATCTTTTAGCTTCTTCCGGATCTGTGAATGTAGCTTCTCTTTCATCAACAACTATCTCGTCTTCTGTCCCGCCTATTTTTCCAAGTTCTCCTTCAACAGAAACTCCGACGCTGTGAGCTATCTCTACTACCTGTTTAGTTTTCGCTATATTTTCTTCTAGTGGATATTGTGAACCGTCTATCATTACTGAAGTGAATCCGTTTCTGATACATAACATTATCTGTTTGAAATCTGTACCGTGGTCTAAGTGAAGTGCTACTGGAACTGTCGCCTTTTCAGCCGCCACTTTAGCTAGAGCCGCTATGTACTCAACACCTGCATATTTAAGAGCTCCCTGGCTTGCCTGAAGTATAACTGGCGATCTTGTTTCTTCTGCAGCTTCTATTATAGCCTGAACTATCTCCATATTGTTAACATTGAACGCTCCTACTGCATATTTGTTTTTCTGAGCATGTTCAAGTATTTCTTTTCCTGTTACTAACATTTTGATAACATCCTCCTTAAGTCATTAGTCTTCCTAAATAATATTTTTCAAATTATTTATTAATTATTAATTATTTTCTTCTTATAGCTTTCATTATACCATATAATCACTGTAATTAGTCAACAAAACCGATGGTTAGCCGTTTCCTATGAAGTTTTTTTCCTGCTGTATATAATTTGAATCGGTTTTCACTATGTTATAATATACACAATACGAAAAAAAGAAGGTGTTTATATGAAGAATATAATCGGCCTTTATAAACTCGACTGGAAGCGCATTTTCAGAAATAAAACTGCTCTTTTTCTGATTTTAGCGCTGACATTTATTCCATCCCTTTATGCATGGTTCAATATAGCCGCTCTGTGGGATCCTTACGGAAATACGGCAGACCTTCAGGTAGCTGTATATAGTGATGATCAGAGACAGGAATTTAAGGGAAAAGATATCCATATCGGGAATGAAGTTATTAATTCTCTTAAAAACAACGATTCCCTCGACTGGATATTTCCTAAAACGAAAGAAGAAATGCTGAAGGGAGTCAGAAGCGGAAAGTACTATGCCGGAATCTATATTCCGAGAACTTTCTCAAAAGATCTGATGAGTTTCAAGGACGGAAATATAAAGAAACCTAAAATAGAATATATATCGAATCAGAAAATAAACGCTATAGCTCCAAAGATAACTGATAAAGCTGCAGATTCAGTCATGGAATCCATATCGGAAAAATTCACTGATACTGCGGCAACTACTGTTTTCAGGGAAATGAATAAAGCGGGAGTGAATATAGAAGACAATATACCTATGCTGAGAAAAGCTAAATCAATCGTTTTCGCATTCGATGAAAATCAGGATATGATTGATGGATATGTAAATTCTTTTCTGAATCTCAAGGACAGAATTCCGGATATAGAAGAAAAGCTTGTTCAGGCAAATGCAGTTATAGACTTATTTCCTGAAATAAACTCAGCAAGTCAGAAACTTGTAACTATGAATTACAGAATGGATGACATAGGAAAAGTGGGAGATCTTCTATCTTCTCTGAATTCCACTAGAGAAGATTTTAAACTTGTGGACAGGGATTTCGGAAGTTTTTCTTCAGAACTCGATTCTCTCGATTCTAAACTTTCTGATCTCATAGTTCAGGCGGAGGATGCCGTTGCAGTTTTAGACAGTGCAAAGAAAACTATAGACAGCATCAATAATAACTCTTCTAAATGGGATTCTGCAATTTCAGAAATAACTGCATTCAATCAGAGCATAAAAACAGCTTTTGCGACTGTTGAAAATACAGTCAATTCGAGTCTCAGCTCAGTTGAAATAATGACTGATTCAATAATGAGACATACAAATATGCTTGTGGATAAACTGAATGATCCTGAAATCAGTGAAAGAGACCGTTCAGCTCTGACTAGAAGTCTAAGAGCAATGAACGACAATGCAAAAAGGACTGTGAATACTCTGGACGGACTTGAATCAGTTCTGTTAAAGATACAGGATTTGTCAGGTGACGGAAAACTGTTTGAAAATGCAATATCCAGGATAGAAAATCATAAAACTGTCATGAATTCAGTAATAGAAACTACGGATAATTTCCTGAAAGATCCGATAAACCTTCCAATAGGCGAACTTCAGGTTGCAGTGTCAGAATTCGGACTTATGGCCGACAGACTGGATGACAGCATCAAAGAACTCAAAGCTGCAGATATCAGCGGGAATGTAGATAATGCGCTGGACGGAATTACAGAAAGACTCTCCTCATCTAATGAGACACTGAAAAAAGCTCGGGAAATGTCGCCGAAAATTTACGGTCTTTTAGACAGTACGCAGAGTTCCCTTGAAAATTCATCTGAAAATTTGAGAAGATACAAACAGAATATTCCTCTTATAAAAGAAAAAGTCGGAAACGTTTCCGATGTTCTGGGAATAGGAATGGAAACTTTAGATTTAAGTCTCGACAAAGCTGTTTACTTCTACAATACAGAATTTCCAGGGATGCGAAAGCAGCTTAACAAAGTATCTGATTTCGCTCAGTACGATTTGCCGAAAATAGAATCTGAACTCGAAAGAGAAATAGATGATTTAAATAAAGCTTTCCCTAAAATAGAAAATGCAGTAGATCTGGCTTCTGATTTTATAGAAAGCGATTATCCTAAAATGAAAGAAGCCAACAGAAAGATTGCTGACATTCTCCGTAAAAGTGAGGGAGATATAGAAATTGAAGAAGCAATAAGAATGCTGAAAGCTGATGCAAAAGAAGAAGGAGATTTCTTTGCAAAACCTATAGAAATGGAGAAGAAGCCTCTTTATGAAATTCCGAATTACGGCTCTTCCTCAACACCTTTCTATACAGCATTGTGCCTATGGGTTGGCGGACTGCTTCTTGCAAGCATGCTTAGAACCCAGATAGAGCCTGTTCCTGAAAATGATGTAAACTACAAAGACATTGATAAATTCTTTGCAAGACTTTTCACTTTTCTGACTATAGGAATTTTTCAGGCTCTGATTGTTTCAGTGGGAAACCTGATAATACTTGGAGTCTATTCTACTAATCCGCTGCTCTTTGTACTGTGCTCAGTTATAATATCACTGACTTTCATGACGATAATCTATGTTCTCGTATATCTTTTTGGAAATATAGGCAAGGGACTGGCTATAATAATTCTCGTGCTGTCTATTTCAGCAGGAGGAGGAAATTTTCCGATAGAACTTTCCGGAATATTCTTCAAAATAGTGAATCCTATTCTTCCATTCACATATGCTGTAAATCTTTTAAGAGAGACAGTCGGAGGAATATATCTTCCTTCATTCTTCTTAAATCTTGGAGCGCTCATTGGATTTGGCGCTGTATTCCTTGTGTTTGGAACTATATTCCACAGAACTATATCGAGAAAATTCGAAAAGCTCAGTGAAAGAGCTGCAGAATCAGGGCTTTTCCATTAATTGAATCTTGTATAAAGACATTTAAAAAACGATATATAAAAAGGTGATGAGCAGAAAACTCATCACCTTTTCTTTATTCTCTCTAAACATTTTATCCTAAATTATCGGAATACAGACTTTTGTGGATTTTGGAAGTCCTTCATCTACACTTTCTACTCTCGCTTCTATATTATAAAGAGTTTTTAAAGTTTCAGAAGTCACAACCTCATCCGGAGTTCCAACTTTGAAATACCCCTCTCTTCCTATTGCCAGAACCTTATTAGAAGATATAAAAGTATGATTCGGAAAATGAGACGTCATTATGATTCCCTTTCCCCTTTTACTGAGATCTTTCGTTATTTTCATTATCTTAGCCTGATTTCCAAAGTCGAGATTCGATGTGGGCTCATCAAGAACAAGAAAATCACTCTGCTGAGCTATAGCTCTTGCTATCAGAACCATCTGTCTCTCTCCGCCGCTGACTTCCGTATAAATATCATTTTTCAGATAGGATATTCCTACAAGCTCCATCGCCTCTTCAGAAATTTTCCTGTCTTTTTCACCGGCCCCTCCAAAATTTGAAATATGAGGAGTTCTTCCCATGCTGACAACATCCATAACTTTAAAAGGAAACGGCGGCACATGAGCCTGAGGAACGTAAGCAATCATCTTGGCAAGCTCTCTTCTCGAATACGAAGCCATATCTTTTCCATTTATCCTTATACTGCCGCCTTTTTTAGGAATCAGACCGAGCATCGTCTTAAAAAGAGTGGTCTTTCCGACGCCGTTAGGTCCGAGTATCGTCAGACTGTCTCCTAAATTAAGCTTCAGGCTTATGCTCTCGAGAATAATCTTTTCGTCATATCCGCATTTCAGATTTTCAACTTCTATTTTCATTGCTACCACCCTTTCCTTGCTCTCATTAGAAGATAGATGAAGAACGGCGCTCCGACAATAGCTGTGAGAATTCCCAGCGGTATCTCTATTTTAGAAGCGGTTCTAGCTATATCATCGACAATAAGAAGATAAGTTCCTCCCATAAGAGCTGAAGCCGGTATCAGATATTTGAAATTCGGTCCGAATACCATTCTCGCAAGGTGAGGAACTACTAGTCCTACCCAGCCTATCATGCCGCATATTGACACTGAAGCTGATGTTAAGAAAGTAGATGCGAGTATTACTGCAAATCTGACCCTCTTCGTATTTATTCCGAGAGTCTTCGCTTCTTCCTCTCCAAAAGACATCACATTAAGCTTCCATCTCATTATGAAAAGTATTATAAAGCCAAATATAAATGGAATAAGTATAGTCAGTATATCCGATTTTCTTACCGAGGCTAAACTTCCCATGAGCCAGAAAGTTATAGCCGGAAGTTTTTCATCCGGATCAGCAACATATTTAGTAAGCGATATGAATGCCTGGAATAGACTTCCTATAAGCATTCCTCCCAGTATCAGAAGAAATATCGTATCTGTGCTTCTTCCGAATCTGGAACTTACAAAATAAGTAAGAAAAACTGCCAGAAGTCCGAAGCAGAATGACATTATCTGTATTGCAAATGAATTCATAGAAAACAGTATTCCAAGGGCCGCTCCGAATCCGGCTCCTGCAGAAGCTCCCAGTATATCAGGAGAAACCATAGGGTTTTTAAACATTCCCTGATAAGCCGCTCCGGAAACAGACAGTGAAGCTCCCACCAGCATTGCAACAGTCACTCTAGGAATTCTTATATTGACTATTACAGTATTTACAGTCTTCTCAAGCTCATAATTCTGCCCAAAAATTTTATTTGCTATAAGCTGAAAAAATTCAGTAAGCGAAATCGAATATCTTCCTATATTTATAGATAAGAAAAAAAGTATAAGAGGAATAATTCCTATTATAAAATATCTGAGGAAAATATTAGATTTTTTAGTTTTTTCCATTTCGAGTCCTCCTTTTGATTTATTAAGCAGAAACTTTTCGAAGTTTTCTAAATTTAATGAAGTGTGATTATAGTGCTTTCATAATTTCCAGAATCTTTTCCGGAATACTGTTTCTATTGTTTTCATCCACTTCAAAAACGTAAATATCGTCTCTTTCTGCTATGCTTTCAACAAATTCTCCATGTCTCTTTTTGAGGACACCTAATACCGTTTTTTCACTGCTGAGACACTCTCTTACTGTTTCTTTAAAAATCTCGGAATTCTCTTCAAAATTTCCAAGCTCATCTATTATTATTATTTCGCTTTCTTCTAAAGATTTTTTAAGAGCATCTGCAAGAACTGAATCGAAAAGCTCTCTTCTAATATCAAATTTCTGTTTTTCAGGATTGTTAACAGCTAAAATATAGTCTTCCTCAGGTTCTGTCAAAGTTTTAAAACCGATTATCTTATCGTCGCCTTCCATATGCGAATATCCCTGATATCCTCCATAATCCGCTTTGAAATTTTCCATAACTTTCTTTATTGCAGTGCTCTTTCCTACCTGGATTTCTCCAGTAAGAAATATATTGTTCTTTTTAATTTCAGTCATATTTCTTCTCCAATTTATTATTTTTATATAAACCGTAATGCACGTACGATTATAACCCTTCCATACTTACAATTATATTCGTTATAATTTACAAGGTCAACAAAAAAGGGTCTGCACATGCAGACCCTTTTCAAGTATTCTATATTCTGTTCTGTCTATTCAACTACAAATCTTTTTTCGCTGAAAACAGGCTCATTTACATTTAATATAACTCTGTCCTGTTTTTTAAGCTTGTCTATGCTCTTAGTCCCTTTATATGTAAGGGATTTTTCTTCATTAACCAGAAAATCAAGCACAGTTCTTATATCGGCAATCTTAACTCCAGTCATATTCGTTATATGTGAAACTGAGCAGTCAAGTCTCTTTCCGTTCGTAAGAATAAGACTTAATATTCCGCTTATAGCTTTAGAGTTGTTAACTTCAAATTTTATATTTTCAAGAGCTTTCATCTCTTCCTCATCAAGATCTAAGACTTCTTCAGGACGCTTGATGTCTTCTACAACTCTGAAACCTGAATTGCAGCTGTCGTCTTTTTCAAGAAGACCGAAATTCTGAAGCATCTCAAGCTCTTCTTCTCTAGTTTCAGGATATTTTATTCCTACATTCTCAAGAACTTTTTTCTTTTCTTCTATTACCTTCGGTAAAGTGTCATCTTCACCGAAATCAGCTTCTAGAAGCTTTTCTTTCATATCTGCTTCTGAATCTTCATTCTGATTAAGGTATGCAGCAAAAACATAAGTTTTGTACGCTGAATTCGGAATGTATCTAGTCCATAGATATTTGCCGACATTTTCCGGTAAATTCACCTTCATTTACTTTCACCTCATATTTATTAAAATTATTATTTTTATCAAATCTGTTTTTATTTTACATTTGCTGATTTTAAGTATATCAAAAAACTTCATCTTTTAAAAGTTATTTTTATTCATCTGCCGCCCCGGCAATATTCTTCTGTTTTCTCTTCTCTATATTTCTCTTAGTCTGATGTTTTACGAATTTAAGGAAGTACACTTTTATAAGAGCCATAGTCGGAACTGAAAGAATCATACCTACAGGTCCGAAATATCCTCCTCCTACAGTTATCGCAAGAATTATGAGGAACGGATTAAGTCCGACCTTGTTTCCTACAAGTCTAGGATCCAGGAACCATGCGTCAAACTGCTGAAGCAGGAACAGAAAAATAAGTGAGCTTATCGCAAGCTTCGGGCTGTAGAAAAGATGTATAGATGTTACAACCACCATTCCGACAAAAGGACCAAAATAAGGAATCATATTAGTAATGCCTACCACAAGTGCAAGCAGGAACGGAAGCGGTGATTTCAGAATAACGAGACCTAAAAGCGCAAGTGTTCCGATTATAAATGAGTCTATCGCTTTTATTCCTATATAAGTTCCTATCATGTCATTGACATTCTCTAAAAAGCTGAAAAACTTGCTGCTTCTCTTTCTTCCGAACATTCTTATTATAGTCACTTTGAAGAAGCCTTTAAAGCTTTCTTTATAAAGAAGTATATAAATAGCTATAAGGAATCCTATCACCCATTTGACAAGCTGATAAGTAAGACTTATCGTGAGTTTGAAAAGCGAACTCGATATATACTGAACTATCTCTGTTATTCTGTCTATTATATTCTCGCTGAATATTTCAGTTATATTGTCAGCAGATATTCCCACAAGCTCTTCTATTGCCAGAAGCCTTCTGTCCTCGCTTATCCTTATAAAAAGCATTTTTATATCTTCGTAAATTCCCGGCAGACTCTTTGAAAACTCATAAATATTGTTTCCCAGCTTCGGAATTACATAATTCACAGTGATAATAAGCAGAGCTATGATTATCGCATAGACACAGCCTATACTCACTATTCTTCTGTTTCCGTAAAGTCTGTCAAACAGTGCAACTCCAGGACTTAAAACGTATGCTATTATAAATGCATAAATAAATGGCGTTATTATTCCAAGAAAATTGCTTATTCCGTCGAATATAACACTGTAATTCCCGGATATTCTCCAAAATACAATTGTAAAAACTATCAGAAATAAAAGAAAACCTTTGTTTTTTATTTCACTGAACAGTTTCAATTTTCTTTCCTCTCTATATTGGTTTTTAACTTAATTTGAACTCCATACCATTTTATCACATCTGTTTCTTCATAGCTAGATTATAGATTTTTTGTCTGATATAATATTATATATTAACTAAGAAAGAGAAAGGGTGTTTTTTTTGAGTAAGGAATTAGCTTTCAACTTCTTTAAAGAAGCGAGAGAACACAGAATGAAAGGAAATTATGAGATGGCGAAAGATTCGATGACGAGAGCCATATCTTATGATCCTGAATCTCCTGAAATATATTATGAAAACGGAAAACTGAATTTTCAGCTTGGGAACTATATAACATCTATAAATTCATATATGGCATTCACTCACCTTATGCTGAACAAAAGAGTTAAAGAACTCGAAGGTGAAATAGAGTTTGAAAATAAAGAAGAATCTGAAAAATTCTATGAAAGTCTTCCTCAGGAAGTAAAAGAAGTGCTTCCTCATAAAGCCGCTTCATATATTCTTGAAGACGGCGACATATGCAATCATATAGCGCACAGCTTTATTGCAAGTCAGAATATAGAAGAAAAAGATATAGTGAACAATCTTAAACTTTATCATGCAACGCTAGTGAGCTATCTACTGACTGAGATGACTCTTAATCAGTTCGATTTAGATTTAGATACTTTCAAAAAAATGAATGATGAATTTTTTATTCCTCAGGGAAGAATACTTCTTCTTGAAAACATCGACTGGGAAAAACTTGGAAATAACGATGTTCTAGACATCTATTTCAAATAAAACTGAATTTAGGCAAAAAAAGAAAGCTGTCAATTTTAATTCGACAGCTTTTTTCTATAATATAACAAAAGGAGAGCTATATTCCTAACGGATCTGAAAAAACCGTCAAAAGTTAGCTTACTTAAATTATATCATAGACAAGTATTTAAAAAAAATTGTTATTATCTATAGTAATTTTCTCTACTATAAATTTAGTTTATACCTACTCCAACATCGCTTCTTGTCATTGGAGTCTCTCCGTCAAGGTGTGAAAATACTGAAGGTGTTCCCTGTGAATCAAATCTCACCGACTGTATCGTTGGAAATTCAGTAAGTGTATATACTACTGAACCTGCAAACATAGTTTCTCCAGCTGATCCTAGTCCTCCATATCCGCCGGAATTAGAGTAGCTTACAGTTGCAACTCCGTTGTCTATGCTCACTCCAGTTATATTAACACCTGAAGGTATTGGTGAACCGAGAACAGAATCTCCATCTTTTAATGCCTGAAGCGCCGCTCCAGCTACTTTCATATCGTGCACCTGAACAGATTTTACAACTCTAGTCAGATTGTTGTAATTGCTGTCCGGATAATATATATTCAGCTCTGTAAGGTATGAGCCGCTGTTAGAGCTGCTTTCAGATGTCTGTTTCTTTTCTGTATTCTGAACTGGCGGTTTTTCTTTTTTCTCAGGCTCGCTTTTTTTCTCTTCTTCTTTTTCTTTATCCTTAAGATGTGAAAGAGAATCGTCGAGTTTGTCTCCTCCAGTCGTTTTTGCATCTTTTTCGAGTTTCTTTTCATCTTTCGAATTTGGTGTATTCTGGCTCTCTTGAGCCTCAGAACCGCTTTCTACATTCTCACTTTCATTTCCGCATGCAGTTACACCGACTACAAGAGAAACTGAAAGCAATAGCAAGCTTAAAATTCTTTTCATGAAAATCCTCCTTAAATTTAATTATTCCTAATATATATTGTAAATATATATTAGGAATATTTCAAGTTAGTTTATATTTACGTTTTGATTACACCGATGTCATTATTATTCTATCGGCATTAAAAGTTCTACGTCAAACTGCCTCTCAAAGTACTCAACAGACTCTTCACTTTCAGCTGTAACGAGAAGTATATCGCCTTTTTCAATCACAGTAGATCCGTTAGGCGTAACATACTGATGATCTCTGTTTATACTCATTATGAGAAGTCCCTCCGGGAAATTTATATCGACTATCTCTGAACCTATCATATCAGATGTATCTAAAACTGCGACTTTTGCAAATACACCTCCGATATCTTCTGAATAATCGTTGAAACTCTTAATAAGCATATTTTTATCATCTGTCTCTTCTTCAACTAGATCAAGCCTTCTTGCAAGTGTAGGGAAAAGTGAACCCTGAACTACTACTGAAAGCAGAACTATGAAGAACACAATATTGAAAATGTCTCTTGATGCGTCCACGTTATAAATAAAAGGCATCAGAGCAAAAACTATAGATGCGGCTCCTCTGAATCCAGCCCAGGATATCAGAACCTTCTCTGAAGCTGAATAGCCGAAGAAAGTTGTAAGCGCAACTATAACTACAGGTCTTGCTATGAATATCATAAATACTGATATTATAAGCCCTTCATGCAGAACATCCAATATAGCTTCAGGTCTCGAAAACACTCCCAGAACTACGAACAGGAAAATCTGCATTATCCATGTCTGTCCGTCGAAGAATTTAATAAGATTTCTCTTATAGAAATATCTCTTATTTCCAAGAACTATTCCCGCTATGTATAGAGCAAGGAATCCGTTTCCTCCAAGGAGACTCACAAGAGCAAAAGTAATATAAACCCATGCTACAAGCGCTCCGTAATAAAGACCGTTATACTGAAGCTTTATATTGTTCAAGAAGTACGATATGACCTTTCCGAAGAAATATCCGAGCACTCCTCCAATAAGCATCTGTTTAACTAAAAACAGGCCGAGTTCTGAACCGCTCATGCCTTCCCCTGTAAGCGCCATGAGCACAGCTAATGTGAGCATGTATGCCATCGGGTCGTTACTACCGCTCTCAAGTTCTAGAGTCGGAACAAGAGTTCCTTTAAGGTTAAGACTCTTCGACTTAAGAATTGAGAAAACCGTAGCGGCGTCCGTTGATGAAACGATGCTTCCGAGCAGCAGACTCTCAAGAAATGAGAATTCCGTCACTTTATAGGCAAAAAGACCTACAAGAAGCGCCGTAAAGAAAACTCCGACTGTAGCCAGAACTGCACCCGGCTTTATAACCGTCTTTATTGAAGACCATTTCGTATCCATACCTCCGGTGAACAGTATGAATGCCAGAGCGACAGAACCTATCATCTGGACAGTTCCCGGATTGTTGAAATAAACAAGACCTACCTTGTCTGAACCTATTATCATACCCATGATGAGGAAGATAAGAAGTGTCGGAACCCCAACACGGTATGAAATATTACTGAATAGAATACATATGAGAAGCACTAGAGACGCGACCAGAATATATCCGTCTACCGTCAAAGCGCTCACCTCTCTATTTTACTATATCTATATATTATATCACAAAATCGCTGATTTTACGACTTTACAGGGAATTTGGCCAATATAATGATTTTTTCATCTCAAAGTGTTATATTAAATTAAAGGAGGAATTCTAATGAAATACTTATCAGCTGAAAAGATGAGAGAGACAGACAGATATGCAATAGAGGAACTGAAAATACCCGGAATCGTTCTTATGGAAAATGCCGTTATAAAATTCATCAGCAATCTCGACCTCTCAAAAGATAAATACTTAGTAGCAGCAGGAGGAGGAAACAACGGAGGAGACGGATTCGGAATAGCAAGACATCTTAAAGTCTTGGGAAAAGACGTCAAAGTGGCTCTTCTCGGCGACTCTGCAAGAATAAAGGGAGATGCAAAAATAAACTTCGATATACTCGAAGAGCTCGAAATACCTGTAATTGAGATAAACGATATGAACTGGCATGAGCTTGAAGACTATTCAGAAGAAGCCGATATAATAATAGATGCAATACTGGGAACTGGACTTGACCTCGATATAACGGGATATTACAAATATTCTATAGCGATAATAAACTCTTCAGAAAAGCCTGTATATGCAGTGGACCTTCCATCGGGACTCAACGCCACTACAGGAAAAATCATGGGAATAGCTGTAAAAGCCGTTAAAACTGTGACATTCCAGTATATGAAAGAAGGATTTCAGAATGAAGAGTCAAAAGAATATACAGGTGAAGTCGTAGTTGAAAATATAGGAATACCTGAATGGGTAAAAGACAGAGTTTAAAATAAAATCATAAAAATAATAAAAAAAGATATGACTGATATGTCATATCTTTTTTTATTTGCCTGAACTTCCAAGTCTTCCGCTTCCTCTCTTAGAGGGAATCTTCTGAAGCTCTTCATAGCTTATCTCTTCAACTTCAGCTTTAGGAACTTCCAGAAGAATAGCCTGAGCTATAGCTTTTTCGTAAGGATATACGATTGCATCTCCAAAATCGGCTTCAGTGTCTTTTGCAATTACAAGATCCTTATCATTGCAGTTAGTTATGGGAATGAACCACTCTCCCCTGTAACCTGAATCTATAACTCCGGCACCGTATTTCATCCCTTTAGTTCCAGTGCTTCCTCTTTCCTGAATCTGAAAATAGTGAGTATCAGGAACAGCTGAAGCAATTCCTGAAGGAATCATGACTGTAGTCAGAGGTTCTATCTTTACATAATCTTCCTCGAAACATGGATATATATCGTATCCGGCATCCTCGTCATTCTTCGAAGGAATGACTGCAGATTCGCGAACTTTTGCAAATTTTATTATCATTAAATCACTCCATAAAAAAACCAGACAGCCGGAGCTGTCTGATTTTTATTTTATATTAAGTTTATTATACTCAATTATTTTTGTGTAACAACGAAAGCTTGTGGATTAACTGCTTCTGGTTTCATATTGTTAACAGTTATATTGATTGTGTTTTGTGTACCTGCTGTTAGTGTTAAGTCAGTTTTGAATCCGTCGTTTAGAGCTACTCCTGTACCGTCAACTGTAACTACTACTGAACCAACTTGTGTTTTAGTTCCTTTAATCATTAGATCTCCAACTGCTTGTGCTGTATAATCTGTAGCTTGATTAGCTGTAGTAACCATTTCGATTTCTCCTATAGTGTTTGAAGCTTCAATTCCGTCTGCATCTAGGAATTCGTTAAGTTTTACAGATGTAGCTGATGTTTCAGTTAGCGGACTTTCTTTGTAAGTTACAGAAACAACTTCTTTATTAGCTTCTACACCTGATACTACAACTTTTTGAGTGTATATTTTGTTGTCTCTTAAATCTTCAACTATAAGGTCAGCTTCTCCATCTTTTACAGCATTTATTGTCTTATCTCCTGTTACTGTGAATATATCAGTGTTTGAAGATTTAGCAGTATAGTCAGTAGTTGCTGTTAACTCTTTAACTAACTGTCCATTTTCGTCTCTATCAACAACTTTGAAATCAAAGTTATCTTTGCTGTCTAATTCAAATGGCTGTCCATTTGCACTTTCTACGCTTACAGAAGTATCTCCAACTTTTGATCCTACTGTAACTTTTACTGATCCTATTTGCTGTTTTTCTCCATCAGCATTTAGAGCAGTGAAGTATATAGTTGCTTCTCCTTCTTTTTCACTGTCTATTTGAAGTTCTCCAGCTGTAGCTGGGTTTAATACTACAGTGCTTGCTCCTGTTCCGTCTAGGCTTGCTCCTGTTCCGTCTAGTGATATAACATCGCTGTCTTCTTCAGCTGATACTAATCCATAGTCTGCAGTTTGAATTTCATCTCCGTACTGGTCTAGAACTTTAACTTTTACTGTTTGTGAAACTCCAGCTCCCGCTATTTTAACATCTCCTGTAACTTCTGCTTTTGTTGGAAGTCTGTCATCTTTAGCAACTGTTATTTCTACATCTTTAGTAACTGATCCAACTTTTACAGTAAGAGTTGCTTTTCCTACTGATTTACCAGTTATTGTGTTGTTTGTTTTGTTAACTTCTAGTATATTTTCATTAGATGATTCTAATTCATATGCTAGTCCGTCTCCAGATATATCAACATCTGTTTTACCGTCTATATCAACGATAAGTTTAGATATTTGAACTGTTTCATTAACAACTATAGTATCGTTTTTAACAGTTACTGGTGTTTTTGGCGGAGTTACTACTGTTTTGTATTCAACTTCTTTTACAGCTTCTGTTTTTTCAGCTATTTTATCAACTATAGTAACTGTTCCTTTACCGCTAGTTACGAATTCTAGTTTACCACCACCAAGATCTTTGTAAACTCTTGCTTCTATAGTGTAGTCTCCTAGTTTTTTAGCTTTGATAAGTTTTCCGTCTAGGTTCTTGCTAGCTGCTCCACCATTATCTAATATAAATTTAGTATTGTCTGTTTCTTCTTTTCCTGCATCGTTAAGCTGAACGAATTCTATTCTGTATCCGTTAGCTGATGCTTGTGCAAGATCATAATATTCTGACGATCCGTTAACTTTAAGTTTTAATTTTTTGTCAGAATCTTTTTCAAATGCTTGTGATGGAACTTGTACTGAAGATATAACTTTAGTATCTACAGCTACAGGTATGTTTTCTTTTCCGTCTTTTTCAGTTTCATAGTCATACTCTGTTGCAGCTCCAAGTACATCGTTTAGGTACCATGCTCCGTCTTTAACGTCTGAGAATGGATTTTCAACTTTTTGTGCTATATCAGGATCTATGCTTCTTCCAAGTGATCTAAGAACCATTGCTACAGCTTCTGCTCTAGTAACTTTGTTCTCAGGTTTGAATGATCCGTCTTCGT
>JAEZUY010000037.1 GCA_023420895.1 Bacillota bacterium | reverse complement strand
CAGAACATGGTAAATCCATACGAACAGCAGCCTTCAAAATTCAACGGACCTCCAAATTACTACCGCGGAGGCGGAAAAACTCCAACCGTTGCAAACTGGCTACTATGGCTTATACTTCTCAGTATTCCTTTCGTCAATTTTATTATGATTATAGTATGGGCTGTAGACAGCAATGAAGAATATCCTTCAAGAAAGACTTTTGCAAGAGCCGCTATAATATTTGCTCTCATAATGATTGCAATTACTATAATATTCAGTATAATTGTAGCTCTTATAAGCGGAGTTGGACTTTTATCAATTCTTTCAGAACCAAGCAGCTATTATTATTAATTATTGGGGAATTTTCATTGACTCGATTAAAATCTTAATGTATAATAAAGCTAATAAAATAAAATTTATAAAAAATGCGATGAAGAGGAATAGTAGAGAAAATTATTTATTTCAGAAAGCTGCTGGCTGATGTGAAGCAGTATAAATGACTTCTTGAACTCACCTCAAAGCAGCTAACCGAAACTTTTTAAGGAGTAGATTTAGACGGTTCCCTCCCGTTACAGAGGAAAGATATCAGTGAAAACTCGTATCTGTTGAGCGTATAGTTATTATATATACTATGAATTAGAGTGGTACCGCGAAGGACGTTTATAATATATGTCTTCCGTCTCTTATTACGGCCGTAGCCGTTTTTTAGGGACGGAAGACTTTTTTTATCTAAAGAACAGAAACGAAGACTGAAATATATAGAAAGAAGGATTGCAGATTTCGGGAAAAAGAGAAGAAATCTGAAAATTTGAGAGGAGAATAAGAAAAATGATGGATTACAGAAAGTACAAGAAGAATTTTTTCACGCCGCCTACGGCATGCATGGACTGGACTAAAAAAACTCATGTTGAAAAAGCGCCAAGATGGTGCAGTGTTGACCTTAGAGACGGAAATCAGGCGCTTATAGTTCCAATGTCATTAGAACAGAAATTAGAATTCTTCCAGCTTCTGGTCGATATAGGATTTAAAGAAATAGAAGTGGGCTTCCCTGCCGCTTCTGAAACTGAATACACTTTCATAAGAACGCTTATAGAAAAAGACATGATACCTGATGATGTCACTATACAAGTTCTTACTCAGGCCAGAGAGCATATAATAAAGAAAACTTTCGAAGCTCTTAAAGGAGCCAAGAGCTCAGTAGTTCACGTTTATAACTCGACTTCAGTCGCACAGCGTGAACAGGTGTTCAGAAAATCGAAAGAAGAGATAATGAAGATAGCAACTGAAGGAGCTAAACTTCTTAAAAAGCTTGCAGACGAAACTGAAGGAAACTTCTCATTCGAATACTCGCCTGAAAGTTTCACTGGAACTGAAGTGGAATATGCGCTTAAAGTCTGCAATGAAGTTATAAAAATATGGGAGCCGGACGAAAACAGCAAAGTTATAATAAACCTTCCGGCAACAGTTGAAAACTCTATGCCTCACGTTTATGCGTCACAGATAGAGTATTTCGACAAAAATCTTGAAAACAGAGAAAACGTGCTTATATCTCTTCACCCTCACAACGACAGAGGATGCGGAGTTGCAGCGGCTGAAATGGGACTTTTAGCAGGAGCTGACAGAGTTGAAGGGACTCTTTTCGGAAACGGAGAGAGAACTGGAAACGTGGACATAGTTACTCTTGCTATGAATATGTACTCTCAGGGAGTAGATCCTGAACTTAATTTCGAAAACATGCCTTATATATGCGATAAATATGAAGAATTCACTAATCTTAGAGTGCACGAAAGACATCCTTATGCAGGAGCTCTTGTATTCGCCGCATTCTCAGGATCTCACCAGGACGCTATAGCTAAAGGAATGAAATGGAGAGAAGATAAAGACACTGACGACTGGACAGTTCCTTACCTTCCAATCGATCCTCAGGACGTTGGAAGAAGCTATGATGCCGATGTTATAAGAATAAATTCTCAGTCTGGAAAAGGCGGAGTAAGCTATATTCTTGAACAGCAGTTCGGATTCAATCTTCCAGTGAAGATGAGAGAATTCCTTGGATACGCTGCAAAAGACGTTTCAGATAAAGCACATAAAGAACTTACACCTGATGAAATTTTCGAAGTGTTTGAAGATAATTTCGTCGGTATAGAAAAGCCTTACAGCGTGTCTGAAGTTCACTTCAAACAGCTGGATGAAGGAATAGAAGCCGAAGTCACTATAGACTTTAACGGTGAAAAGAAAACTCACGTATCTAGAGGTAACGGTAGACTTGATGCCGTTTCAAATGCTATAAGAGAAAATTACGATGTTGATTATGAACTTGACTCTTATCAGGAACACTCTCTAGACAGAAAAGGAACTGCATCGAAAGCGATATCTTATGTATCAGTTATACATGACGGCGAACTTTTCTGGGGTGTGGGAATAGACGAAGATATTATTAAATCTTCTATTGAAGCGTTAGTTACAGCAATAAATAAAATTGCTGCTTAACTATAAATAACAAATAATCTAATAATCTTATGTAAGTTTCAAAACCTTACAGAACAAAGCTTAATAACATCAAAAAAAGACATCCCAATATAATTGAGGATGTCTTTTTTATATATCTTTTATTTAATTGTCTCTGTGATTCTGGTCCGAAAACTCATCATAATCAGAATATTCTTCTGAATCTTCTATATTTTCATAATAATCATCATTTTGACTGATATCTGATTCCGAATAATCTTCTAAATTTTCTTCATTATTTTTATTTCCAGTTTTCTTTTTTCTTCTCTTATCTTTTATCTTCTGTATTTTATTTCTTATTCTGCCTATCAGCTTTATAATCTCCTGAATCAGAAGCAGAAGACATATTATGAGAAGAATTATTCCTATGATTGTTATTCCGAGGTTGATTTTCTTGACAGTATCTATATCGTATCTGTCAGTGAAATTAACTATGCTCGTCTCCTGCGGAATATTTTCATATACATCCTGAGTCACAGGAACCTGGTCTTTGAATATCATTCTGTTTTCTTCCCAGATTTCATCGACTTCTTCCTGAGTCAGATATTTGTAATTTATTCTGCTGTTTATATCTGCTCCCGTTATTTTATTCATCACATCAGTTTTAAACGTTCCGTCCTGAATAGTCTCTCCATCGTCATGAACTCTCACTCCGTAGACTAAAAGTCTGTGAGTCATATAAGGAAACGGGTGGCAAGTCAGAAGTGTGACCCTGTCTTCTCCCGGTTTTACTTCTAATGCCGATATATTGTTTGGAAGTATGATTTCCCTTCCGCTCACTTCATAAGCAAGTCTGTTTCCGAAGACGTATATATAGAATCTGTCTCCTTTTTTAAGCTTGTCTATATGTCTGAAAAGAGTCGCTTTCGCCCAGCCTCTGTGCGCCGATATTACTGAATGGGTGCTCTCTCCTCCGACCGGAAGAGAAGTTCCTTTTATGTGAGATGCTCCCATTTCAAGGTGCTTTTCAGTAGCATCAAGATATATCGGAAGAACTTCGCCTATAGTAGGCAGAGCTATATATGCAAATACATCGTCGTCCCCTACAAAATCAAAATATTCTGCAGTGCTCTTTTTATCTTCTTCTGTCTGATTCTGTTCTGCCGGAACTTCGGCAGTCTCTTCCACTGTCTCCGTAGTTACAGTTTCTGTCGTTATAACTTCTTTAAACGGATCTGAAACTCCTCCCGTTTTTCCGGCTATAACTCTATTATATTCATTAGTCTCTCTGACGATATCTTCAAGTTCCTCTCTAGTCATATGAGAAACTTCATCTCTATATTCCTTCGACTCCATCCTGTACTTAGCCTCATTCACTTCTCTGAAAGTATACGGATAGATGAATATAGTTATACCGGTCATGAGAACTATCAATGCAAGTATCTTTCTAATCATCGTCTCACCTTCACCTTTCCGGATTTCTCCGTTTGCTCCCCTTATAATATTATACCGTGAAACATCTGTTTAGTGAAGATTATGCCTGTAAAGAAATGAGCTTATTCTCAAAATTTAATTTTTTCCAGTACATTGCTACTATTAATTCTAAAACAGTCTTTTTAAGTAAATAAATAATGAAACTGTTATAACGCCGAGACCTCCTATGGCAGAGTGTCCAGCTCCCTCTCCTCCAGTTTCAGGAAGAACGGGTTCTTCGCTATTATACTTTCTATTGTATATAGTTCCTCTTTCTTCAGGTCCGTAAAGTTCCGGTTCATCCTGAATTTTTACTCCCTTGAGATTTACTTCTGCAGGACCCGAAAGTCCCATATATCCTTCAGGTGCGGAAGTTTCATGAAGCATATACATAGTATGTCCTGTATCTATATCGTCTCCATAAGGAAGACCTTTTATAGAGAAGTTTCCGTCTGAATCAGTAAATACCTCTCCGGCTTCTTCTTCAGTATCCACCCAGCCCATAAATCTTCCTTTTTCTGTAAGATCGGCCCATTTAAGTTCTCCGCCCTCTTCAGGACCATTAACCACTTTTACGAATTCATTCAGATTTCCTCCAGTGCCTTCTGAAATCTCCGTTTTAACGTATGCAGAAATTCTGAACCCGACATTTTTAATTCCTGTATTCATATCTCCGTCTTTCTTTACAAAATTTATATCCCCAAGATATACATACGGAGTTTCAGGCGCTGTAATTTCATGTCCGGAATCCGTCTGCGAAACTGTGCTGTAAAGAAAAGAGCAGTCGTTTATGAGCTTAGTAAAAGGCTGTGTATCATCTCTCATCTTCATGGGAATTTCTGCAATAAGAGTCTTTCCTCTGTTTTCAGGCGCATTGACCTTTTTAAAACCTTCTTTTTTAATTCTGACTACTACAGTCTTATTGTTCCATTCTTCATTGAACTCTTCCCTGTCTGCATACAGCTCTACTATATCTGAAACAGTTCTTACTCCGTTTTCCTCATTTATATTCGCAAGATATACTTTTATTCCGTCTTTAACAGCTTTCATATTTTCCGCGTCAGGATGAGTTCCATAGTCAGTATTGCTTTTGAGTTCCATTCTCCTGAATTCCTCTGTTTCAGAAATTTCAGGAAGCTCTGCCTGAAGAAAAAGCGGAAAAACCTGATTGTAGTGCACAGTTTCTATAACTTCTGTCAGATTTTTAACTGAAACTCTGACCTCAGGAATTCTCGGTTCATCTTCATCCTGAACTTCAAGCTGCATAAATCTTTCCTCTCCAGACAGAGAAAAATCCTGAATTATTTCATCCGTCTCTTCATATTCTAAATCATCATAATTGTCCGCTTTAGAATTTTTTTCTCCGTTTTCGTCTGTCTTCAATTTATAAGAAAAATCAGATTCATTTTCTATTTCTCTTTCTGACTCTTTTCCCTTATATATTTCCCCTTTATGTATGTAATCATCATCCATAACATAGTTATGGGTTTTACTATCCTTCCTCTCCAGAACTATCTTATGATTGGTGATTTCTCTGTAATCTTCTTCTGCAGATACTTCATCAGCAGATATTCCCGCCCCAATAATCGAAAATAACACCGTGCAGATTAATATTGAAGCAAGCTTTCTCATTGCCATACCTCCAGTTCGCTGATTATCATTACGCAGTATAACAAATGAATACTATATGCGTTTTTCAGCTGCCGTTTAATTCTATTATCAGTTGAGTTACTGACAAGACAGCTCACAAATATGATTATAGCCTATTTCCCTAAAAAGTCTACTGTTTTTATGGATTTATTTTTTCAATTAGCTTGAATAGCTGATGTATTCTCTATTAAACAATTTAATTATTTTATTCTATTTATTATCATTTAGAAATAGAAAAGACCCGTAAACTGCATCCCAGTTATACGGGTCTTTTCTCAATTCTCTAAATTATTCTTAATTATTATCCTTTTTTAATTTCTGATTTTTCTTTTTGCTGTAGACTGCTGTAGTTCCTATAGCTAAGAGTATGAATCCTCCTATTCTGTATATATCGACTCCGAGACCTCCAGTAACCGGAAGTTTCTCTTCATAGAGGTATTCATTTGTAAATTCTGTTCTGAGAAGAGGACCTTTAGAAACGGCCGTTCCCTCTTCTGCACTTACAGGACCTTCAAATCTTCCTCCATTTTCCTTGTCGAATATATATCTTGTATAGAGAACTTCCTGTCCTCCTATAAGGGTTTTCGTAACAGGTCTTCCTTCTCTGTCTCTCTTCAGCTCCCAGCACTCATGTCTTCCTATAGCAGAAGGCTCTTCTACCCATTTATAGATATATTCTTTCCCTTCTGAATTGAAAGCTGTAAGCCCTTCATAAACTGTTTCCATATTATTGTCTTTCGTAAGTTCAGATATGGTCACTTCTAAAGGCTCGACATTTTCATCTATCTGAGAAGGGAGGTCCTTCTGATAAGGATCTTTTGCAGTATATCTCAGCAGTTTAAATGCCGCTGTAAGATCTTCGACTGCTGTTCCTGTAATTTCAGAACCGCCTACTTCCCAGCGTTTTCTGACTCCTATACTTTTAGAAGTCCCTTTTACTGAAGATATCGGGAAATATCTCAGAATTTCGGGATGTTCTTCCTGCGGCGCTCCAGGTCTAGGCTGAAGCGTCGTAGTTCCGTTAGTCTGATAATATACTCCGGCTGTATATCCGAACATGTCTGAATCGAGTCTGACTTTATAGCGGACTTTTATGCTCTCACCGCTTTTCAGAGATATATTGCTGATTTCAAAACCTTCTTTATCATTGTCAGCGTCATTTATATATGAAACTGTAACACCGTCAAGCAGGCTCTGGTCCTGTGCTTCCAGTATTATATCTCCATCCTGGAATCCTGTAACAGTATGAGTGATTTCTCCATCTCCGTTAGTATCTTTAATGTTCAGATACGTTCCCATAGGGTCTTTAACTATACCGTTCGATATCGTTCCGTTTCCGCTGCCGTCAGTCTTTCCTTCTATAGTCAGCTCCATGTCGAACTCTCCCGGAATATCCGTCTCAACCGCTCTCTTTCCTATAATCGCATCTTCGTAGTCAATCTTATAAGGAGTTCCGTCATTTCCTAAAGGAACTTTGTTCTCATCAAGCAGCGATTTATCGAATTCAGTTTTGGCATTTCTGACGTCTTTAGAATCCTGGCGGTAATCTTCCGGATATACTCCTTCGTTATCCGCTGTATATTTCGTAGGGTCTTTCTGCTCTTTATACTTGTTTCTCTTAGTATTAGTTATAGATATCTGTTCATCTCTTTTTCCTTCTACAGTTTTCGCTATATTATAGCCGTCCAGAGGAGATTCTTCTACAAAATAGAAGTATCTGTTTCCTGCATCATCGAATGCCGGCTGTTCTGTAAATATTACCTTTCCGACTGCTCCTTTGAATCCATTTTCATCATACAGCTTTTCATACGGACTGCCCGAAGGAATATTGGCTATATCCGTTTCCGGTAAAGTTTTTGTTTCCATTTTTTTGACAAGTCCGTCCATATTTCTCTGGTAAAGCACGAATTCTGCTTCCGGAAGGACACTGTCCTCTTCTATATTTTTCCAGTTTTTTTCTAAATTCACATTGAGTTTTTTTCCTTCCACTGTAGCCACACACTCTCCTATAGACTCCTGAGAAGGTGCTCCCTCCGGATCCATCCATCCGGTTATTTTTAGTCTGTAGTCTTTAGGAAAAGGTCCGTCTTCAAGAAGCGGAGTCGTAATCGTAAGATTGTCGACATTGTTTGCATATACTTTACCCTTTGCAACATAATTCGTTTTTGAATCATTAACCGTTAAAGCTCCATCAATGCTTGCAATTTCTCCATTAGTAGTTCTCACTACTGTATGGTCGGTTGAAAGTCCTATATCTGCAAGATTTTCTATCGGATTTCCATTTTTATCTACAAACTGCAGTTCATAGCGCACATTCGCCCACTTAGCATCTCCTATAGCTTTCTCAACCCTATCGTAAGAAGAATTGAGATTCCAGTTTATAGCTGTTCCGTCTTCACTGTATTTTCCTGAAAGGATTACACTTCCATAATGTCCTAGAAGCTCACATATATGTCCCTCGTTCTGATATTTATCTATTTTCACATCCATATGCGAGAGTTTTGAACATATAGGAGTATCTGTATAAGTTGTAAGTTCCCCGAAAAAATTACGAGTTTCATACATATCGGCTCCTATATTCATTCTGTACCCTTCGTCAGTCGCAGCACGCGAAAAATCGGTAACAGGAGTTGAAAATGAAACCATTATAAACTCTCCAGATTCAAAATGCTGACGGTTACTGCTTCTTACCGGCTCATATTGAACTTCTTCATTTGAAAGAGGATCTATCTTTTTCTTAGCCGTATCTCTAGTGACTTCTGTCACACCGTCCGGAAGAATAATATAAGGAAAATACTTCTTGATATATTCAGGATCTTTCTCTCTTCCGTCGAGATATCTTCTTGCTCTAGGAGTGTCGAGAGCATTTACGAATCTCTTACTTCTGAAGTTGTTAGTTCTCACTATTACTCTTCTCTGAAGATCTTTATTTGAATTGTCATCAGGATCGATGAATGAATCACGAGTTATAAAAGGAAACGCACTTCCGGTAGCCTGTATATTCAGATTTTCAACAGGTCCCAGACCTTCTCCCGGCATAAGTCTCAGATCAAACGGCGAATTAGAAGTCCCCGAATTTAAAACTTTTATCGTCCAGTTTATTCTAGTTCTGTCTTCTGAAACCTCAGACTTCATTATGATACTCGCTTTATAAACATCACCCTGACCGCATCCCAGTGTTTCAGTTTTTATTTCCGAAGGAGGCGGAAGTATTCCCGGTGAAATTGCAACTGTGGATTTAGACTCTATCAGTTTTTCATAAGGATTTCCGTCCTCATCGAACTTATCCATTGTAAAGTTCAATGTGGCATTCTGTCTATATACATCAGTATACTGATTCGGTTTTGCTTTTCCTTTAACTACGAGTCTGTATTCACCTTTATGTCCCGGCTGGACAGGAACTGAAATCTTCATTGACTTTCCGTCCGCACTTATGACCGGAATCACATTTATTCTCTCTACAAGATTTCCCTCAGCATCTTTTCTGTAAAGCGCGGCTTCTGCACCAGCTGTATTGAAATCTTCCTGATAAGGATCTCCTTCAGGAATGCTCACAACCATATTGAACTTTCCTTCGAGATCCGATGCTGTGCTTATTTCATATGCCCACACCTGGTCCATATCGTACATAGTATATCCTCTTCCGGTGATATCTATATGTCCTTTATCTCTCAGATTTGTAACTTTATGCGCAGTTCCTATTCTCTCTATCTTTTCCTGTGAAGAATTTGAAATTATATCACTAGTCGCAAATACAGTATATCCTCCTATTTCCGGTTCTTCAGGATCTTCCGGGTTTGGAGTCGGAGGAGGATCTGGAAGTCCGTCGGCTTTGAAAGTATATTCGTATACAACTTTTCCGTCAGTCATATTTGCCGTCTGGTCATCTGTAAATACGTAATATCCGTTATTCTTGACAAGCTGACCGTTCGGTTCGGCTCTAACTCCGTTTATAGTGAGCTTTGTGTCATGAATATTAATCAGCTCTTTATCGGAAAACCAGATAGCATTTACTGCTCCTCTTTTTGCTCCTGGAATTCCTCCAGTTTCTGAATTCGGATACTTAGTTATTTTAACTTTCCATTCCGACTGATAGTCAAGTATCTCTCCTGTTATCTCTATATCTCCTGCATCGCTTATATAGATATATTTCTTTTTCAGTTTATTGAACTCGGCAGGATATATTCCATTAGAAATTATATTTACATTTTTAACTTTATCTATTTCTGCAAGCTCATTATAAGAATCGTCAGGATCTATTTCAACCCTGTACTGGCCTATCTTTAAAAAGTCCGTAGTGTAATTTCCTGCAAAATTAGTTTTTCCTCTGTAAATTTCTTCCTCTCCTTTATATATAACGAAATTCACAAAAGGAGCATTATCTCCTTTTACCGTTTTAGTTGATATATTGATTTTTCCATACTCTGAATTAGTTCTGAGGTGGAAAATTATATTTTCATCAGTTCCATTTGAAAACCTTATATTTTCAGATTCCTGAGGATTCAGACTGTATGAATCGTCTCCTTCCTCAAGAACGAAACTGTAGACTGCTTCTTCATCTACAGTTATTCCAGTTAAATTCACTCTTCCTTCATGATTCGTCTGAAGTTCTCCGTCTACAAGCTCTATCACTCCATTTTTCGTCTTATAGAGTTTAAGCTGCTTATCTGTAACCGGTCTTTCATTCTCATCAAGCACAGTTATATATATATTGGAATGTTCAGGCGACGACTGGCTTACTGTAATTTCAACACCTTCTGAAGATTTCTCCGTAAAGTCTAATACATCTTTAACATTTATGCTGTTATAGCCTTCCTTAGCTGCTGTATTGACGAGAGTGTATTTCCCTTCAAGCTTTGGAATGAATTCATGAACTGCTCTTCCGTCATATCCCGTAGTCAGTTCCGGTTCTATAAGATTTCCCTGGGAATCTTTAAGTTTAAATGAATATCCGCTTACCGGACTTCCATCTCTGTCTCTGACATATATGGACAGTATCGAGTTTTCTGAAGCCGTCTCGCCGCATTCAAAATAATCATTCACCGTCACTGAAGAGGAATTCTCTTCAGCATAAAACGGCGTTTTTCCATTGTATTCATGTGTCCATTTTTCAGGCACATTATCATAAACGAAATTAAATATTTTTCCCTGAGGTATATTGTCAAACTTCAATATTCCGTTTTCAACTTTTACAGGTCCTGCTATCACTCTGTTATTAGAAGGATCTGCAATTTTAACAGTCATATCGTCAGGAAAAGCTCTGGCCTGAGGAGCTTTGACTGTAAGATAGACTGTTGAGCTTTTCTTCACTATAATCCAGTCTTCAAAATTTCCTTCTTCTCCTATAGTTATCTCATCATTTTTAACTATGCTGTATTTCTTGAAAAGAGGAACTCCTTTGACTCTGTATGTCTCTCCCGGAGTGAGTCCTGTAAATACGGCTTCACCATTCTGAATAGTTGCAAAGTAATCTTCACTTTGAGAATCTTCAAGAACTATACGTCTTCCGTTAAGACGTTTAGTGAGAGGACCGAGTCTGCTCTCCTCATATATTCTTATTCTGAGTTCTCCGGAAGCTGATTCAGGATATTCTTCAAGCGTTATAAGCTCTTCCGGATTTGTAAATTCATAAACGAAGTTTTTAGCTAAACCTATATTTCTCCCGTATTTAGCTTCATCTGAAACTCCTTTTACTGCTAATGTATATATCTGATTCTCTTCAAAGTCGTACAGACTTACAGTTTCATTTCTCGGTATGCTGACATCTGAAAGTAAAGGAGTTCCAGATATCTCACTTCCTCTGTAGATATCTACTGTAACATCAGCATCTGAAAGATTAGTTTTTATTTTAACTTCTCCAGGAACTACTGGAGCTTTTTTCAGTTTTATAATCTGAATTTCTGAAACAGCAGGATCTGATTCAGACTCTTCGTATTTCACTTTCTGTATATCCGGTCTGTAATATCCTTCAGGAACACTTACAGTTTTTATATCGTAAGGCATGCACGGAGTGAAGTTCCCGTTAAACGAAACTGTTCCTTCTGCTGAAACTTCTCCTGTAAGAACATTTCCTAAATCGTCTGTAACTGAAAGAACTGTTCCTGTAACTGCACTATTGTCTTCTGAATCTCTAACCGCTATATTGAACTGAGACGGCTTTGACTCAGCTATTGTAAGCTTTATCGAAGATTCTGATGATGAATAGTATACAGGCTTGTCGTCAGTATGGTATCCTGCCTTGCATACTTCGATATTGAATCTTGTGAAATTGTCGTCTATAAACATCCCTTTCACTTCTGTAAGACCGTCGACTCTCGAAATTCCCTCGAGAACTTTCCCATCGAGATCTGTAACTTTTACACTTGCTCCCTCGACAGGATTTCCGTCTATATCTGTAACTCTGAATTTCCAGAGCATTTCAGCCGGATTCGTTATTTTCCTGATTGAGTAGTTCAGATAGTGCTCTCCGCTTTCATCATTTCTCTGAACTATTGCTCTTCCGCCTTCAGGACTTACGATTTCATAGCCTTTCGGGGCTTCCAGTCTTACTTCAGTGCCTTTCACTGCACCTGTTTCATAAAGGTATCCGGCTCCGTCCCTCATCCTTACCGTATAAGGTATTTCCAGCTCGGCACCCTGAATTCCCAGAGTCACATCTCCGGTATATCCCGGAATATTGACTTTTATCTTGTCCGGTATAGGTCTCTGCGTTTTAAAATCCTGTTCTACTGAAGTTCCCTCTAAAAGATTTCCGTCTGCATCCAGTTTTACGAATTTAAACTTTAAAGTCTTGTCCCATTCCGGAACTTCAGTTCTTATTTTAAATATTTCAGACTGAGAATCTCCTGCTTCTTGCGGAATTGCAGGTCCTTTATAATAGCCGTTTACCGGAGTCATAGCTCCTCCAGATTCAGTGCTTGCTGAATTCGGCGTGAAAGGAATCCATACAGTATCTTCTCCTTCACCCTGAGGCTGAGTAATCATCATACCCCAGTATTCATTCTGATTGGGAGCCTGCATATGCTCAACTTGAAGATTCCATTCGAGATATCTGACTCCTGTCCCTTCATCCTTGTTCTCTACAACTGCTATTTCATTAATTCTCATATTCTGGCCTTCAACATATACTCCAGAAGTTATGTCCGGATAAACTCTCCACAAATTTTCTCCGTTTCTGAGACTTCTCATAAGCATTCTGGGAGAATTCATGAGTCTGAGTCCTATAGGTCCATCAGTTATTTCATTCATACTGATTTCTTCTATGAATTTCTTCTTCTTTATTTCATTTTTTGAACTTTCTTTTTCTGCATTATTCTCATTTATTATTTTTGAATTCGAATCTGATATTTCTAAATCATTTTCTGAGCTTTCTGAATTTTTCCTGTCTATAAATCCGGCAAGCTCGTCATCGAATGCCAGAAAGACTTTTTCATCGCTGAAGTCGAGCTCTGCTACAGCTCCATCTGTATGGAGTTCAGGTCTTTCAGATTCATATTCTGTAAAGTAATAATCAAGCTCTTCATAAGTCATCTCTGAATTTCCGAAAGCACATTTTTCTATTCTTTCAAGCTCCTTTCCTTCTGGAAGAAGAATAGAGTCTAAAGGTGCCCCGAAAAAGGCATAAGTTTTTATATTTTTAAGACTTTCCGCTTTTGAAAGATCTATCTTTCTAAGTCCTGAAAAAGCGAATGCATAGTCTCCTATTTCTGTAAGATTTACAGCTTTGCTGAAATCGGCTTATACGAGATCTGCCAGCTCAAAGAAGGCTAGAGAATCTATTTTTCTGACAGCCGTTCCGTCTATTTCTGCCGGTATTTCAATTTTTAAATCGTATCCTTCATAAATTCCTTCCGGATTTTCAATACCTAAAACAGTTCCGTTCTCTCTGTCAAAAATAATATCTTCCGGATTAATCAGATTGGTGACTGAAGTATCCGATTCATAATCGGAGTTCTGATTTAAATCTTCATTATCCTGATTTTCAAATTCTATATTTCTTACAATTTGAGATTTTTGCTGAATATTTTCTTCAGCGGCATAAGATATTTCTGAAAGTGCTGGAAAAATTGTACTTAAAATCATACATACTGAAAGTATCAGATTAACTGTTCTCTTCGTCACAGCTGTCCCTCCTTTCTCTTTATTTTTTAATGAATAAGTCAATTAGTCTTTTTTTGTTCTTCTTTAGCTTCAACTCTGAGATTGATTTCAGTCTCTCCCTGATTCTCAGTTTCAGATGCGTATTTTGTAACCCATCCTTCTTCATACTTGACAGTTCTGTTTCTTCTGAGTTTAGCTTCCGGATCATCATCTGATAATCCCTGTGTTTCAGTTTCAATCGATGGAGATGTTATTCCTGTATTAGGATTCACTACTTTATCTTCTGCAAGATTGACGTCTTCGTCATGATAAGTAGGATATTCTCCATTTTCATCATAGGTATATTCGAGTTCAATGTTGTTTCTCTCATTCCACCAGTCATTAGAGCCTGCATATTCGCCTTCGGCGTATACTGCAGCATTAAAAATATTTGCAAAGCAAATGCTCATCACTGTTGCTGCCGCTATTGCTTTTTTGAGCTTTCTAAATGAAAGTGCATGTGCAAACCTTTTCATGGCTCTAAACCCCCCTTTAATTATTTAATTTTTTCCCAATTCTGCTGTTAGACTTGAAGTCTTCCCCAAGAACTTCAAGTTTTTACTTCACAAAACTTCATAAAAGCTATGTAAAGTGATGTCCTTTATGACATTAAACGTCATAAATTATATCTTTATTATATTATACTCCCAATAGCACCCTGTGTAAACCTTTTCATGTCATTTTTGTCTACTTTTTTCAAAATAATGGACTGTTTTTTCAATATCACCTCAGCGACATCACTTTTTGTAAAACTAAATAAAAAATAAGAACTTCCTTATTTTTTAAATCAATCTTTTTCTATTGTCCATAGCAGCTTTTATTGATATCTTATTTTGTATCAGATTTTTTTTATCTCTACTTTTTTTCAAAATCCATATAAACGTTGATAACTGCCTCTTGTTTAAAATTAATCTAAACATCTTCATTATTTTTTTATTTGTAAATCACTTTTGTAATTTATCTTATTCATTTGACTGACTCTGTCAGCAGTCCCATTTTTCAGTATATGCGCCTTTATTAACAAGATTTATATAAAAATAAATATGTTTTAATTTGTATATTATTAATATTTTATTTCACATAATTCATATGCTTTCTAATTCATTTTATAAAAAAACTTGCCTCTTAAATTTATTTTAAAATTAAATTTAAGAGGCAAGTGAATAACCTTTATAATATTTCCATTTATAAATTATTTCTTCTTTTTAAATTTCTTCTTTTTTTTAATTTTTAATTCGTCTATCTGATTTTTTATCAGATCCTCCTCATCTTTAAGAGGTGTTCTTTTTATAATTTTATCTCTCTTCAATTTTATTATTATAGATACTATTATGATTAGAATAAAGAATATCAGTAATATAACTCTAAAGTTTATTGGTTCTTTATCAAGTTCATCAGCTAATCTTTCATCATCTTCTATATAAGGAACTCTATGTCCCCTTACTAAAATTCTATGAGAGTTTATAGTATAGGGGTGACATGAAAGAAGTGTTGCATAGTCCTTTCCTTCATATATCCTCAGTTCTTCTGTCTCTGAAGGAAGCACTATCTTAATATTGTCAACCTCATAAGCCAGCTTCTGATTCAGCACATAAACATAAAATTTATCTCCTTTTTTAAGCTTGTCTATTTCCCTGAAAAGTTTCGCCTGCGGCAATCCTCTATGTGCTGTCAAAACTGTATGAGTATTTTTTCCTCCTACCGGAAGAGAAGTATTTGGAAGATATCCAACCCCATCTCTGAGTATCGCTTCGCTCGCTCCATTTTTAATTGAAAGTTTTTGTCCTAACTTAGGTATCTTTAAATACCCTATAACTTCCTTACTCTTAAATAGTTTAGGATACTGACTTACATCATATCCCTCTAAAACATTAGCTGTTTCTTTACTGAATGGATCCGAAAACTTCTGTCCCGTTCCAGAATATAAAGCTTCATTAAATCTTCTGGCCTGCTCCAGCTGTTCTTTTATATCCTCTTCATCCAGCTTATCGACTTTTTCTTCGTATTCTTCAATTTCATTATTCTGATCTATTCTATAATAATAGTCTGAAATTCTAGGATACAGAAGTATTAAAAGACCTATTATAAACAGCAGACCAAAAAGAATATTATTCACCTTATTATTTTTTTTCTTTTTTAATTTTTTTCCTTTATCATTTTCTTTTTTACTTCTGCTCTTTTTACTCTTCTTTTTCTTTTTTCTGTTTAATCTGGATTTTTGAGATAATTCATCTGAACTCAGCTTTTCCTCATTATTTTTTATTTTATCTTCTGTTTTATTTTCATCATCTTTACCCGATTTTGACTCTGTTTTTTTCCCTCTATTGCCCCTATTTTCATATCCATAATCCTCTGCCTTTTTAAGCTTCGGAACTTTTATTTTTCCTTTTCCGAATATTTTCATAGTTCTTTATGACAGTATCAAATATTGACTGTCAATCCTCCTTACTTATATGAATTGAAAGCTCAATTAATTATACCTTTATATACTATTATATAACAAAAGCCCTAATAGTTCTAAATTTTAATGACAGTTTATTTGACTTATAGATATCTTTTCTGAATTTAAAATAAGAAAAGAAGAGCTATAGGCTCTTCTCTTCTTATCCAAATCCTGTTAATAGTTTATATATTTTTTAACTATAAATACAGACGAAAAAGTCAAAAAAGCAGCTCCTAATAAATAAATTTTGTTGTTTCCTTTTCCGCCTGTATTAGGCATATTAGGCTTATATTTACCTATGTTCTTAACTGTAAGCATATAGCTGTCTTCTGTCTTATGAACACTATATTCAGTTTCCCAGCTGCTCTCAGCCGGAATAACTTCCGTAATACGGAATACATAGTCATTGCCTCTTCTGTCGAATTTTATAAAATCTTTAAAAGTCTTTGACCATATTCCGCCTTCGCCACTTAAAGATATTACTGTATCAGGTCCGTCTTTTATAAATTTGTCCTGACTGTCCGGATTGCTGAATGCCTCTTCAGTGGCTTCTCCGAGATAATCTTCTCCAGTATATTTATATTTCTCAAGTTTAAGTTTTATAGGCTCCTCTTGAACTCTTTCCCAAATTTTCTCTACTTCAACTTCAGTAGTTTCAGCTCTAGCTGAAGGAACGTAAAAATCCAGTTTTTTATCAGGGTTGTTTATTATATCAGGTGCGAGAACTGTTCTTCCATTCGTCTGATACAGCTTATCAGGATCAAAGCCTTCTTTTTCAGTATCTATCTGAACATTGTACTCTATATTTACCCAGTTGCCTGTTCCTATGAGTTCCAGATTTTCTAAATGAATCTGTCCATCTTTAAACTTCACTTCAATTCTATTTTTTAAATCTGGAATCCGCTGCTCTTCTCTGAGAGTTCTATTGTCCATAGTGACAACTATATCATAATCATCAGGATTTCCCTGTGTCCATGGATAGTGAACTTTTAGACCTCCATTCGGCATCTGACTGTCGGGACTGTCCATAATCAGATTGAAATCTTCTCCTATAATGTCATGTACTTCTCCATTGGGTATTGAGTATTTTATCTTTTTAGTTATATCTCTAAGCTTAGTCTGTATATCTACGGCATTTTGTGCAAGAAAATAGTTCTCTCTTTTTCCAGTTATATTCAGCATAAGATTTCTTGCTTCCATCCTTAAATAGTTGTCATTATATGGAAGTCTTACATATCGTGATTTTGCTGCAAGAGACTCATGTCCGCCAACAAAATCTGTTTCAAATCCGACTCCAAGAGCATATATATCTAAATCATATTCTTTTCTTAAATTTATTGCCGCAGATGCAGTCGGAACTCCTAAATCTTTTATCTGTGCTATCCGTGTCTCATTATTCGGTCCAGTTACGGTTATGTCTTTTATTCTGTCTTTATCGCTGTCCACCATGAACATTCCTATTGTGCTGTAATAGTTTTTATATACTCCATTATTGTTAATTTCATTAAAATGAACTTGATTTAACTGAAAGATTTTTTGTACTTCCTCTGTATGAGTCTAAGTACGCATGAACAGATTTCGGTCTTCCAACATAGGGCACGTTCATCTGACGTCTTTGCACTGTCAGGTCAGTTCTTCCATCAAATACTGTACTTCCGTAAACTACAGCAGCAATCCCCACATTCTCAAAACCTTCCCCTGAAAATG
>JAEZUY010000027.1 GCA_023420895.1 Bacillota bacterium | reverse complement strand
CATAGAGTTAGAGTTGTCTATTACCAGAACTATATCCATAGGTCTGTTGAATTCGTGCGCTTCAACACGGAGATTTATTTCCGATTTCCCCTGTTTGTCTACTTCTTTGATGTATTTTGTAAGCCATACATCATTGTATTCCATCGTTCTGTTCTGACTTATAGGATCTTCTCCTATTCCGCTAAGTGATGGAGATGTAACTCCTGTATCTGGATTTACAACTGTTATATCCTCATATACATTTCCATCGTTACTCGTTGGATAATTTCCCTTTTCATCGGTTGCCGGATCTGTATACTCTATAGTATTTCCTTTAATAGGATCTTCTATAGTATATCCGTCCTCATCTATATATGTATCTGCAAAAGTCTCCGGGCTGATAAATATGCTTAACAGCATAGCTGCTGAAAGCACTAGTGAAATAATCCTTTTAGCTCCTTTTTTATTTTCCATGATAACTACCCCCAAACCCGTACACATTAAAACATAAGTTAATAACTCATTTCTATATTCTGTATTTTATTAACTATCTTATGTCTTTATTATAACCATTTTTCCTTTTTTTGTCAACATTTCATTTTGATAAATCATTCACTTTTCATCATTTTGAGGTTGTCTTTTTTATCGGTCCATACATCTGATATTATGAATGCTTTAAATGTCTTTTTGTCAATTTTGTTCAATTATAAAGCTTATTTAATATATCTCAGAGTTTCATAGTGTTTTATTCTGTTTTTTTCCTAAAATAAATTCAGATTCCTTTTAAAAAAACAAAAAAAGCGGATAAAAAGTTAAGGGCATATCACCCAATCTTTTTATCCGCTTTAAAGCTGTTTTTTATTTTCAGTATTTCCATTTTTTTCTCATCATTATCAGAGCAGTTCCAAGAACTAGCGGCATTCCTACAGTCTTATACATTTTTGTTCCTTTTCCTCCTGTATTAGGCATATTAGGAAGTATATTTCTTATCTTGAATTTCTTAATGCCGGGATTTAAAATTTCATTAGTTTCATCATCCACTCTTACTGTATAGTTTGCCGTTTCATCAGTTCTTTCAATTACTTCAAATTCATAATCATTTCCCATGCTGTCGAACTTAATAAGATTTTCTATTTTAGTTCTCCATTCTCCTGTATCCGGATTTTCCATTATTATATACGGCTCTTCTTCTTTATTGAAGAATTCTCCATTTCTCTTTAAATCGAACTCAATGTCAAATTTAGATTCTTCACTAAAACCGAGCCATTCTTTAACAGCTTCTACATCCACACTGTTCACTCTTGCTGAAGGCACATAGAAATCCAGATATTTTTTCTTGCTGGATCTCGTATCCGGAACGAGTGTAGTTCTCTTGTTGGCAGGGTAAAGCACATTCGGCTGATAAATCTCTTCACCGGCTTCATTTTTAAGTTCTGTATCAGCTCTTACATTATACTTCATGTTGACCCATTCGCCGGTCCCTATAAGAGTTATATTGTCTATATATAATGTTTCAGTTTCTTCATTGTAAATCACTTTTACTAGTCTCTCTCTGGCTTCTTCTTCACTGTATCCTTTTTCAATTAAACTGTGATAGAGATTTTCCTGGGCCTGTTCTGTGCCGCTGTCCATAGTTATTTCAATATCATAGTCATAATATTCGGGCTCTGTCATACTTGTCCACGGATATTTTACCGTAAGATTTTCAGGATTTTCAATATCGAGATTGAAATATTCTCCAATGGGGTCTTCAACTTTTCCATGAGGAATTGACTTCTTTATCTCATAAGCCACACGGTTAAACTGGTCAACTATATCTCCTGCTCCTTCAGCATCAAGATATCTGCTTTCATCCCCTGATATATTAATCATTATATTTTTAAGTTCTTCTTCTGAAACACTGTCTCCAAGGTCTTTAAGACTCGGAACTTTCAAAGTGTAATTAAGACTTCCGTACTCGAAAGGATCTGTTATTTCCAGTTTATCCATTGCTGTAACATAGCTGTCTCTCATACCGACTCCTATAGTATATATATCGGTTCCTTCATTCCTTATTTTAACTGCCTGAGAGATTGTTGCAAATGCATTGTCTTTTATTGTAAAATCTCCTGCTTCTGTTGTATATTCTTTATCCAGGATATGAGAATATCTCACTATATTGGGATTTTCAGCAGTCCCGTAATTAACAGTATAGTCTAAGTTGTTCCCTCTTCCCGGATATGAATAAGCTCCATATCTTCCATGATGATTGAATATGCTTGTAGTCCTTTCAGTTTCCTTAAAATTATATCCGTTTCTGCTGTCCCAGTGCAGTTTCGTTCCTATACTTTCCGTCGTTCCTCTTGGACCGAGTTCTCTTCCAGCGAGGTGAAGCTTCGTTCCGTTTCCCCTGATATTATCTATAACATCATCATAAGTCCACTCTGCAACTCTTGCATCTGACGGAATTGCAAATTCAGCAGCAATATTGCCGCCGTATGGTTCCGGATCGGAAAACGCTGAACTGTATTCTTCTTTCTCCGGAAAATATCTCACTATTGCTCCCGGAGCCTGAGCTACAGCTTTGACTCTGTAACTGTGAGTAGGAGCTCCGTCTGTCAATAGAACTATTATTTTTTCAGACTCTTCGAGTCCTGCCGCCTCATCAGTTCTGGTTTTCCACTTTATCATTTCCTGTGCTTCTATCAGAGCTTTCTGTGTGAATGTCCCTCCGCTGTTTTTTCTTCTGTCTGAAGGCACATCTCCCGGAACCTTTCCGGCAAGAATTGCTTTGTCTCTGTTAGTATAAGTGAAGCCTGAACAGAAATTCTGATCAGTTTCCTCTAGAACGAAATCATTTTGAAATCTGACTTCTCTTATTGAGTCGGCATAATAATTCATAACCCCTGAAGTTTCATCAGTATCGTCATTGATAAACTCATTAGAATAAGTATATCCGTTTCCTGATGCATACATGTTTACAAATGGAGTATTCGTTCCAAATTTTAACAGATTTCCGTCAAGAATATTTGAACCGTAAGTCACAAGGGCTATGCCGACTCTGTCGTTATTCTTAAAAGCGTTTATAAACTGATTTGCCGCTCCTTTAGTTGCCAGAACTCTTGAAGTATTGGTTCCGTCTGTCATGCTCATTGAGTTTGAATTGTCGACTACTAGAACTATATCGACCTTTTTTCCAAATTCTCTTCCTTCAACTCTCAGATTTATTTCAGATTTCCCCTGTTCTCCAGTTTCCTGAATATACTTGGTAACCCATCCGCTGTCATACTCTAGAGTTCTGTTTGAACTTATCTCTTCTCCCCCTTCAAGAGATGGCGATGTGACACCTGTATCAGGATTTATCACTGTTATATCCTCATTGACATTTCCATCATTTTGCTGAGGATAGGTCCCTTTTTCATCCTGAGCCGGATCCGTATATGAAGGAGACGGACCGTTTATCGGAATCTCTCCGGTGAAAACGTTTTCAGCGTAGACAGTCCCGTTATTAAAAAAACTCATAGTTATCAGGCCGGCTGTCAGTACTAAAGAAGTCAGCTTTTTTGCGCTTTTGTTTTTCCCTCTTTTCATAATAATCATCCCCTGTTTACTAAACATAAGTTTTTATTTTGCTGTATTTTAATTGTTTAGCCGTCTTCTTATCTAGATTATATTCATATGTTCTTTACATGTCAATCAATTTTCATGAAGTTTTCAATTGACATTTTACCTCTTTTGAAATCCCCTTAATTCCGTCAATTTCAATGTATCCATGATATAAATATTCATTTATTCAGCAAGTTGAATCACTTTGTTATTATCCACTGTTGTCGTATATATTTTATCTAAAAATATAAAGAGCAGCTAAACATACCATATAATATGATTGTTCAGCTGCTCTTTATTCTGATTTTTTGAAGTTTAAGATTATTTGTTTAATGCTTCCACAGTTTTATTAAAAAAACTGCTAGAGCACTTATAAATAGCGGTATTCCCACTATTTTATATATACCAGTCCCTTTTCCGCCTGTATTAGGCATATTGAGAAGTATATTCGTTATTTCATATTTTTTTAACCTTTCTGTTGATTCTTCAGTAATCTCTTTCAGCTCTGTTATGAAGTTTGAAGTCTGATCTGTTCTTTCTCTTACTTCAAATATATAGTCATTTCCCTTACTGTCGAATTTGAGAAGATTCTTTATCCTCTTTCTCCATTCTCCGTCAGGTGAGTTTCTGCTTATAATATAGGGCTCTGATTCTTCATTGAAAAGACTGCCGTTCCTGAATAAATCGAATTCTACATCGAACTTGCTGTCCTCGCTGAATCCCAGCCATTTTTTCACTACTTCTATTTCTACTCCAGGCACTCTTGCAGAAGGCACATAGAAGTCCAGAAGAGCTTTTTTCTTTTTCTTCACATCTGGAACGAGTGTAGTTCTTCCGTTTGTTGGATACAGAAAATCGGCTTTCATTATCTCTTCGCCATTCTGATTTACAATCTCTGTATTGGCATTAACATTATACTTCATATTTACCCATTCGTCTTCTCCTATCAGGATTATATTGTCTATATAAAGTGTTTCCGATGAACTGTCGTAAGTCACTTTTACCAGTTTTTCTTCTGCTCTCTGAACTGCCGCATCGTATTCCGGTGTTCCCTCTGTAAGTCCTTCAGTATATTTTTCAACCAGTTTATTGAATCTAATCATCTGAGCTTCCTCTGTAGCTGAATCCATCGTCAGCTCTATATCATAATCTGCGTAAACTGGATCTGACGGATCCGTCCATGGATATTTCACTTTAATATCTTCCAAGTTTGCCGCATCCAGGTTGAAATATTCTCCTATCGGGTCAGTGACTTTTCCATCAGGTATCGACTTTATGATTTCCAGAACAACCTCTCTGAATCTCTCTATTATCTCTTCTGATCCTGAAGCGTCAAAATAGTTTTCTTCTTTTCCTGCTATATTTTTCATTATGTTCAAAAGCTCAGATTTCGTGCTTTTATCAAGAATTTCGTCTTCATTGAGCGTCAGAGGAATATTTCTAGCATATAAGCTGCCGTTTACAATTACGTCCACTTTAGTATTTATAGACATAACTTCACGTATATGTCCGTCTTTAGGGCCTATTCCCACAGTATATACATCTATTCCTGCATTCCTCATATTTACAGCCTGAGATATTGTTGCAAATGCATTATCCTTTACTCTGTAAGGAGATTCTTCTAACGTATAGTATTCCTTATCGAGCAGATATGTGTATCTTCTTCCTCCTAATTCGAAATCAAATAAATTATTGGGATAACGGTTATAATATCTCCAGTATTCTGACAGTTTTACCGGATAAGAATATACTCCATTATCTCCCTGTTTATTTATTAGAGCCGTATTCTTGACTAATTCCACCGAACTATGATTTAATAAATTCAATTTCGCACCGATGCTTCGAGCTGAAAAGTTCTGATATCCAGACGGCTGGCTGATTCTTTCGCCTAAATGAAGTTTATCTCCATTTCCAGATACTCTGTAGACGTAGTCAGGTTCATCTGTATTAAAAGTATCTGCCACTCTGTTGTCATACATTGTATTTCCATTTCCAGAGTAGTCTATAATTTCTCCTTCGCTTTCTCTGGTGCTTTTCACTTTATATGCAAATGTAGGTGCGCCGTCAGTCATAAGAACTACTACCTTTCTCGCTTCCGGTCTTCCGCTGTTATCCAGAATCTGCTGCGCTCTCATAAGAGCTTTCTGAGTAAATGTACCTCCCAGATTCACATTCCTGTCTTTAGGAACATCATCCGGTATCGAATCGAGAATCGACAGTTTTTCCTCATCACTGTACTTAATCTCATCTACTGTATAGTCATTGTTTCCCGGCTGATTCGAATATGCAGTATAAAAACCGTCTTCACGATGCCAGTACTTGTCTATATATGCTTCTGCTTCAATATTGTTTTGATTGATGTAATTCCATTTCCTTGTGTATTCGTATTTGTATGTTCCTGCTTTTATAGTTTCTCCGTCAAAAACATCAGATCCGTAGGTCACTAGCGCTATACCTACATTGTCCGAACCTCCAAAGCCGCTGAAACTTCTTATGAAGTCTTCAGCAGCGGCCTTTGCCGATTCTGCTCTCGTGTTTTCACTTCTGTCAGTAACATCCATTGAATTTGAATTGTCTATAACAAGAACTACATCCATAGGCTCATTATACTGATGCCCTTCAACTCTCAGATTAATTTCTGATTTTCCCTGTTCTTCTGTCTCTTTAATATATTTTGTAACCCAGGCATAATCATACTCAAGAGTTCTAGATCTGCTTACCTCTTCTGCTTCAGAGTCTTTCGCTATTGAAGGCGAAGTAACTCCAGTGTCAGCATTTACTACTGTTATATCTTTATTTACATTTCCATCATTATGCTGAGGATATGAACCTTTTTCATCTTCAACCGGATTCGTATAGGACGGCACCGGTCCTAAAACCGGATCCTCTTCTATGTAAATATCTTCAGCATTCACAGTGCCTGTATCTAAAAAACATACAGATGCCAGACTGAAAGATATTATAAAAGAAACCAGTTTCTTAAACCTGCGATTTTTCAAACCTTTCATTAACATCAACCCCTATTCATTAAAGAACATAAACCTTTTATAGCGCTGACACTTATTTTTCTATTTGTCTTATTTTATTTAATTATATATCCATATTTTTCACATGTCAATCATCTTTATCTTAATTTCCTTTTTCAGTTTTTATTTTTGTTTAAGTTGCTTAATCTTGTCATTCTCTGTGTTTCAATAGTTTTTTTCTTGAAACACGTTTCAATTTATTTCAGATTTGTTTCATCATGGCTTTGATTTGAAAACAGCTTAATTATTCATATTTTTATCTTTTCTTCCCATATAACAAGAAAACGGCTGAAGTTATTTAGGGCTTATTTCTTTAATTTCAGCCGTTTTCAGCTCATTATTCGTTTTATTTATATCGTAATTTCTGACTTTCTAGGCTTTCCAAATTTTTCTTAATATTGCCGCCGCAGTTCCTAAAAACAGCGGAAGTCCTATAAGTTTATATGTCCCTGTTCCTCTTCCGCCTGTATTCGGCATGTTCGGGCGTATATTCTTTATTTCAAATTTCTTTAAGTTCTCTGCTGATTTATCTGTTAAATCGTGCACTTCTGTTATATAATTTGAAGCCTGGTCAGTTCTTTCGACTACTTCAAACTCATAGTCTTTCCCTTTGCTGTCGAACTTTATAAGATTTTTTATCTCTGTTCTCCACTCTCCGGTATCCTGATTTCTAGATATTCTGTACGGCTCATTCTCTCCATTGAAGAACTCTCCGTTTCTCTTCAAGTCGAACTGAACTTCAAATTTATCGTCTTCGCTGAAGCCCAGCCACGTTTTAATAACTTCTATATCTGTACTGTTAACTCTCGCCGAAGGCACGTAGAAGTCCAAAAGTCTTTTCTTTTCAGCATATACGTTTGGAATCAGAGTAGTCCTTCCGTTTGCAGGATATAGAACGTCCGGTTCATATATTTCTGCGCCTTCTGAATCAGTCATCTCCGTATCGGCTCTCACACTGTATCTCATATTGATCCATTCTCCGGCTCCTATTAAAGTTATATTGTCTATATAGAGAGATTCAGTGACTTTGTTATATACAACTTTCACTAAATGGCTTTTCGCCTCATCATCAGTAAGTCCTATGCTTCTAAGATTATTGTAAAGCTCCATCTGAGACGCTTCAGTTTTGCTGTCCATAGTTATTTCGAGATCATAGTTGTCGAATGCCGGATCAGAAACGTCTGTCCATGGATATTTGACTGCTATATTATCCGGATTCTCTATATCCAGATTGAAATATTCCCCTATAGGATCTTCAACTTCTCCATGAGGAATAGATTTTTTAATTTCTCTTGCAATGCTGTTGAACTGTTCCTGAATTTCTCCAGCTCCTTCTGCGTCAAGATATCTCTCTTCGCTTCCTGATATATTTATCATTATATTTTTAAGTTCCTCTTCAGATACCTGATCTGATAAATCCGCAAGACTCGGAATTCTTATATTATAGAAGTATTTATAATTAGAGTAAACTGCTGAAAGTGTTTCTGTGATATCCAGAGTCTCCATCCCTGTGACATAGCTGTCTCTCATTCCTACTCCGATTGTGTATATATCAGTTCCTTTTTCTCTTATCTGAATAGCCTCTGATATAGTGGCGAATGCATTATCTTTAACAGTGAATTTCCCGTCATCAGTCAGATACTCTTTATCCAGAATATGCGATACTCTTTCAACTGTTCCGTCTCTATATCTATATCTGTAGTCCAGATTGTCAGTATTGTCCGGATAAGAATAGGCGCCGTGTCTTCCATAATGATTTATTAGATTCGATTCAGTTTTCTTAGTTCTAAAGCTGTACCTTCCGTTGGAGTAAGTGAATCTGACGCCTTCGCTTGCTATGGGGACAGTATCTCCCTGTTCTCTGCTTTCGAGATGAAGTTTAGTTCCATTTCCTTTTATAATGTCTATAACTTCATCATCACTCCATTTTGCGGCATCTCCTTCAAGTTCATTAAATTCATCTGCAATCATACCGTTATAAGGCTCATCATCTGAAAAAGCTGAGATATAGTCCGGCTTTTCAGACATGTAGTTAACAATAGCTCCTGGTGCTTCTTTTACTGATTTTACTTTAAAACTGTGAGTAGGCGCTCCGTCAGTAAGAAGAACTATAACTTTCTCTGTTTCTTCTTTTCCTTCTTTTCTGTCGTCATCTGTCTTTTTATCAATTATTTTCTGTGCTGCCATAAGGGCTTTCTGTGTAAATGTTCCCCCTGTAATTTTCTTTCTAAAGAAAAGGCACATTTTCAGGAATAAGTGCCGCTATTTCATCTTTACCTTTATTCGTATTTTTAAATCCTGAAGAGCAATTTTCCCCTGTCTGTTCTACTATTATATCTTCCTGATATCTTACACTCTCTATTCCGTCTATATAAGACCAGTTATATAAGCTGTTGATAATTCCGCCGTATATATTGTAAATATTATTGTCTCTAGTTCTTCTAGATATATACGGCGTATTAGTTCCAAATTTAATATTTCTGCCGTCAAAAACATCAGATCCGTAAGTCACAAGCGCTATCCCTATATTTTCATTGTCTTTAAAAGCGTTTATCAAATCTGTTGCCGCCGCTTTTGTAGCTTCAGCTCTGGTAATTTCTGTTCCGTCTTTCATATTCATTGAATTGGAATTGTCCACTACTAGAACTATATCTATTTTTTTGCTGAATTCTTTTCCTTCAACTCTGAGATTTATCTCGGATTTTCCCTGTTCTCCAGTTTCCTGAATGTATTTTGTAAGCCATCCGTTTCTGTACTCAAGAGTTCTGTTTCTGCTTATATCATCTCCGCTTAACCCGCTCAGTGAAGGCTATGTAACTCCTGTATCTGGATTTACTACTGTAATGTCTTCGTTTACATTTCCGTCATTGTCTACAGGATAAACTCCTTTTTCATCTTCATCCGCTTCAGTATACATCGGCACAGGACCTGCCATAGGAGTTTCTTCTATGAACATCTCCTCTGCAGACGATACTCCGCCGTCTAAAAAGCTGAATGCTAGAAAATTTAAAGAGAGTAAAAGAGCCGTAAGTCTGTTTCTTTTTATATATTTCATTTCAAGTCAACCTCCGTAAAAATTGAAACGGCATAAGTCATTTACTCTACAACTTCCTTTCAATTAATTTCCCCTGTAGCTAAATTATATTCAGATTTAATTATTCTGTCAATTCTTTTTTTATTGTCATTTTTATTTTTATATATTTTATTTTTTATATCTTGTCAATATCAACGGTTATAGCAGATTTTCAACTTTTACTTTTTCTGTCCATTTTCATTATTTCAATGTCTTTTCATCCAGGTATTCTAGCCCTTTCTGGCAATTATTATATGCTTTATTCAATAAAATAAAAAAAGCAGTTAAAGTTTGATGTCATAAACCCATCACTTTAACTGCTTTTAATTTAAATTTATAATTTCTTACTGTTTTATTTTCTCTATTTCCCTTTGCAGCCGGTACAGCCTGAACAGTCGCCTTTTGCTCCGGTATATCCTATGGTGTAGGATATTATCGTATTTATATTTCTCATAAGGCTGTTGAATTTCCCTGCAGCCTCTATATATTCTTTTACTATCTTCTTTTTCTCTTCATTTTCAGATTCTAATTTTCCGCTTTCAAGATATTTTTTATATATCTCTGAGACTTCAGAATCAGAATAGAGAGCATCTTCTGCTCTCTTAATATCTTTATATTCTTCTGAGTTTACTATAGATGCAGCAAGCTCTCTAGCCTTGTTAAGAGGATTATTTTCCAACTATTTCACCCTCTAGAGACCATGTTTTAGCTTCTGTAATCTTGACATTCACTATTTCTCCTATCAGAGAATTGTCTCCTTTAAAATGAACAAGTTTCCCGCCTCTGGTTCTTCCTGCAAGAGTCGTTTCGTCATTCTTGCTGACGCCTTCAACTAGAACTGATTCAGTTTTGCCTAGCATTCTCTGATTTCTCTCGTTGTTTATAGGATGGAGAACATCTAAAAGCTCCTGGAATCTTCTGTTCTTCTCTTCTTCAGGAACCTGCTCTTCCATTCTGGCCGCAGGCGTTCCTTCTCTCATAGAGTACAGGAATGTGAATGCTGAATCGTATTTCGCTTTTCTCACTACATCCAGTGTCTCTTCAAAATCTTCGTAAGTTTCTCCCGGGAATCCCACTATTATATCCGTAGATATAGTTATGTCGGGTATCGCTTTTCTTATCTTCTCTATGAGGTTAAGATAATGCTCTTTGGTATATCTTCTGTTCATAGATTTCAGAATTCTGTCGCTTCCTGCCTGGAACGGAAGATGTATCTGTTCGCATACTGAATCGCATTCTTTCATAGCCTCTATCAAGTCGTCTGAAAGGTCTTTCGGGTGAGAAGTCATGAATCTCACTCTGTCAAGTCCTTCAATTTTGTCGACTTCTCTTAAAAGATCTGCAAAAGTAGTCTGGCTGTCTAAAGTCTTTCCGTATGAGTTTACGTTCTGACCTAAAAGAGTGACTTCCTTCGTGCCCTCTTTAACCAGCTCTTCTATTTCAGAAACTATATCTGAAACTTCTCTCGATCTTTCTCTCCCTCTTGTATAAGGAACTACACAGTATGTGCAGAAATTATTGCATCCGTACATAATGTTGACGAATGCTTTGTAATCATACTTTCTTCTCGCCGGAATTCCCTCTATGATATTTCCGGATTCTTCCCAGACGTCTATCATCATATTCTCTGACTGTTTCATATTGTAAAGAAGTTCAGGAAGCTTGTAGAGATTGTGAGTTCCGAATATCAGATCTACGAATCTGTACTTCGTCTTTATCTCTTTTCTCGGCTCTTCTTTCTGCATCATGCATCCGCAGACTGCTATTATCATATTCGGTTTCTTCTTTTTAAGAGCTTTATATTCTCCAAGCTTTCCGTATACTCTAAGCTCTGCATTTTCTCTTATAAGGCATGTGTTTATTATTATCATGTCGGCTTCATTCTTGTCTTCCGTCATTTCATAGCCTATATCGTGCAGAATAGCCTCCATGACTTCCGAATCGTGCTCGTTCATCTGACAGCCGTAAGTCACAATCATGCTCTTTTTCGTTTTCCCAGTTTTCTCTTTATATTCATCTAAATCTTTTTTAAGTTCTTTTATGAACGGATTGTCTCTTTCATATTCTTTTCTTTCCATTCTTACACCTCTTCTAAAAATTAAGGTCTGTATCTCCTTATTATCTCTTCTGCCGTCTTCATTCCGTCGACTGCCGCCGATACTATTCCTCCGGCATATCCCGCTCCTTCTCCTGCAGGATAAAGTCCTTTTATATTCGACTCGTGCTTTTCGTCTCTATTCATTCTTATAGGAGCTGAAGTTCTCGTCTCTATCCCTGTGAGAACAGTGTCTTTTCTTCCGAATCCCTTTATCTTAGTATCGAAATACTTCATAGCCTCTTTTATCGTATCTGAAACGTAATCAGGAAGGCATTTATTTATATCTTTAAAAATAAATCCTCCTGTATGAGACGGATTTATTTCTCCGAGCTTCTCTGTAGCTCTTCCCTGTTCAAAATCCCCTAAAAGCTGTACTGGCGCTTTATAGCTTCCTTCTGACAGTTCGAAAGCCAGCTTTTCATATTTTCTCTGAAATTCCACTCCTGCCAGAGGATGGTCTGAACCGAAATCGTCTTCTTTAACGGAAACTATTATAGCTGAATTCGCATTTTCTTTGTCTCTTGCGTATTCGCTCATTCCGTTTACTGCAAGATATCCTTCTTCAGATGCAGATGCGACTACCGTTCCTCCCGGACACATGCAGAAAGAATAGCATGATCTCCCGCTCTCTGCTCTGTAAGTCAGTTTGTATTCAGACGCTTTCAGTTTCGGATGGTCTTTATATTCTCCGTACTGATTCTCGTCTATCATATCCTGAGGATGCTCAACTCTCACTCCTATAGCAAAAGGCTTCTGCTCCATTCCGAGTCCTTCTTCATAGAGCATTTCATAACTGTCTCTTGCAGAGTGTCCTATAGCGAGAATGAGATTTTCAGTCTCTATGTCGTAAGTTTCTCCTTCTTTTGAACTCACATCTCTCACTGTTATGCTTTGAAGTCTTCCTGAAGATATATTTATCTTTTCGAGTTTAGTCGAGAATCTGAATTCTCCTCCGAGATTTTCTATCTCTTTTCTCAGAGACTCTATAACATCTATCAGAATATCAGTCCCTATATGCGGCTTGTAAGAGTAGCCTATCTCTTCAGGCGCTCCGTTCTTTATGAATATATCGAGAACCTCTCCGACTCTTCCGTCTTTAATTCTAGTAGTGAGCTTTCCGTCAGAGAACGTGCCTGCCCCTCCTTCTCCGAACTGAACATTCGATTCAGGATTGAGTTTTCCTGTCTTCCAGAAATTGTCTATTGCCTTCTTTCTGTCTCTGACTTTCATCCCTCTCTCTATTATAAGAGGTCTGTAGCCGTGAGATGCCAGTCTGTGGGCAGCAAAAAGCCCGGCGGGACCAGATCCCGCCACGACTATTCTGCCTTTAATTTCCTCTTCGCCAGAAATTATATTCTCTTTTCTTTCTCTGTAAATGGAAGCATTTTTAGATTTGGATTTCTTTAATATATTTTCTTCGCTTCCTCTTTCTTTTCTGATTTCAACGAGAACTCTGTATACGAGTTTTATCTCTTTTCTTCTCGCGTCTACAGATTCTCTCAGGATTTTAAATCTTTCTATATCGTTTTTATTTATTCTGAGCTCTTTTGCGGCTCTCTTTTTAATATCTTCTTCGTTTTCATTCAGATTTATCTTAATATTGTTAACTGCTATCGCCATATAATCATCTCCAAGAACAATTATACTATATATCTACCTCTGTTCCGACATTTTCTTCTAGAGCTTTCTGATATATATCCCATGCAGTCACTATATCGAGAACTGCGGCTCCTACAGTTTTAAATACTGTGTTCTGTTTGTCGTCAGTTCTGCCTTTTTTCTTTCCTTCTGCTATTTCTCTTATTTCAAAGCAGCTGTCTTTTTCTATTGCGCCGCTTTCTATAGCTCTCATTACATCTCCCGCTTCATTCAGAACCCCGTCTGCATTGTCCATGAACAGCTCTTCAGTTCTTTTGAAATATTCAGGCGGAATTTCCATCATTTCAGGAGTATATGCTCCAACCCCGTTTACGTGAATTCCGTCTTTCACTTTTTCTCCGTCAAAAGTGTACTGCTTTGAAGTCGTAACAGTAGTTATTATATCCAGTTCATCATATATATCGTCCAGACTGCTGACAGCTTTTATCTCTGTATCAAATCTTTTGAATTCTTCTCTCGCTTTTTCAGCGGCCGCTTCAGCTTTTTCTAAATTTATATCGAATATATAGAGAGTCTCAAGATCTCTCACTGTAAGCATAGCTTCTGACTGAGACAGGAACTGGCCTCCTGTTCCTATAACTAGAGCCGTTTTAGAGTCCTCTCTTGAAAGAACTTTAGTCGCATATCCCTGAATAGCTCCAGTTCTCACCTGTGTGAGATAAGTTCCGTCTATTATAGCCGCTGTCTCTCCGGTTTCCGGATTTAGAAGCAGAACCTGAGCTGGAACTACGGGCACTCCTTTTTCGCTGTTGTCAGGGAAAACTGAAACTATTTTAATTCCTGTTATCCCCTGTCCTTTAAGATATCCCGGCATATAAAGCGCCTGTCCGTTCTTCTCAGGCATATCGAAATTGATTCTAAGAGGTGTTTCTGCATCAGTTTTAACTGCTTCTTCTGCAGCCTTTACTGCATCCTCCATAGTATAAACTTTCTTTATATCTTCTTTATTCAGTACTAACATAATTATTCCTCCTTTATTTAAATTATTTCCATTATTTCTTAACTTTAAACAGAAAAAGACTCCCCGCTGGGAGTCTAATCTTCATTTTTCTCTTTCAGTATTTCTTTTTCTATATCAAATTAAAGATTTTCAAACGCTTCTTTAATAAGTGATTTAAGTTCGTCTTTGTCTACAGTAACTATTGAATCTTCTTTGTTTTTGTATGCCCTAACCGCTTCGCATACGTACTGTGACGCATTTTTCTGTTCGTTAAGTATTTCATAAACGTCTAGATTGTCTTTCGAAAAAGAAATCTGTTTTACTACTCTTTTTTCTTCCATATTGTTCAAAACTGTTCCTCCATATTGCTTAATTTGTGCTAAATTTTTAACACTCTATTTTTTCATTATAACAGAAATCATCTTAAAATGCTAATTAAATACTGACATTACATCCATTCAAATTCTTCTGTTTCTTTAACTTTATTAACATATATCTCAGCATCTTTAAGATCATGCTCTTCTGACCAGTCTACAGTGATATTGTCTCTGTTTTCATAAATCTTAGTTTCCACATCTCCATCCAGGTGGAATCCATTGTATAGAGTTATGAATTCTTCTCTGAGACTCTTCTCTGCAACTTTTATAAGAAGTTTCTTTCCGTCCATAAGAAGTGTGTAGAACCCTGTAGTTCTAGGTGTGTCTTCACACGCTTCCTTAAGTGTTGAAACTCCAGTCTGCATTTTTTTTCTTCCCAATTCTTTAGATATTCTCATTTTACACCCTCCGTTTAATTGTATTTTCCTACATATTTTTACTGTATATGTAGATTAAAAGGCGGATTATCCGCCTTTAATCTTCTATAATACCGTTATCCTCTTATTTCTGTTCTTTTAAGAGGTCTCTTATCTCTGTAAGAAGCACTTCTTCATTGCTAGGCTCTGGAATTTCCTCTTCATCCTCTTCTTCCTTGGCAAGAGGATTGAGGCTTCTCGCCTTTTCAAGTGCTTTAATCATAATAAATATTGATACCGCTATTATCAGGAAATTCACTATAGACTGTATAAACATACCGTATTTTACAGTAGCATCTCCTACCACAACTGAAAGGCCTTCAAACTGAACTCCTCCCATCAGAACTCCGACCAGCGGCATTATTATGTCTTCAACTAGAGATGTAACTATGCTGTTAAATGCTCCTCCCATTATAACAGCGACTGCGAGGTCTACTATATTTCCTCTCATTATAAACTTTTTAAACTCCTGTAACATAGTTCCCTCCAGATAATTATAATATGAATGGTAAGATTGATTAAATCTTTACTCTTTTATACATTATACCCTAAAAGCTGATTAGTATTCAATTATATTCAATATAATTTTGTGCTTTAATCTGATAATGCAAAAAAACTTCTGTATACTTCTTATATTTTCTTATTTTATTGATAATTTATTGTAAATTTGGTAAAATAAACTCTATCAGAGGTGATTTTATGGATATAAAGTTAGATGAGAATTCGAAAGAATATGACGAACTTTCAACTGCTTTGGATATAGTCAACAGAAAAATCGCTGATATCAACGCGCGAGCCATTGATGCCATAGAGGCAGGACAATCAGACGGTTTAACAAGAGAACTTCACTCTCTTTTAAGACAGAGAGATGAAGTCTGCAATAATAACAGAACGACTATCTCCAAAATTTTATCAACTGAAAACAGCGAGAATTAATCTATACAGCAATATGGTTGATTCTTTTAATTAATTAGAGTATATTCGGTTTGATATTGCGGAGACATTGAAAGGGGTAAAATTCATGAAATTTTCAAATAGAATTTATTCTGTTCAGGAATCTCCTATAAGAAAGCTGGTTCCATTGGCTGAAAGAGCAGAAAAAAGAGGCAAAAAAATATACTACCTGAATATAGGTCAACCGGATATAAAGACACCGAAAGAATTTTTTGAAGGAATTAATAGTTTCAATGAAGATGTGCTTGAATACTGCGGTTCTCAGGGACATCCTGATTTACTGAACTATTTTTCTGAATATTATAATGAAATTGGTTTCGATATAGATCCTGAGGATATAGTGGTTACTAACGGCGGAAGCGAAGGTCTTCTGTTTGCTATGATGGTTCTCTGCGACTGCGGAGACGAAGTGCTTATACCGGAGCCGTTCTATGCGAACTACAACAGTTTTGCAGGTTCAATAGGTGTAAATGTCAATGCTTTTATTACAGAAGCTGACGAAGGATTCCATCTTCCTAGCAAAGAGTATATAGAATCGCTAATAACGGACAAGACAAAAGCTATAATAGTTTCGAACCCGGGAAATCCTACAGGGACGGTCTTTACTGAAGAAGAAATAAGACTGCTTGCTGAAATCGCAATTGAAAAAGATATTTTTATCATTTCTGATGAGGTTTACAGGGAGTTCATATATAACGGCTCTGAGTTCTTCTCTTTCCTCAATGTAGAGGAAGCAAGAGAAAGAGTCATTATAGTCGACAGTATTTCAAAGAGATTCAGTTCTTGCGGAGCTCGTATAGGCTGCGTAGCTTCTAAGAACAAGGATTTCATATTCGAGTTTATGAAACTCTGTCAAAGCAGACTGTGTGTTTCAACTCTTAATCAGATTGGCGCTGCCAACCTCAGAAACACTCCGAAAGAATATCTTAAGAACGTTATAAGCGAATACAACAAGAGAAGAAATGTTCTCTATTCGCATCTTAAGAGAATGGACGGAGTCGTCTGTTCGGAACCTGAAGGAGCATTCTATGTAATAGCTACCCTTCCGGTTGAAGATACAGAAGATTTCATAGTCTGGCTTCTAAACGACTTCGATATTGACGGTGAGACCATGATGATGGCTCCTGCCGCAGGTTTTTACAATAAGACCGGCCTCGGCAAGGATCAGGTCAGAATATCGTATGTTCTTGAGGCTGAAGCGTTAGACAGAGCTATGGTAATACTCGAAGAAGCTCTTAAGGTCTACCCTAAGAGAACAAACTAAACAGGAGGGATACGATGAAACTTCAGTTTTTCTATGTTAATGAGACTACGGGAATCGTTCTTGATGATGCTCACTACACTGACAGAATAGCTTCAATGGCTATAGATGCCTACAGAGCAGGAGATTTTTCAAGTGAAGGTGAAGCTAAAAGAAGATATCTTGAAATGGATCACGGATATTCTAAGTATATGTTCGACTCTGAAGAGGAGACAATGAAAGAAGCTGTAAAAAGACTTACAGGTATCGATTATCATCCTTCGAACATCTTCTAATCAATGAGGCTAATATAAGAACAGAAATATAAAGAGAAAACATGCCATATAGAATGGCGCTCAATTTTATTATGAATAATTTATTATGAATAAATAGAAAAAACCTGGCTGCATCGCGCAGTCAGGTTCTTTTTTGTTTATCTTTTGTTTTTAGACAGCAAAAAGAGCGGACTGATATAAATCAAGCCGCTCTTCCATTTTTAACACTCTATCTAGTGTGCCCGAAGTACCCGGCGCACTTACATTACGCTTACTAACTATTAGCGAGTATCTCCGTTAAACAGACAACTTCTGTACGTATATTATTATAGCTTATAAATCGCTTTTTGTCAAATATTGTCTCTTTCACGGATTTAAAATCTTAATGTCTTGCTAACGGGAGGTGAAGAGTTATTGCATTCTGCTGAAGAAATCTGTAAGCTTTAGTTCCTTCAAGCTCATATTCCCTGTACTTCGTATTCGCCAGAAGATCTGCAGCCTGAACGAGACATATCTTGCTTGAATCTCTGTACTTGACTGAAAAATTTATATAGTCTATATTGAATTCATCATAAGCTCCCATATATCTGAAATTGTCTTCGTTGAACATTATATGGAGATAGCCTTCCAGATTGTCTATAGCATTATACGCTATATTCTGATTGTCTATATTGAGTTCGAGTTCATTGCAGTCTTCAAGTCTCCCTGTTATTATTAGCTGCTCCACCATTTTAGACAGTATGAAATTTTTATGTCTGTTTATATTTACACTGTCTTTAAAGACTTCGGGTCTGAGTTTTCTTATATTTGTCACCACGAATACCTGCGAACAGTTTCTTCTGAGATTGCTAAGCAGATATCTTTTAACTTCATGATTCATTTTTGAAGCTTTCATCTCAATTTTTCTCGGTATTCCCTTCTGACTCTTTATATTCATAAGAGCATTCCTGTAGTTTGTATTGAGTCTGCCCATATGTTCCTCACTTACTAGAAGTCCCGCAAATATAAAGTAGTCGCTCTTGCTGTTGGGATGGAGTATTCCTGATTCATCTATATACAGATAGTATTTTATACCCTTGTAAGTCTCTGGCGGAATATTTCTTTTTTCTTTTTTGTCTATTATTTCACTGTTGTTCTTTTTCTTTTTCTTTGCCATAAAACTTCTCTGCCTTTCATTTATATCTATACCCTTTTCATTCATTCTCAAATTATTTACATTGTTTCTACTAATATACCATAAAAAATGGTATTATTATTAAGTGAGAGTAAAAATTTTGGAAAGGAAGATTATTAGTGAAATTAGGAATAGTTGGACTGCCGAATGTCGGCAAAAGCACACTTTTTAATGCAATAACTTCGGCAGGTGCAGAATCGGCGAATTATCCGTTCTGTACTATAGAGCCGAACGTGGGAGTAGTTTCTGTTCCCGATGAAAGACTGGAAGCTTTAAGAAATCTTTTCGATTCTGAAAGATGCGTTCCTACTGTTATCGAATTCTTCGATATAGCGGGACTAGTTAAAGGAGCAAGCCAGGGTGAAGGACTCGGAAACAAGTTCTTATCGCATATAAGAGAAGTCGATGCGATAGTGCACGTTGTAAGATGTTTCGAAGATGAAAATATAACGCACGTAGAAGGAAGAATAGATCCTATAGAAGATATAGAAATAATAAATCTTGAGCTTATTTTTGCAGACCTTGAACAGGTGAACAAGAGAATAGAAAGAGTAAAGAAAATGCTTAAAGGAGATAAAGGCTATCAGAAAGAGTACGACCTGCTTTTAAAAGTTCAGGAAACTCTTGAAGGCGGAAAGTCAGCAAGATCGCTTGAGCTTACTGATGATGAAAAAGCTATAATGAAAAGCTTCAACCTTATAACTTCAAAGCCGGTTCTCTATGCGGCTAATATTTCTGAAGAGGATTTAGTGGACAATCCTGACAACGAATACGTTCAGAGAGTCAAAGAATACGCTAATCTGGAAAATGCGGAAGTAATAGTTATCTCTGCTCAAATAGAGGCTGAAATTTCAGAACTCAGCGATGAAGAAAAAATGACTTTTCTTGACGATTTAGGACTGGATGAGTCGGGACTTGACAAACTTATAAAAGCGAGCTATAAACTGCTTGGACTGATATCCTATCTCACTGCGGGTCCGAAAGAAGTCAGAGCCTGGACAATAAAGGAAGGAACAAAGGCTCCGCAGGCTGCAGGAAAAATTCACACAGATATGGAAAGAGGATTTATAAGAGCGGAAACTATATCTTATGACGATTTAGTCAATTCTAATGGGTATGTGACAGCAAAAGAAAAGGGACTAGTTAGACTTGAAGGGAAAGATTACGTCGTTCAAGACGGTGACGTCATTGTGTTCAGATTCAACGTATAAGATATTATTAAAAAATACTTTACAAATTTGTGTTTTTAGGTTACAATCTTATTAAGATTATTTGTTTTATTACCTAAAAATATACTTTTTCGACAGATGTTGATAAAAAGTGACATTTTATTATTGAGTTTATGTTCTAAATGTCACCAGACCTTTTATACTGATAAAATGATGTTTAGGACTGTAATCTGAATGCAAAAAGTTTTCAGTTAAGCTAATTGCTAGGACTATTTAAAGTTATTAATATAAATAAATTGAATTTCCCGTCTTTTGGGAAAACTTTCAATCCCTAGAATATAAATAGGATATCTTCTATTTAATGATTAGACAGAATACTCCCGTATTCTGTCTAATTTAGGATATAAGTCAATATGGATTTATGACCAAATTCATAGTTAACCGATAAGAATTAGTATGAAATATGAGAAGATATGCAGGAATGCATAAACAGGAATGCATAAAGCTGAAACAAAATATTATCTGCAGTCTGTTTATATACTCAATTTTAAAAAATATGACTAAATGGAGATGATTATTTTGAAGTTCAATATTGTTATTAAGCTGCTGCTGGATATAACGAATACCAAATCGAAAGATCTAGCTAAATTTGTCGGTTTCGACAACTCTTATATAAGTAAATGGCTTTCCGGGAACAGACTGCCTTCAAGCAAAAGTCTTGATGTAGTCCTGGATAATGCGAGTGATTTTTTTGCAAAATCAATTTATGATAAAAACCTTCAAGGCGAATTTGCACAGCTGAGTCTTCACAAACTCAAAGATGACAGCCTGGAAAGTGTTAGAGATGCTGTATATAAGCTTATGAAAAAATCTTACTTAAATTCAAAGGAAGACTTTGAAAGACCAAAACTTACAATAGATCCAAGATCATTTGTGGCATACGGAATTGAAGAAGTTCTTACTAAAGCTTTCAGAGCGATTACAGATACGCTATATGCGTCTAAATACGATGTGGACCTATACACTACTTTCGACTGGTCCAGAATCATGAGTGATGATTTCACTGGAACTCTGAATCTTCAGCAGCCGATGATAGATAAAATTTTAAGAACTCACGTTATAATGGACAGAAATATAGCGCCGAACTATACTGATGAAGAATTCTTCAATTCGCTTATGCTGACTCTAATGGGAACATACCTTAACGCACAGTGGTATCTTCCGACAGAAGAAAAAGAGGATCTGAACATAATATTCTGTGACAACAGATTCGTAATGCTCTTCACTCTTGATGATCATTATGAACCGTTCCTGTCGTATACAGAAGACCCTAAAACTATAAACAGCGTCAGAAATTCACTTATCAAAAGATTCGACCAGAACGTAACTCTTAACTCAAACCAGGACGAGAGAGTTTATGTACAGAGAATGATTAGAGATCAGAAGGAAATTTCTGTTCTTACTGTATACCCTTCCGGTCTTTTCATCGACTGGATTCTGGAAAAACACATAACTCCTGAAATGCCTGCAATAAGATTCCACAATGCTGTAAATATATACAGCAAGCTTGTTTCGGAATGTACTTTCAATCTCTTTATAACTGAAAGAGGTATTGCTGAATTCCTTGAAACAGGAAATATAGACTTCCTGAATCAGATTATAACTCTTAATCACGAAGAGAGAATGCTTTATATTCAGACTATGGTGACTCATATCAAGAATAACCATGGCTTGACTGTCTATATTATAAATAATAAAGAATTTATGAGAAACTTTGATTCAATCAATATTTCTATGTATGCGAACGACAACAATCTGTTCTTTAAGAAACATCTGTCGTACTACAAAGAGTATCCAGATACTAATCTTTACAAGTATATAGATGACCCTCATACAGCATCTCTCTACCATATAGGTATAAAGAAACTTGCTGACAGAGACGATGTTATAAAAGTGAATTATGAAAATGTGGACGAAGTTTTCGAATCGCTATGCAATAAATTTGTTGAGCAGGGATTATGGGACAAGGAAGTTTGTGAAAGAATAAAAGCTGAAAGAGCAAAAGCTGAAAGCGGCGAAGAAGGAATTGGAGAAAAAGAACTTGCTTAAAGTTTACGGACAAATAGTCTTAAATGTTTTTGAAAATTACAAAGCTGGCAGAATTGCTTTTAAGCAATAATGGACATTAAAATTTAAATATAATATTTAGATTTAATATAAAAGAAAGAAGCCTGCAGTTTCAGGAATTATTCCTGGAGCTGCAGGCTTCTTTTGTCTATCTTTTTATTTTTTATTAAATTCATTTTTTTCTTAAACAGGTTTCTACTGTTCTTGTTTCTACTGTTCTTCTGGAGAAATGTCGAGATTCTCCATTTCGCTTACATCATAGTCAACAGATTTTCCAACTACTTTCAGTAAAATAAACATTGCCGCAATACCCAGTATAAGAGCTATTCCCACAGGAACTCCGAGTCCTGTCAGAATATATCCGAATACAATAGATATGGCTGAAACTACTAGAGCGTATCCAAACTGAGTTCTAGTGTGATCTATATGGTCACATGCCGCTCCCATAGATGAAAGTATTGTGGTATCTGAAATTGGACAGCAGTGGTCTCCAAAAATAGCCCCTGTCAGAACTGCTCCGACTGCCATAACTATATATCCGTGATCCGGACTTATAGAGAACGCAAGCGGAATCGCAAGAGGCATTAATATACCCATAGTTCCGTACGATGTTCCTGTCGCGAAAGAGATAACTGCTCCTAATATGAATATTATTCCCGGAAGCAGGAATCCTAGTGACTTAAGAACGGCTTCAGGCGCATTTCTAAGAATATCTATAAGGAATACGGCTGTTCCAAGTTCTTTTATAACTCCTGAAAGCGACCATGCGAGTATAAGTATAACTCCTGTTATCATAAGAGACTTCATACCTTCAATCCATATATCTATAGATTCTTTAAGTGTGAATATCTTCTGGGCAACTCCCATGAACATGGCAACTATAGAAGCGACAAGCGCCGCCTGGAAAAGAACTACTGAAGCGTCAGCTTCTCCGAAAGTCTCTCTTATCGCCATAAACGATACCGGAGATGCTTTAATAGCATCTATAAGAGCCTGATTGTCTCCATCCATTATAGTTATATATCCGTCATAATAGAATCCTACTAATGATCCAAGCATAAGAACCAGTATAGGAATTATTGCATTCCATACGTTAAGCTTAGTTCCGGGTTTCGGTTCCAGCGCATCAAGCTCTGTAGAAACCATTGGACTGCTTCCCGGTCTTAAAACCTGTCCTTTAATTCTGCTTCTTCTTTCTGATTTGTAAAGCGCTCCGAATTCTCTGAGCATCAGTATAGTCAGAAGTATGAATGCAAGCATGAATATGTTGTAGAATCTGTAAGGTATTGTAGACAGGAATATTCCGTAAGGATTTACTGTCTCCCCTACAAGTTCAAATCCGTCTCTTATAAGACTCAGCTCATACCCTATCCAAGTCGATACTAGCGCAAGACCTGCAATAGGAGCAGCTGTTCCGTCAATTATGAACGCCAGCTTTTCTCTTGAAACTCTCATCTTGTCTGTAACCGGTCTCATAATAGGTCCGACAATCAGCGAGTTAGCATAGTCATCAAAGAATACTATAAGTCCTAATATCCAAGTTATCAGTTGAGCTGATCTCGGGCTTTTAGCTTTCTTAGCCAGTGCTTCAGCAACCGCTTTCGCTCCTCCCATTCTGGAAATAAGAGCTATAAGTCCCCCGATTGTGAGAACCTGAAGAACTATACCGGCATTCCAGGGATCTGCAAGCGAATCAAGCGCAACAGATATGAATCCGAAGAAACCTTTTATAACAGCCATAAAAGGATTATTGCCTGAAAGCTGAACTATTATAGTCCCGGAGAAAACTCCCAGAAACAGCGACAGAACAACGTTTTTAGTTGCAAATGCCAGAACTATTGCAAGAACAGGAGGTATAAGTGTCGCTACACCGTAAGTCGCCGCATTTTCAGCTGCGACGTCAGCTTCTGCAAATCCTGAAGTAGATACCATGCACAGAACTGCCACCATCAGAAAAACGAATAAGTTTTTTCTGTTTCTCAAACTTCACCTCTCCTTTCTTCAATTTTTATGAATCTTTCTCAAAATTTTAAAATCTTTATTGATTTTTATTGATTTTTTATATAGAAAGAGCTAGTCACTGAAACGCAACTAGCTCGATTCAAACTATTTTAGATTATTTACCACAGCATTTTTTGTATTTTTTACCGCTGCCGCAAGGACAAGGTTCGTTTCTTCCCACTTTTTCAACTCTAACTGTTTTAGAGTCCTTATATTCTCTTGTTATTTCTTTTCTTTTCTCTTCAGAAAGAATTCCGTCCCATGACTCAAGTTCATAAAGCCAAGGAGCTTTAGCATCAAGCATATTGAAATAAAGTTTTTCAAAATCTATATTCATTTCAAATTCAGAATCTTCTTCAAGCGAATCAAGATCTATCTCTTTCATAAGACTTGAATTGATTCCGTCTATGAATCCTGTAACTTTGAAAGCAGGTATTCCGTGCTTTTCTGCAAAGTTTTTAACTGTAGTCTTTATGCAGTTGTTCTTATTTTTCAGTATATCATCGTATATAGCCTTTTCTTCTTCAAGATAAACTCCCCAGAATTCATCATACTCTTTCTGAGTTGAAGGATTATAAGCTTTTTTATCCCATTCTTTGAATAATGTCATTTTTTTACACCTCTATTAATTAAATCTAATATATTTCTGCTAAAATTTTCTTCTGTTAATTTCTGTTAATTTAGAATTCCGCCATACCGACTGTTCTTGGGAAAGGTATAACGTCTCTTATATTGCTTATTCCTGTAAGGTACATAACTGCTCTTTCAAATCCGAGTCCGAATCCTGCGTGCTTAGTTCCGCCGTATTTTCTCAGATCCATATACCACCAGTATTCTTCCTCATCGAGATTCATTTCAGATATTCTCTCTCTTAGAACATCTATTCTCTCTTCTCTCTGGCTTCCTCCTATTATCTCTCCTATTCCAGGAACTAGAAGGTCCATTGCCGCAACAGTTTTTCCGTCATCGTTCAGTCTCATATAGAAAGCTTTTATATCTTTAGGATAGTCTGTTACGAATACAGGTTTTTTATAAACTTCTTCAGTTATATATCTCTCATGCTCTGTCTGAAGGTCGCATCCCCATTCAACCGGATATTTGAAATCCTTCTTAGCTTTTTTAAGAATTTCTATTGCTTCAGTATAAGTTATTCTTTCAAAGTCAGACTCAACTATATTGTTCAGTCTGTCTAAAAGTCCCTTATCTATGAATTTATTGAAGAATTCCATTTCTTCAGGAGCATTTTCCATAACGAAGTTTATTATATATTTAAGCATATCTTCTGCAAGGTCCATATCGTCTTCAAGGTCTGCAAAAGCTATTTCAGGCTCTATCATCCAGAACTCAGCAGCGTGTCTAGTCGTATTTGAGTTTTCCGCTCTGAAAGTAGGTCCGAATGTATAGATATTTCTGAATGCAAGCGCAAAGCTTTCTCCTTCAAGCTGTCCGCTTACTGTAAGGTGAGTCTCTTTTCCGAAGAAATCTTCAGAAAAGTCGACAGACCCGTCTTCTTTTTTAGGAGGATTCAGCATATCTAATGTAGATACTCTGAACATATCTCCTGCTCCTTCTGCGTCACTTCCAGTTATTATCGGCGTATGAACGTAGATAAAAGATCTGTCCTGGAAGAACTTATGTATTGCATAAGCCGCCAGCGATCTCACTCTGAATGCCGCTGCAAAAGTATTGCTTCTTGGACGCAGATGCGCTATCGTTCTCAGATATTCAAGAGAGTGTCTCTTTTTCTGAAGCGGATAGTCTTTTTCTGATTCACAATCTATTTCAACTTTTTCTGCTTTTATTTCAAACGGCTGTTTAGCATCCGGTGTAAGCTCAAGCTTTCCGTGAACTATTATAGACGAGCTTATCGGAAGTTTAGAAACTTCAGCGAAATTGTCAAGACTCTCATCTATTACTACCTGTATATTCTTGAAGAAAGTTCCGTCGTTAAGTTCCACGAAACCGAATTTCTTCGAGCTTCTGATAGTTCTTATCCAGCCTGCCACTACTACATCTTTATCAGCGTAGTCCTGAGTATTTCTATAAATATCTCTAACAAGTTGATATTTCACTCTTTATTTCCTCCTAAAACAAATTTAGCTCCCTTGCGGAAGCTTTTCTGGCTTCTGAACAGAGTAAAGACTGTTCTCAGCCCCTTAATTTCTCTGTGCGATTTTCATAATCAATTTTTTATTATATTATAATAATGGCTAATTGTCAACACTTGAGGCGCTTTCTGAGCTGAATATCTCTTTAAGCGCATAGCCTACCCCCGAATCGTTGTTGTCATGCTCAGTAATCATATCGGCACGCTCTTTTATTCCCGGTGTGGCATTCTTCATCGCTATTCCCAGTCCGCAGCTCTCTATCATCTCAAGGTCGTTCATATCGTCTCCTATGCATATTATCTCTTCAGGCGTTATTCCTTTAAGTTTTGCATAGTCTTCAACTGAATGCCATTTTGAACAGTCCGATTTTATAATCTCCAGTATAGGACTGACTCCTACAAGCTGGTCCATCAGATACATAGTGTACTGTCCTTCGCTTATATCCTCTATTCTGTGCTGAAAACTTCTCAGGAAGTCCTTCTCTCCGGGGAATACTGCGGCAAGCACATTCGGTTCGGGAACGTAAAGAAGGTCATCCACTTTTCTGTATCTCTTCTCTATTTTCTGAATATAGTTATTGTATTTTGCGTGCATCTTGTCGAGTTCTCCAATCATGTCGTATCCAAAATCGTATTTATTGACATGAGTTATCGGAGTTATATCTATTCTTCTTCCTTCTTCAACAAGTTTATAGAAATCCTTTTCATCTATATAATTGGAAACTTTAACCTCGTCATCCCTTATATTCCTGACTATAGTTCCGTTGTTTGCAAGTATCGTAATATCGGGAATTCCCAGTCTCTTTGCGAAAAGCTTTGCAGAATAATATCTTCTTCCTGTCGCTATTACTATTTCTATTCCTCTTTCATTGAGTTCTTTCAGAACTTCTCTATTGTAGTCAGTGACTATCTTCTTGTCGGTAAGAAGAGTTCCGTCAAGGTCTATTGCTACGAGTCTGTAATCCGAACTTCTCTCCACTCTTTCACAACCTTTCCTCTTTTGCGGTGCAGAATATTGACTCTGTTCTGCTTTTTCCGTCTTTTCTAGTATATTATAACATAATTCCAGCTTTTAAAAATTTAAAAAATAGAAAAGGAGAGCTTACGCTCCCCTGTATATCTCTGTTGTATAATCAAGCTGTTCTTTAGAAGTTTTCTTTTTTATTTCAGCCGTTAAGAACTTTTTCAAGAGCTTTTTTTGCAGTCTCCGTACTGTAGCCTCTTCTAAGGAGAAAACCGTAAATCTTTCTGTATCTGTCATTTTCGTCCTTATAGCTTCTCCTCATCCTCTTCTCTGCAAGCTCCTCCGCTTTCTGAAGCTCTGTTTCTCCGTACCCTGCTTCTCTGAGCGCATTCGATATATATTCAGGAGCTATTCCTCTCATTTTAAGTTCTGCTTCTATTCTCTTCTCTCCGAAACTTTTAAGATTTATCTTCTCTCTCGTATAAGAAAGCGCATATTCTCTGTCATTTATATATCCGTTTTCAGTCATATAGTCCGCGATTTCATCTGCAAAATCGCTGTATCCGAGTTCTGACAGCTTGTCTCTGACTTCCCTTTCAGATCTCATCTTATATCCTATATACCTGAACGCGGCAGATTTCGCTTTGTTTTTTTCATCGGCGATTATCACATCTTCAATGAAATCGGAATCGAGCTCTTTTCCTTTCAGAAGCATATGTTCTACGAGAGTGTCTTCTCCCGCTGAGAAACTGTACTGTCCGTCTACAAATATGGAGTATCTGTTCTTATTGTGCTTCTGCTGCTCTACCTTAGTAATCTTTCTGATATTTTTTCCGCTTTCAGACTCTGAGAGGGAAGATTTTTTCAGCACATTTTCTATGCTTTCGAGTGCTCTGTCTCTTCTGTTACTCATCTTCTCCGTCTTCTACTATATTCGATTCGAATACTTCAGCAACTGCATCAAATTCTTCATCCGGTCCTATATTTTCAAGGCTCACTTCTCCGCCTTCTTTTTCTATATATTCATACAGATATACCTGTTCTCCGTCTGGAGTTACGAGTGCAATATACTGTTTGCCCGGATAGTTTTTAACTTCGAATATGTCTATAACTCCGAAGCTCTCTTCAGTTCCGTCTTCAAGAACGACTTTCATCATTCTCAGTTCTTCTGTTTCATGGTCATGTCCGCATCCACAGTCTTCACTGTGAACGTGTCCGTCTTTTTTTATATCTTCATTTGACATTTTTATCTCTCCTTTTATTTTAGAGATTCCCGGAGTTTATAATTAAGCTTCCGGACCGAAAATCTTCTCTGTAAGCGCTTTTCCTGTAGGTGTTGCCGCAATTCCTCCAAGGGCTGTTTCTCTAAGTTCAAACGGAAGCGATCTTCCAACTTCAAACATAGCATCTACAACTTCGTCGAAAGGAACTGCAGATTTAACTCCTGCAAGTGCAAGGTCAGCTGAAAGCATTGCATTTGCCGCTCCAGATGCATTTCTCTTAGCACAAGGCGCTTCAACTAGTCCTGCAATAGGGTCACATACAAGTCCCATTATATTCTTGAATGCTATCGATGCAGCTTCAAGAGACTGTGCAGGAGTTCCTCCTGCCATTTCAACGATGCCTGCAGCAGCCATTGCCGCAGCAGCTCCGCATTCCGCCTGGCATCCTCCTTCTGCTCCTGATACAGTAGCATTAGTCTGAACTATTATACCTACGCCTGCTGCAACTAGAAGTCCGTCTATAATCAGATCTTTATCAGCATCAAGTATTTCAGCGGCAGTAGTCATTACTGCAGGAACTATACCGCAAGATCCCGCTGTAGGAGATGCGCATATTCTTCCCATAGATGCATTTATCTCTGAACACGAAAGTGCTCTTGCCGCAGCTGTAAGCATGTTAGCTCCGCAGAATCCTTTGTTTTTAGTTTCTGCGTATTCTTTAACTTTCTTAGCGTCTCCTCCGAGCAGTCCTCCCATAGATTCAACTGCTCTTTCCATTCCTGAATTTGCTGAGCTTCTCATTACTCCGAAGCTTTCATAAAGTCTTTCTCTTATATCGTCACGAGTTTCTCCTGTAAGTTCCACTTCTCTTTCAAGCACAAGTTCTGAGATTTTTTTATCGTGGTCTTCTGCAAGTTTCAGAAGCTCATGACCGTATCTAAACATCATCAATCTAACCCCTCCAAATTAAACAGCCTTTATTCTTTTAACTTTTTTTACGTTATCTATTTTAAGAATCTTTTCTACAGCTTCATCTAGAACATCTTCTCTAGTTTCTATAATGTAAGCAGATTCGTCTTTAACATCTGTTCTCTCAGTTTCAAAAGTTTCTATTTCTGCACCTGAATATATTAGAATTTTTTCAACTTCTTTTTCTATATCAGTGTTCTTGTCGAAATAAATCAGAGTCACCGGTCTGTTACCCATTAAATTAACTGTAACTCCGTCTATATTTTTTATAACTATGCTTCCTCCGCCTATAGACGAGCCAGTTACATCGAAGTTTGAACCGTCTTCGCAGTGAAACTCCATTTTAACAGTATTAGGGTGCTGATAGTTACCCAGATTTTCCTCTACAAATTCTATTCCAAGATCCTGTTCGCTTGCCATTTCAAGAGCCTCTCTAAGTCTCTCGTCTCCAGGGTCCATTCCTAAAACTCCAGCTACTAGAGCCCTGTCTGTTCCGTGACCTCTGTAAGTCTTTGCGAACGATCCGTGAAGATAAAATTTCACAGAATCATAATCCTTTCCAACTATCTCTTTTGCAACCTTTCCGAGCCTTGCAGCTCCTGCTGTATGTGAACTTGAAGGTCCGATCATTATCGGTCCCAGGACATCAAATATACCATATTGTTTGTCTGCCATTTGAGCACCTCTTCTCTATCATTCATCTTGTCTAAATTTTATCATACAGGGACAATATTTTCAATAAACCAGAAAAGTCCCCGCTATTACTTATTATAATACAAAATTCGATTTCAATCTATAATATTCGTAATCTTCTTTATATGTGAAGATTTACAGCTTTAGAAGCCTTTTTCATTAAAACTGATGATTTTTTATTTGAAATAATTCATCTATTTTAAAATTGAGAATGAGAAAGCATAGTGTATACAGATAATGCGTTTAAAGACAATTTTTTATTTGACACTTCTATTCCCATAATATATAATGTTCTTAAATTAATATTTGCGAATTCGTATTATATCTATACGGCTTAAGGGAGTAGTTAAAAATATGGTGTCAACAATCCCGATTCCGGTTTCGGAGTCTGGCGCCATATACCTGAGTGGTTACGAGACTTTTGGCGTGGATTTTTTCCATGCCGGGAGTCTCGTTTTTTTGTTTCAGATATAATATTAATAAGCATCAAATTATAAAGGGGGTATTTATATTGAGGCAGTATGCAAAAAATGCTGAAGAACTATACAGAGAATACAGTTCTAGACCTGAAGGACTCAATGAAAGCGAATATCTGCACCATCTGGAGAAATACGGCGCTAATGAGCTCCAGGAACAGGAAAGAGATTCGATACTCAAAGTATTCTTATCTCAGTTCAAAGACTTTCTCGTTGTAGTTCTTCTTATAGCGAACGTGGTTTCTATACTTACAGATAATATAGAGTCTGCGATAGTAATTATAGTCGTTATTCTTCTGAATGCGATTCTGGGAACTGTCCAGTACGTGAAGGCGGGCAGATCCCTTGAAAGTCTTAAGGCGCTCTCTTCCCCGTATTCTAAAGTTGTCAGAAACGGCGTTCAGATGCAGGTTGAATCTTCAGACATAGTTCCTGGAGATATAGTTCTCCTGGAAGCTGGAGACTACGTTCCTGCAGACGGAAGAATAGTAGAAAACCATTCACTTCAGGTAAACGAATCTTCTCTTACCGGAGAATCTGAGGCTGTTCTCAAAACTGAAGATGTTCTTGAAGACAAAGATATTGCTCTTGGAGACAGAGTCAATATGGTTTTCTCAGGATCGCTTGTAACTTACGGAAAAGCGACAGTCATTGTGACTGAAACGGGAATGGACACAGAAATCGGAAAAATAGCCGAACTTCTGGAATCTACTGAAGCTAAGGAAACTCCGCTTCAGAGAAGTCTCGACAATTTCAGTAAAAAACTTTCAATAGGCATACTCATAATATGTCTGGGCGTTTTTGCTCTGAGCATATACAGAGGAGAGGAAGTTCTGGATGCCATGATGTTCGCAATAGCGCTTGCGGTTGCGGCAGTTCCTGAAGCGCTGAGTTCTATAGTGACTATAGTGCTTGCAATAGGAACTCAGAACATGGCTAAAGAAAATGCGATAATGAAAGAGCTTAAAGCTGTCGAAGGACTGGGTTCTGTTTCAGTTATATGTTCAGACAAGACTGGAACTCTTACTCAGAACAGAATGACTGTTCTTAAAGCTTTCGTGGATTTTGAAGAGTACGATATAGAGAAATTTGAAGTGGACACTCCTGCTGAAAAGCAGCTTATAACTTCGGCTGTTCTCTGCAACGACTCTGAAGTCGATGAAGAAAAAGAGATAGGAGATCCTACAGAGACAGCTCTCATCGTAATGTCGAATAAGCTTTCTGTCGATATAAGACAGACCAGACTCAGCTACAGAAGAGTCGATGAAGTGCCTTTCGACTCTGACAGAAAACTGATGAGCACCGTGAATCAGATTGGAGATAAGAAAACAGTATATACAAAGGGCGCTGTAGATGTTCTGATGAACAGAGTTACAAGCGTTATAGACAAAGACGGCGTAAAACCGTTCACTGAAGAATACAGAAACAGAATTCTGGAAGCCAATGAGAAATTTTCAAAAGAAGGTCTCAGAGTTCTCGCATTCGCAATGAAGGACGATGTTCCGTCAGGAAACATGACTCCTGAAGATGAATACGGGCTGACTTTCATTGGACTTCTTGCAATGATAGATCCTCCTAGAGAGGAAGCGAAAGATGCCGTTGCAGACTGTAAAACGGCCGGAATAAAACCTGTTATGATTACAGGAGACCATAAGATAACTGCTTCTGCAATTGCTAAGCAGATAGGAATTCTTGAAGAGGGAGATCTCGCTATAACGGGTGCTGAACTAGACAGCATGACTGATCAGGAGTATGCTGAAAAAGTGGATAAAATTTCAGTATATGCAAGAGTTTCTCCAGCTCATAAGATTAAAATAGTTAAAACTTGGCAGAACAAGAACAATATAGTGGCTATGACCGGTGACGGAGTAAACGATGCTCCGGCTCTTAAACAGGCCGATATCGGTATAGCGATGGGAATTACCGGAACTGACGTTTCTAAAGACGCAGCTTCCATGATTCTGACTGATGACAATTTCGCTACTATAATAAAAGCGATTACGAGCGGAAGAAATATATTCAGAAATATAACTAATGCAATAGGATACCTGCTTTCGGGTAATGCATCTGCAATAATCGTCGTGCTTATTGCATCACTTGCAGCGCTTCCTGTGCCGTTCTCTCCCGTTCACCTTCTCTTTATAAATCTTCTTACAGACTCTCTTCCTGCGATAGCTATAGGAATGGAGCCTGAAAGAAAATATCTTCTTAAAGAGAAGCCGAGAGATGCGAAAGCGTCAATACTAGACAAGCCTTTCCTGAAACAGATATCGGTTCAGGGTGTTCTTCTGAGCATATCTGTGCTTGCGGCTTTCTTCTACGGACTGAAAAACGGAGACGATATGTTCGCAAGAACTATGGCATTTGCTACACTGAGTCTTGCGAGACTGTTCCACGGATTTAACTGCAGAGGCGGACGTTCAATGTTCAAGCTCGGATTCTTCAAGAATAAGACGAGCTGGATATCGTTCATAGCAGGAAATATTCTGCTTCTGTTCGTTCTAAAAGTTCCGCCGTTCGATATGCTTTTTGAAGCTGCGCCTGTGAACGGAACTCATTTAGGACTCATTTATCTGCTTGCGTTCATACCTACTCTTATAATTCAGCTTTACAGAGTGATTTTTCTGGACAGAAAGTAGAAAAAAAGACGATTAAATACCATTTTCTGTGTTATTATGCGGATTTTCTGGTATAATTATATTGTTATGTAATCTCCCGTCTCTTAAGGCGGGAGTTTTATTGACTTTTTTATAAATATATATAATAATATATATATTAATAATATATAGTTAAAGATATTTAAATAAGTTACTTAGGAGGACAATTCAGTATGAAATTAGAAGCATTATTGAGAGAAGAAAAAGGTACTTCTGCTGCTAGAAGAGCTAGAGCTGAAGGATATATACCTGCAAATCTATACGGAAAAGATATAGAGAACAAAAGCCTAAAAGTTAAAAAAGGAGATATCGACGCAATTATAAGAGAATTCGGTTCAAACGCGATAGTTGAACTTGATATAGATGGCGAAACTGAAAGAGCTATAATAAAAGACGCTCAGAGAGATATAATCCAATACGAGCTTGTTCATATCGATTTCCAAAAAATCACTAAAGGACAAAAACTTAAACTTACAGTTCCTGTATCAATCGTTGGAGACGACTACGAAATCGACGGTGGAATTCTTGAGCAGCACATGGACGAAATCGAAATCGAATCTATACCAAGAAATATACCTAGAGAAATCGAAGTTAACGTTTCAGAACTTGGAATTGGAGACAGCATAACTATAGCTGATCTTGAAGTTGAAGGATTCGAAATACTTTCAAACCCTCATGATACAATAGTTGCAGTAACTGCACATCAAGAAGAGGAAGAAGTAGACGAAGAAGAAGAAATAACAGAACCGGAACTAATCGGTGAAGAAGAAGAGGAAGAAGAGGAGTCAGACGAAGAGTAATTCACTCTGATGATATGATTTTTCAGAAAATTTCTTTCAATATACGGACTGTCACAGCCTGTAAAGGGTTTGACAGTCCTTTAATTTTGTCTGTAAAAGGATGTGAAAAGAGATGAAGATAGGTGTAGGACTGAGCGGCGGTGTAGACAGCGCAACCTCTGCTCTTATTTTAAAGGAACAGGGACATCAGGTTAAAGGATATACGATGTTTCTTTTCGATGAACAGACTGAAGAAATAGATTCTGCAAAAAGAACTGCGGAAGAAATAGGAATAGAACACGAGATAATAGATTTAAGAGATGAATTTAAAAAAGAGGTTACAGATAAATTTCTGGAGTCTTACAGAAACGGACTCACTCCAAACCCCTGTCTCTTCTGCAATAAAACTCTGAAATACGGAAAACTGCTTGACTATGCAAGAAAAGACGGTATGGACAGGTTCGCTATGGGACATTACGCTGTCAAGACTTTTGATGAGAAAACTGGCGAATATAAAATCTTTAAAGCAAAAGACAGAAGAAAAGACCAGACTTACAACCTCTTCAGACTGAATCAGAAAGATCTTGAGTTTCTCTATTTCCCTGCCGGAGAGTTCGGCTCAAAAGCGGATTTGAGAAAAAAAGCTCTCTCTTCAAAACTCAATATAGCGGACAAGAAAGACAGCACTGGAATCTGTTTCCTCGGAAACAGAACTATGAAACAGTATCTGAAAGAGTTTTCGGAAGATCTTAACAGACCAGGAAACATAGTCGATACTGAAGATTGCTACCTTGGAAGACACAGCGGAATATACAATTACACTCTGGGGCAGAAAAAAAGACTTCCTTTTGACAATATAAAGTTTGAAAAGCCGGCAGTCGTGAAAATAGATGCTGAAAACAATAAAATTGTAGTCGGGACTGAGGATATGCTCTATTTCAGCACAGTCCGCTTTGAAGATTCAAACTATCTTTCAGACAGTCCGTCTTTTCCCATGAAAGTTAAAGCTAAACTGAGTCAGTGGTCAGTCGAATATGACGGAACAATATATATAGACGGAACAGTAGAATTCGACTCTCCGGTAAGAGCTCCGGCTCCCGGTCAGGGAATCGTATTCTACGACCGTAAAACGGATGAACTCTTAGGCGGAGGAGTTATAAAAGATATGTAAAAAAGCGTGCAGAGGAAATTCAGTCCTCCTGCACGCTTTTTCATTATATTTTCTATTGTATTGTTCTATTATCTTTTTCTATTGTAATGTATCTTTATTTTTCTATTTCAGACATGAGGTTCGCCATTTCTATTGCTGTAGCAGCGGCCTCTGAACCTTTATTTCCTGCTTTAGTTCCGGCTCTTTCTATTGCCTGCTCTATAGTGTCTGTTGTAAGCACTCCGAATATAACAGGTATGTCAAGGTTTAGCGATATATTCGCTATTCCCTTAGTAACTTCAGATGAAACGTATTCAAAATGAGCTGTTGACCCTCTTATAACTGCTCCAAGACAGACTACAGCGTCGTATTTTCCAGTCTTAGCCATTTTCTGAGCAGCTAAAGGTATTTCGAATGCTCCCGGAACCCATGCTATCTCTATATCGTCTTCTTCAGCTCCGTGTCTTTTAAAAGTGTCAAGAGCTCCGTCTAAAAGCTTAGATCCTATGAACTCATTGAATCTTCCAACTACAACAGCATATTTTTTCTTCTCCGAAATCAGTTTTCCTTCATAAATTTTCATTTTTTCAAATCCTCCTGTTTTGAGTTTCTTTATATTTTAAATTACGGCATTAGATTGAACCGTACATATGACCCATTTTATCTCTCTTAGTATTCAGATATTTTTTGTTCTTTTCATTGCAGCATACCTTTGTAGGTATTCTTTCAACTATTTCAAGACCGTATCCCGATATTCCTGTTATCTTTTCAGGATTGTTAGTTATAAGTCTCAGCTTCGAAGCACCCAGAGAATAAAGTATCTGAGCTCCAATTCCGTAGTCTCTCATATCTTCCGGGAATCCGAGCGCTAAATTCGCTTCAACAGTATCCATTCCCTCATCCTGAAGCTGATACGCTTTTATCTTGTTTATAAGGCCTATTCCTCTTCCTTCCTGTCTTAAGTAAAGAACTATTCCTCTTCCTTCTTTTTCCACCATCTGCATAGCTTCTTTAAGCTGGTCTCCGCAGTCGCATTTCAGCGAACCGAAAGCGTCTCCTGTCAGACATTCTGAGTGAACTCTTGTAAGAACAGGCTCGTCAGTTGTGACATCTCCTTTAACCAGCGCAACATGATGCTCTCCTGTTATAGTGTTCACAAATCCTATCATTCTGAAATGTCCGTATTTAGTAGGCATGTCGGCTTCAGCGGCTTTCACCACAATCATATCTCTTTTCAGTCTGTAAGATATGAGGTCTGCTATAGTGATTATTTTAAGGCCGTGCTTCTCTTTGTATTCCATAAGGTCTGGAACTCTCGCCATAGTTCCGTCATCTTTCATTATCTCGCATATAACTCCTGCAGGTTTTAGTCCGGCAAGTCTTGCAAGATCGACTGCGGCTTCCGTATGTCCGTCTCTTACTAGAACTCCTCCTTCTTTCGCTCTTAAAGGGAATATATGTCCGGGTCTTGTAAAGTCTTCCGGCTTGGAATTTTCGTCTACAAGAGCTCTTACTGTAACGGCTCTTTCAACTGCTGATATTCCCGTTGTTCCGCTTATATGGTCTACAGTTTCTGTAAATGCTGTCTCTTTAGGATCTGTAGAGTTTATCACCATAGGATTTATTTTGAGCTTTTCAAGTCTCTCGCCCGTCATAGGCATGCATATGAGTCCTCTTCCGTGAGTCGCCATGAAGTTTATGCTCGCAGTGTCCGCAAGTTCTGCCGCCATAAGAAGATCTCCTTCATTTTCTCTGTCCTCATCGTCTACAACTATTATCATTTTTCCGTTCTTTATATCTTCAATTGCTTCTTCTATAGTATTGAATTTCAATTCTCTCACCCTTTATATGTCTCAATTTTGCTTTCTTTTATAAAACTTCTATAACTGACTGTCCTCCTGATATCCAATCCTCTTATCGTCTCCGGTCAAAGCAGACAGTTTCAGTTAATCATAAATTTATTTCTAGAAAAATCCGTTTTCTCTTAGGAAATTCTCATCTATTCCTCCGCTTTTTTTCTGCTTGTCCTCTCTTACAGGAGCGAGAAGTTTTTCAACATATTTTCCTATTAAATCACACTCTATATTCAAATCGTCTCCAGGACTCTTTTTCAGAAGAGTGGTCTCTTCTCCCGTTAAAGGTATTATGGAAACTTTAAACGATTTATCATCAACATCGGCTACTGTAAGACTCGTTCCGTCGAGTGTTACTGAACCTTTAAAAACTATATATCTCATTATTTCAGGATCTGCTTCAACTGTTACCCAGTGAGCATTTCCGTCTTTTTTTATCGATTTTATCTTTCCCGTTCCGTCTATATGGCCTGAAACTATATGGCCCCCGAATCTGTCTCCAGACTTCATTGCTCTTTCGAGATTCACTTCACTTCCTCTTTTTACATCTTTAAGATTCGATCTGTTCATGCTCTCAGGCATTATATCGACTGTGAATCCCTTACCTGAAAGGCTTGTAACAGTAAGACAGACTCCGTTAGTCGCTATACTGTCTCCAAGTTCCGTCCCTTCCAGAATTTTTTCAGCTTTTATCTCTATAGACGCATAATTTGAACCGGTTCTCACGTTTTCAACTACACCGATTTCTTCAATCAATCCTGTGAACATCTTATACACCCTTTCCGAGATATCCTCTTATCATAATATCTCCGTCAAACTCTTCAATTTCAGTATCGTGAAGTTCAAAAGCATTTCTCACAAGACTCACACCTTCTCCTTCTACAGGAGTTATCGCATTTCTTCCGCCTATTATCTTAGGGGCTATGAAAGACTCCACTTTATCGACTACTCCAGATTCAAGAGCTGAGAAGTTGAGGCTTCCTCCTCCTTCAAGAAGGACAGAATCTATCTTCATTTCAGCAAGTTTCTCCATCAGTTTTTCGAGATTTACTCTTCCCCTCTTATCCGACTCAATTTTTAAAACTGTGGCGCCCTTTTCAGTCAGTTCTTTTTCTTTTTCACTGTCTATTCCGTCAGTAGAAGCTACTATGAGTCCCTTTTCAGTCTTCTCTATATTCTGAACTAAATTCGAATCTATGGGAATTCTTCCCAGAGAATCGACGACTATCTTAACCGTGTCTGAAGGCGCTCTTCCGAATACGTCTTCTGAGAGTCTGGTAGTCAGCATCGGATCGTCCTGAATTACAGTATTCACTCCTACCATTATTCCCATGACGCAGTGTCTCAGTCTGTGAACGTACTGTCTTGATTTCTCATTAGATATCCATTTTGAATCTCCTGTATAAGTCGCTATCTTTCCGTCAAGGCTCATGGCCGTCTTCATCACGCAGAACGGCTTCTTTTCTGTTATGTAGTGAAGAAATATCTCATTCTGCTTTTTCAGCTCCTCTTCAAGAAATCCTGATTCCACTTCTATTCCTGCATCTTTCAGCATTTTTATGCCGTTTCCTCCGACTAAAGGATTAGGATCTTCAATTCCCACAAAAACTCTTCCTATTCCCTTCTCTATTATAGCTTCTGCACACGGAGGAGTCTTACCGTGGTGTGAACACGGCTCGAGCGTGACGTACATATCTGCGCCTTTCACATCGTTCCCTTTTTTCTCTGCATCTCTGAACGCATTTACCTCGGCATGCGCTTCGCCGCATGTCTCATGAAATCCTTCACCTATGATTTCTCCGTCTTTAACTATTACAGCCCCCACAAGAGGATTCGGATTTGCATATCCTCTTCCGCCTTCTGCAAGCTCCATAGCTCTTCTCATATATTTTTCTCTAGAACTCTCTGAATTTGACAATTTATTCACCGCTTCCTTTAGAGTTTTTTCGTTTATTTATATGCTCTCCCAATTCCGAGTATATTTCAGGAATCAAAAAAGCCCTGAAGTTTTTTCTTCAGGGCTTTTGATATTAAATATCATTTTCGATAAGTCTTACATAAAAATAACTCTCTTCCATCCAGACTTTACTGTCGGTTTCGGAATCTCACCGAATCGGCTGCCACTGCAGCTCGCGGACTTTACCGCCGGTCGGGAATCTCACCCTGCCCTGAAAGTTTGCTCGATTTAATTATTATTCTTTCTAATTAATATATCATAACAGAACTTTCATGTCAAGATGCTAATAATTCGCAAATACATATTCGTTCTCAGGTCTTTCAGGAAATTCTATTCCGTCTTTGTCTGCTGAAATGCAAGGAACGTCTTCACCTTCAAAAGAGACTTTTTCAAGTTTCCCTTTAACTTTGACCCAAGTATTTTCAGGTATGTCTCCTATGCCGTCTCCTTCTGTGAGATAGCCGAACAGACTTGCATCGGCTATACAGCAGGTTATTATATATCTCCCTACTACCATCTGGCTTGGACCCATGTATTCATTTCTGAACACGAAGCCTTCAACTTCAATCTGTCTGCCTTCATATTCTCCTATATTAGAATAGATTTCTCTCATCGCGTATATATAGTTTTTAGGATTTATATATATATTTCCGTCTTTGTCAGTGAAATCCGCCTTCATATCTCCCGGATTGAGCTGCTGAATGCTCATTCCCCGCGACGCTGAAATCGTCCCTGCAATATCAGAAGGGTCTATCAGCAGACCCGCTATGAGAGGAATTAAAAACACTGAAAAAGAGAAAAGAGGCACTTTCATATATATATTCTTTTTTATATCTTTAAGACAGTATATTCCAGCTATTATCAGAACTATTCCTGCCGCAAGAACGAATTTTTCCATTCTCGGATGCAGATATTTCAGAATTTTATCTGAAAATACGAGATACAGAAACAGTATTCCGTAGCTTAGAGACACTGCCGATTTAATAATGCTGCTTATATTCATATTCTCTTCTCTCCTTCTAATAGATTGCAAACAGTCTGCTGAATATCATGACCGCCGTCACTGAAACAGCTATTACAGATATCACAAGAACTGCCGTAAATCTCTTTCTGAATATTCCGCTCAGAACTAAAGTGTTCTTCACGTCTATCATCGCTCCCGATATCAGAAATCCTATTACTGAAACTGCAGGCATTCTGAGAAAGAACGATTTAGCAACGAACGCATCTGAAGTCGAACACAGTGATATGAGATAGCTGAATATGACCATGACTATTACTGCGGCAAAAGTCTTGTTTGAAAAGCCGTATACGATTTCGATAGGAAGCGCCACCTGAAATACTGCCGCTATTATGCTTCCTGCTATCAGATATTTACCGACAGATATGAACTCATCTGCGACATGTCTTATAAAAGGGCCTATTCCTCTTTCAGGATTGTAGCCTATGCAGTATCCGCAGCTGCAGCCCGTTCCTAAATCCGTTTCAGATTTCCCGTCTTTAAATATCTCTCTGTTTCTGAATACGAATGAAGTTATAAGACCTGCTGAAACGGCAGTTATTATTCCGAGTATAAGTCTTATATAGATTATATCCGGAAATATGTCTCTGAATGCATAATAAGTTGCAAGTATTACCGTCGGATTTATGACAGGAGAAGAGAGCATGAATATCAGCGCTATATATATAGGAACTTTCTTCTTCATGAGTCTTGCCGCTATCGGAACTGATGCGCAGTCGCATACCGGAAACAAAAAGCCCATAAACAGAGCCGTAAAGACTCCCAGAATCCTGTTCTTCGGAATTATCTTCACTATCTTCTCTTCAGTAACCAGCTGCTGAATAAGCGCCGATATGAGAACTCCTAAGAGCACGAAAGGAACTGCTTCCAGAACTATTCCCATCGAAACTGTAAGAACTCCCTTTATCATATCTATATCTTCCGAATTTAAAATTCCTCCGAGTATGAAGATATTGTAAGCGAAGAAAAGACCTATTAAGACTGCGGCAAATTTAATTCCGGTTTTAAGAGGATTTTCTCTGAACACTCCGTTTCTGATGCTTTCTTCACTGTGAAGAAAATCTTCTACTGTGAATATAGACGCTTTTTCATTCATTTTCTCTATCTCTTTAAAGACAAAACCGTCCTCGCCATTTATTAAAACGAGATCAGACTGAGATACAGGTCCTTCTATGAGCTCTCTGTAATTCTGATAGAAAAGACTGAATTTACCCGTGTCTACTATCGTTCTTACTCCTCTGACTTTTATTCCTTCCACTCTATCGAGTATTTTAAAGAGCTCCCCTATATCTCTCATTCCGTTCCACTCTATTATGAGATTTTCAGGACTGGTTTCTTTAATAAATTTTTCCATCTGAAGAGAAATTTCCTCTTCATCTTCAATTTCTCCAATATTTATATTTAATTTTCTGATACTGCTGTCCGGCTCCGTCTTCCCTCTTTCAAACTGAATCAGAACAGTATTCTCAGAATTCATTTTCTCTGAACTTTCTATATATTCGTTTATAAAGGCGGTCTTCCCTGAACCGAGAAGTCCCGCCGCTATTTCTACAGATACATTTTTCATAATTGAACCTTCTATTTATTAATTTTGATATATTTCTGTTAGTTATTAAATTTCAAACTTATTTAAGCTTAAACAGTCTGTCTATTCTGTCTCTGTCAAGATTAACTCCTATAACTGCGGCAATCCCTCTTTCTTCACTGTCCGCAGTCTCTATTCTTCTAGTGTTCGGAAGATACTCGAAGTGAAGATCAGAATCTCTTCCGGCTATTATTCCCTTAGCTCTTAAAATCTGCTGTTCTGTACCGTCTTCATTTATTCTGTCGAACTCATTCATCATTTCTTCAATATCTGACAGACTGTAGTATTTATCAGTTCTTACTGAATGAGTTTCAAAATCTGCAGTGTCCTCATGGTTATGGACATGTCCGTGCTCATGAGAATGTTCATGACCGTGAGAATTTCCGCATTCTCCTTCGTCATGACTTTCTCCGCACACACTGCACACTTCAGATTCTTCTCCCTGAATCTTTTCGCTTTCATCTGAAGAATCCTCATCTTCTCCTCTGAGCTCAAACTGTTCAGCTTTAAGTTCAGAAAGAGGATCTGATATTATAACCGCTTCCGGATTTATTTCTCTCACTGAGTCTTCTATATCCTGAATTTCACTTTCTCCTTTATCTTCAGTTCTGCTAACGAATACTATATCGGCATATTCCACCTGGTCTTTATAGAATTCTCCGAAGTTTTCAAGATACAGACTGTAATTTTCAGCATCTACGACAGTTATAAACTTCATTCTGCTGAATCCCGAAAGCTCCAGGTTTTCCTTTATCTGGGACAGCTTTCCTATTCCTGTAGGCTCTATTATGATTCTCTCCGGTGAATGAGAATCTGCTATCTCCTCGATTGCCTTTTTAAAATCTCCTGAAACTGAGCAGCAGATGCATCCTGAACTTATCTCTTTAACTTCTATTCCATGAAACTTCAGCACAGGTCCGTCTATGCTCACTTCCCCGAATTCATTTTCAACTATCGCAAGCTTTTCACCGCTGTGCCATTTAATCATCTCTTTTATAAGAGTCGTCTTTCCCGCTCCGAGAAAACCTGAAATTATATCTATTTTTATATCTCTTGGCATTTCAAACATCCTTTCTCTAAAACCTTTATTCATCATTTTAATTTTATCACAGATGGAATTTCTCAGATTTTAAAATTTTTATTAAATCTCAAATCTCTATAGATATAATTTTTGAGCATCTCAAATTCACTTTCATTATCTCTATTTCTTCTCTTAATTTTCCCGTCTCTCTTAATCTGTTCCTATTATACTGTCTTTCTCTTTATTTCTCTTTTATCTGCTTAACGATTTCTCTGAACGCTTCTTCCTTTTCAGGAAAGCTGGGTCCCGGAAGAAACGGATAGCAGTGGCACATTCCTTCTCCTACAGTCATCGTATATTCTATTCCGGCTTCTCTGCATCTGTCTTCAAAATTAGGCACCGATGCGGCGAGAATCTCATCTCCTCCGAACCAGAAATGACATTCAGGAAAGCCGCTGAAACTTCTAGACCACGGATTCAGAACCCACTCCGGCAGTTCAGAGCCGTGTCTCATTATAGGACCTATACTTTCAATAAAGGACGAACTTACCATTATATCTTTTCTTTCCAGCTCTTCTATGCGTCTGTTCCAGTCCTCATCATCTGATACGGCTCCCGGAGATATCAGAATCATTTTTTCAGGCATCGGAACATTTTCTCCTTTTGTATTAATCCAATGACAGAGCGAAATTGAAAGACATGCTCCTGATGAATACCCTAAAACAGTTATATCTTCGGCACTGTATTTTTCGAGCATTTTCTTATATGATCTGTAAACCATTTCGATACTCGCCATTGCATTATAATCAGTGCAAAGAGGATAGAACACAAACCAGACCTCTCTGTCAGTTTCTTTCGAAATTTTCATTGCAGGCTTTATATCCGACATATCAGGCTCGGTTATCATTCCGCCTCCAAATATGAAAAGAACAGCCTTTTCAGTCCTGATGTCTCTAGGTCTAATCCCAAGACAATGCCAGTCTTTTCCTTCCAGCGGAATCTTGATATCCTCGTATATGAAATTTTCATCTTTCGGAATCTGAAATCCTCTTCCCTTTTTAGAATTAATTTTTCTTGCCGATTTAATCAGTTTTTCGGGAGAACTTGAAAGTATTCTCTTGACAGGTATCAGTTTCATTATATTTTTTACTGCTCCGTATTTAACGCTCGGCATAATATATCACATCCTTTTTAATAAAAAAGGCCAGAATTTATTAATTCTGACCTGATTCTCTTTCCTATATTTTCTTATATCTGAAATTTCAGTCCTTAATCTATCCCTGAACATTTTTAAGCGCTTCATTTATATCAGTTCTGCTTATCTTTCTAACCTGGAATATTCTGACTATGAAGTATATGACTATTCCTGTTAAGAACACCTTGAGATGTGCTGTCAGCGGTATTATAGGTTCAACATATCCGTTCAGTTTAAGCAGCTGGACGTACAGAAAATTCTTAGCCGCATAGTCTACTGCCGGCGCAAGAATTATAAAGAACAGGATTACTGCTATAGTCGAAACGTTTATATATATCCTGCTTATCTCTCTTCTTCTGTATCCGAATACCTGAAGATAGGCTATATCTGTAGCAGATCTTTCGATTATCAGCTTAGTCAGAATGTATATGACTGCAATATATATTATTACTGATATTCCTTTTACCATAGGAATCAGTCCGTCAAGGAATTTAACAAACTGCTCTCCTATCAGTTTTAAATCTTCTCTTTCTATGACATTTCTAATATAAACTTCGTCTATATCAAGTTCTTCATCACTGTAATATCCGTTGAAGTAGTCTTCATCCTGATTCAGAAAATCGTTCAGTGTCTCTCTGTTCATATATAGATTCATCAGACATGTAGTATTGTTTTTTCCTGCAACTTCAAGCGTAAGAGTCTCATCTATGAATTTATTATAGAGCTTGATTTCATCTCCCTCTTTAAGACCGAGTTTTCTCATAAGCCCTTTTGAGATATAGGCTTTGTCCGAACCTTCATCAGAACCGAATTCTCCGATAAATTCATTGTCGCTGTCTATACCTATCATCTGCACATCTATAGGACTTCCAAGAACTTCTTTTTCAGTCTCCATCTCAGTTACAGTCATCTTTTCTCCGTCTTCAGCTTCAACTGGAACCTTCAGAACATACTGATAGTTTGCAGGAAGTTCTCTTTCCATAGAATCGACATACTCTTCGAATATAGGGTTCGATGCAAATCCCAGAACGAGGAGTATATTGGCAAGAAATATTCCTATCAGCAGGACTAAATAATTCGCTTTATTCTGAAGAAAAACTCTCATTCTGAACCTTCTTATAAAAGATACATCCGGAAGTTTGACAGCATTTTTCTTCTTTCCTTTCTTTAAATCTCTTCTCAGAAATTTAAGAGGCGAATAATTCAGTTTTGTAAACAGATTTATAAAAGTCACTAAAAATATTATTCCCATAGGTATTAAAGTTGTTAACAGAAAAGCTCTCGTATCCAGCTGGTATCTCATTTCATACATGCTGAACGAATCGAGATAAAGTTTCTGATATTTGTTTTTAAAATACCCGTATGCAAGTATATTACCGAGCAATGCTGAAATTACGGTTATAATGACTGGAAGCTTCATATAGTATCCGAGAATTTCTCTCTTCTTGTATCCCATTGAATAGAGAGTTCCTATTATAGGCGCTTCATCTTCTATTGTCGATTTAGTGACTATAGTGAATATGAAGGCCATTATTACGCAGATTAAAGCAAGAATAGTAATCATAGTAGGAACGTCTGCATCCATATCGTCTATCATGTACATTATATTTGCATTGTTCTCTTTAATTACAGAATCGAGTATTACTGCTCCTGTCATAGACATTTGTTTATTCATGTCTATCAGCTTGTCGGTCTGCTCTTTTAAACTCATGTCTCTGTCGTGAAGTCTGTAAGAATAAGTATAAGTTATTTTCTTCTGATCGAGTCTCTTGAAGCCTTCATCTGTGACGAGTGCAGTTCCAAAATTAATCCCGTCCATCATAATGTCTCCTCTTGATTTCAGAAGGGTATTGTAGTCGGGAGTCGATATAGTTCCTGTCACCTCGAATTCTTCTCCGCCGATTTCCATGCTGCTGCCTATATCGAGTGAATTGTTCTCTGCAAATATTCTCTCAACACAGATTTCTTTCTTAGTTTCTGGAAGTCTTCCTTCGTGAACTTCCGGGAGGTTTATATGCTCTCTGTTTTTAAATACTCTCAGAACTTTCTGATCTTTCATATTGTCTTCTATGTAGAAGTTCTCATAAAGATTTATATCATTCTCTTTTAGAAGATTGAACTGGTCGTCATTTAGAGAACCGCTGAAAGTCATCTGTCCGTCCTCAACTATTCCTTCTCTCACTCCTCTGTAGAAAGCTTCCTTCGCCGCTTCCTGATTTATAAAGAATGATGAGATTCCTGAAATAGTTGTAACCATAAACACGAATATGATTAAGTATCTTCCAAGATTACCCGTAAAATCTCTCTTCAGTCTTTTATTTATTGGATTTCTCATGTCATCACCGCTCTACCAGACTAGTTCTTCTGCCGGAATTTTAGACTCATTCTTTTCAATTTCGACTATTCTTCCGTCGTGAAGCTTGAAAATTTTGTCGGCCATGCCGGCTATCGCTGTATTGTGTGTTGCAATAAGTATAGTGTTCTGAAATCTGATATTTATATCCTGAAGAAGAGAAAGCACGTCTTTTGAAGTCTGTTAGTCGAGTGCTCCTGTCGGCTCGTCGCAAATTAAAAGTGAAGGATTCTTTATAATTGCTCTTCCGATTCCCGTTCTCTGCTGCTGACCTCCTGAAAGCTGAGAAGGAAATTTTCCCGAGTGCTCACTGAGTCCCAGAACTTCCATTATCTCCTTTAGGTCTAAAGGATTTTTGCTTAAATAAGCTCCAACCTCTATATTCTCTTTAGCTGTGAGATTCGGAATGAGATTATAGAACTGGAATATGAATCCAAGCTCATCTCTTCTGTAGTCTGAAATCTGAGACCTTGACATATTTCCAAGATTTTTCCCGTTGACTGAAACAGAACCTTCCTCAAAAACTTCTATTCCTCCAAGTATATTGAGAAAAGTCGACTTTCCGGAACCTGAAGGCCCTAAGAATACACATATTTCACCCTTTTCAATTTCACAGTCTATTCCTTTTAGAACTTCCACTCTGGTCTGTCCTTCCCCATAGAATTTTCTTACGTTCCTTGTTTCTATAAACATGTTCATCACCTTCCCCAAAAGTGATTTTATGACGCAATATGCATCCCGTGCACTTTTGCTTTTTTATAATACGAATATGATAATGTGTATCATATTCACATTATACACCCTTATTCAGAATAAAAAAAGACCTGCACTGAAGTTTTTACTTTCCAATGCAGATCTTTCAGATTTTTAATTATTTCTAAATTATTTTAACCTGTATATTCTATTTTATTATCTTAATCCATTTCTCTTTTCCCGTTTTTTCATCTCTTTCACAGGTATGGCTGTTTGCCACTTCCATTACTTCATAATATCCCCAGTGGTCTTCATTTACATCTGTGAATTTAACTAAATCTTCCGGATTTTCAACTGATTTTATACTTT
>JAEZUY010000032.1 GCA_023420895.1 Bacillota bacterium | reverse complement strand
ACTAAGACAGCAGAATACAAGATATCAGCTGTTAAGATGGAAAAAGTTGAATCTGAAGAAGAAGCGCTACAGGCAATGCACGATGCATATGTTCATGTGGACATTATAGAAGACTAATAATAGAATTAGAAATAGATAAACCGCCTCGAGATTTCGAGGCGGTTTTTTTATTTCCTTTTATTTAATTTTAACGTGAATAAGAACCTTCGCCGATTATATCTAAAGTATCAGTGTCCACAGTTATAGTGTAAGGAACATGAGCAGGGAAAGAAGCATTTCCGTCATAAATCATTATATCTGCGTATTTGCCGTAATTGATAAACTGATAATATGATCCGCCTGCACCTCCTATATTTTTCCAGTGCAGTGTCATAACATTATCGTAAGTATATTCAGGATAAAGGCTCCAGCAGCTTCTGTCATAATTTTCCCATATTACTTTATCTTTATACCTATCCTGTTTAAATACCTTTTCATATAAATCGACAGCTTCATCAGGAGATGACCAGTTCAGCGAATCTCCCCAGCTTTTAAAGTAAGTGAAGAACGGTCCAGATCTTCTGGTATCCGTTGTGTATTCGAAGTCTTTGGCAGTGCTGAGCATTTTAATAGCTTCAGCTCTGGTTATATTGTCGTCCGGCTTCAGTATCATATAGTCGGTATAATATGAAGCTTCGGGTACATACTGATATATCGATTCGTAGCCGTTCATTATACCGTAAGTTACTGCTATGGAAAGATATTTATATCCCCAGTGATAATAATGGTCTCCATAAGTTTCTATATATCCAGGGTTCAGATATCCAAAGCAGTCAAGAGCATTTATAAACATCTTTGCAAATTCAGCTCTCGTCACATTGTTATAAGGCTGAAAAGTTCCGTCAGGATATCCGTTGATTATCTTTGTATTTCTAAGTGCATAAGGATTTCCGTTATATAATTCTGAAGTTATAAGCGATTCATAGGTGTACCAGGCTAAATCATTGATTTTCATCGTGTTTCTCGTTCCATAAGTTAAATCCGGAAATTTAGTGTCTTCAGGATTCAAAGTCTGATTAAAAGCAAACTTCGGATTGTTCTGAAAAAAGTCTGAGATAAGTTCAGCGCATTCAGCTCTGTTAAGGGGTCTGTCCGGCTGAAGACTTTCATCTTCAAACTGACCGAGAACGTTCATCTGGTCCATTTCATTTATGTAATCTTCGGCCCAGTGTCCGCTTATATCGTTATAGGCAAAGCTGAGGCTGGAACTCAACAGAACGGCAGATGCGCATAAGAATGATAAAGCCGTTTTTCTGATTTTCATATATAAAATCTCCTTTATAAACAATTTCGCTCTAATAATTATATAGAGCTATATAATTATTTATACCCAGATTCATCATAATTATTTAGTTTTGCTTTTTATCATATTTCTGAATTCCACAGGGCCCATTCCTTTATACTTTTTAAACAGCTTAGAGAATCGGCTGTGTGAATTATATCCAACAGATTTTGCAATTTCATTAATCATGAGATCCGTAGAGCTTATCATATGTTCAGCCACATTTATTCGTCTTCTCTGAATATATTCAGTTATGGTCATTCCGTATTTCATTTTAAAACTGTCCTTCAGTTTCGTTTTTCCCATAAGAGCTATGCTGCAGAGAAGTTTTTGAGGAATATCCGATGAATAGTGGTCATCTATATAGTTTTTTACACTTTCAAGAGCTTTATCGTCATCGCGGTTTAGCTTATTTTTAGAATTCTTTCTTTCGAAATAGTTGTTCAGAGTAAGGCTCAGAATTTCTTTCGCTTTTACTTCGTAAAACAGTTCTGAACCGGGATAAGTTTCACTGAAAGACAGAATTTCATCCGATATTTTTTCTATTCTGGGAGAAAAATCCAGGTAGTTCAGAGCTTCAATAGCTTTGAGCATTTCTTTTTCATCTATATTGAGATGTTCCGGAATATATTTTTTCCAGAAACGGCTTTTATAGTCAACACCGACAGACAGGAAAGGAAAACCTTCATGAAGAATGAATTTGAATTCATTATCATGATGATAGTATGTAAACAGCGAATTAGTAGTGACAGGTCTGTACGGAGACAGGGATTCACCGTAAACTGATTTGAAGAAGGAAACAGATATCATATCATCATAATCGAGACGGCTGCTTTTAAATATTATATTAGTCTTTTTAACATCGAAATCGTGTATATTGACTGTGAAGTCATCTGTATCGAAAAACCAGTAATATCCTTCTAATTCATCAGTATTTATATAGTAAGTTATTCCCAGATTGGAAAAAGGTCCTTCTTTGCTGTCAATCTGTTTAAATCCCATTTCAAGTAAAAATTCTTCATGAGGATAAGACAATTCAATCACTCCTATCACGAAAGGCCGTATATTCTGCTTAGCCGATTCTGTATTCAAATTATTGTAAATAGCATTTCTGTCTTATATACTAATATCATACTATAAAATGATATTCAATATCAAATGAAACAAATAAGAAAGATGCATCTTTTCAGGAATCATTTTATTCAGTATGGAAATACAGAGAAAGAGGTGTTTTTATGGACAGTTCAGTAAAAAACGGCTCAGAAAGCAGTTTCAATCCGAAAGGAGTGTACGGAACAGTAGAGCTGTTCGCCAGAGAGAAAAAACATCTGTATTTTCTTGTGATTATAGCTTCAGCAGTATATGGAGTGATGTCTGTAGCGCCTTATTATTTTATATGGAAACTGGCAGTTCACATTGCAGAAAACTTCAGTTCTCCAGATTTAGATACTGTAGTGAGATATGCGCTCTATATAGGAATAAGCCAGATTATAGGTATAGGAATGAACTTCGCATCACTTCTGTCTTCTCATATACTCGCGTTCAGAATTGAGAAGAATATAAGGAAAGAATCCTTAAAGCATCTGGTCAGACTGCCTGTAGGTTTCTTTGCAAATGAGGACAGCGGAAGACTGAGACGTCTGATTGATGACAATGCTTCAAAGACGCACTCGCTTATAGCGCATTCGTTTCCTGATTTCACAAGTTCTCTTGTAGTGCCGGCAGTTCTGATATTCATGCTTTTCACAGTGAATATCAAATTCGGAATAATATGCATTCTGAGTGTGCTTCTGGCATTTATGAACATGAGATCCTTCACTTCTGAAGAAGCTAAAACGTTCATGGGGAAATACATGACAGCGGCAGAAAGACTGAGTGTAAGCGGTCTGGAATATATAAGGGGAATTCCTGTAGTTAAAGTTTTCAATCAGACAGTGGAAAGTTTTCAAAGGTACTACAGGACGATAATGGAATACGACCAGGATGCTAAGAACTTTGTAAACTTCTGCAGAAGACCGATGATTCTATATACAGTTTCACTATATCTTCCTGCAGTAGTTCTAGGACCTGTATGCATATTTCTGATAAATAGAGGGGGAGAACCTCTAGAGCTTCTGAACGAATATCTTTTCTACGTCATTATTTCGCTTCTCTTCAATTCAGTTCTGATGAAAGTGAATACAATAAGTGAATCGAAGAATCAGTTTGAAGTGATAATGGAAAGACTGAAAGAGATATTCGCGCTTGAACCTATGAAAGTGAGAACTGGCTGTTCTGAATCAGCGGTTTCGGAAGATTCAAAAGCTTCAGAAGAAGATTTTAAGGACGAAGAAGGCATAGTATTCGACAATGTCTATTTTTCTTACACCGGAGATGAAAACTATGTGCTTAAAAATATAAATCTGAAGTTCAAAAAGAACAGAACTTATGCAATCGTCGGAGGAAGCGGTTCAGGAAAAACGACTCTTGTAAATCTCATAGGAAGATTTTACGATGTCAGTTCAGGTTCAATAAGAATCGGCGGAAAAGATATTAGAGAGATGACTGAAGATGAACTGATGTCTCAGATGTCTATAGTGTTTCAGCAGAGTTCGCTTCTTCAGAGAAGCATCAGAGAGAATATAGACATGGATTTCGGAGCAAGTGATGAAGAAATAATGAAGGCAGTCAGAGACAGCAATTCAGAAGATATAATCGGAAGAATGGAAGACGGACTTGATACAGTAATAGGAACAGAAGGAACGTATCTTTCAGGAGGAGAAAAACAGAGAATTGCACTTGCGAGGGCATTTTTAAGAAAAAGAGATATTCTGCTTCTGGATGAAGTCACAGCATTTGCCGATCCTGAAAATGAAGAGAAAATAGGTCAGAGCATAGACAGACTTAAAAAGGGAAGAACGACTGTCATGATTGCTCACAGACTGAATACTGTAAGAGATGCCGACGAAATAATAGTCCTGAGTTCCGGAGAAGTAGAAGACAGAGGACGTCACGAGGAGCTTCTGGAAAGATGCAGAACTTACAGAGAACTTTATGAGGAGTTCTCAAAAGGTATTGAATGGAGGGCTGAAAATGATTAACTATTTAAAGAATAAATTCCTTCTTTCGGATACCGGAGCAGGAAAAATGATTAAAGGAATAGTGTTCAGTGCAGCCCTGAATATAAGTTTCATGATGCCTATCTGGCTGATTTATATGTTTCTGAACGATACAGCGAATATATTTTTCTACAAAGATCAGGATGCCTATTCTATTCCCAAGTATATAATTCTCGGCGCGGCAGTTCTGATTCTTATATATATAGTGAATACTGTTCAGTATGACAGTGTGTATACGAATACTTATAATGAAACTGCCAAAAAGAGGATAGATATATCGGACAGAATGAGAAAAATGCCGATTTCATTCTTTTCAAAAAGAGATTTATCAGACCTCACCACAACGATAATGAGAGATATGGAGAGTATGGAGCACGCTTATTCTCACGCCGTTCCGCAGTTTTACGGAACAGTTATATCGATTATATTCATAACTGCAGGCATAGCATTTATGAGCCCCAAGATAGCGCTTGCTTTAATATGGCCTTTTCCTATAGCTCTTCTTATTATAAAAATAATGGAAAATAAGAAGTATGCGGCGGATAAAAAACATTCTGACAAGAAACTGGAAGTTACAGAGAGAATTCAGGAAACGCTGGAGAATATTCTTCATATTAAAGCTTATCAGAGGACTGAAAAAACTCTTAAAGAATTTGAAAAATCTCTTGATGAAGAAGAAAACACGCATCTGAAAGCAGAAATATTTATACCGTTTCTGCTTGGACCGCTGTCTTCATTTATGAGACTGGGACTTATGACTGCGGCTATTGCCGGATTCTTTGAATACAGCGGAGGAAATATTAAATTCGCTCAGTATATAACTCTTATAATAGCTTCAGCTACAATATATCTTCCTATGGATTCATGTCTTTCTTATATCATCGAATTCATACTTATTCAGATACCGGTAGAAAGAATGAAAGATATTCTTCAGAGTGATGAGATTATGACTGGAGAAGATATAGAAGTGGACAGTTTCAATATAGAAGTTGAAAATATATCGTTCAGATATGATGAAGATAAAAAAGTTATAGACGGAGTGAGCTTTACAGCAGAACAGGGACAGACTACGGCGCTGGTAGGACCGTCAGGATGCGGAAAGAGCACGCTTGCAAAGCTTATGCTCAGATTCTGGGATGTCGAGTCTGGAAAGATAAAGCTCGGAGGAAAAGACATAAAGAAAGCAGATCCTGAATCTCTCCTTAGATACTATTCTATGGTTTTTCAGGAAGTAATTCTTTTTAACAATACGATAATGGAAAATATAAGGATAGGAAAGAAAGATGCAACTGATGAAGAGGTTATAAGAGCAGCAGAAATAGCCCAGGTCGACAGCTTCGTAAAAAAACTTCCTGACGGATATAACACCATGATAGGAGAAAACGGAGCGCTTCTTTCAGGAGGAGAAAGACAGAGGATATCAATTGCAAGAGCCGTTCTCAAGGATTCACCTATAATATTTCTGGATGAATCTACAGCGAGCATAGATGCATCGAGTGAAACAGCAATTCAGAAGGCGCTTTCAAGCCTTATAAAAAACAAGACTGTAGTCATAATAGCGCACAGACTCAGAACTGTCGAAAGAGCCGACAAAATAGTCGTTCTGGATGAAGGAAGAGTGTCTGAATGCGGAACAGCAGAAGAGCTTATAGAGAAAAAAGGTCTATTTTATAAGCTCTGGAAAACTCAGAAAGATGAATAAAGTATTGCATTATGAAGATGGAACAGACTTTAAAGATTTAAAACAAAACTAAAATAAAATAAAAAAATAAAGGAGTGAATGAAATGCAGCTGAAGGATATAGTTAAAATAACGATTTTTTCAGTAATAGGATTCATACTTATGATGATAGGAGGAGCGCTTTCTTCCGTATCAGGTGTATATATGGCGTATATGCAGAATGCTGTAGGTTCTCTTCTTACAGCTCCAGTATATTTTGTAATGTGCAGAAAGGTGAGAAAAAGAGGAACAAGTCTTCTTTACTATCTGATTAACGGGATAGTTTACACAATAATGGGATTCTGGCCTATGATTCTGATTCTGCTTGCGGCAGGTATAGTTTCTGAACTTATAATAGGGAAAAAAGAAAATTACGACGATAACAAAAGACTGGCTCCTGCATTTATAGCTGGAGAAATGATACACGCTCTTCATGGAGTCATATTCATACTCGTTCTAGGAGTAAACGGAATAGTTGCACAATTTCCTGAAATGTTCACGCAGGAAGCTGCACAGCAGATGTATGATATGATGGCAAATGCTAAAGGTATAACACTTATAATAGTATTTCAGCTTATTTTCTCTGTGCTTGGAGTATTCTTTGGAAGATATATATACAATAAATTCTTTGCTAAAAACAGTTCAAACAAAGGAATACTGAACTAGATGGAATCTTTTCTTAAGGACAGAAAATATTTTCTGAATCCTGTGAGCATAGTGATAATGATGTTTCTGTTTACTCTAATCTCAATAACGGGAGAAAGAGCAGAATATATGGCTATGCTGGGGCTGTCGTTCCTGGTAATATTGTTCATAGACAGAAGAAAAGCAGTAAAAATCATACCGGGATATATTATATTCTATATACTCGTTTATGCTGTAAATCAGAATGTGAGGCTCACTCACTGGGGCGGAGCGATGTTCACTATGGCCGTTATGATTTTAAAGCTGGCGCCGATACTCATACTTGTCGGAGCTATCACAAGCTTTTCATCATCAGAACTCATGACTGCTTTTAGAAAAGCGGGTCTTCCTCAGAATATAACAGTTGCTATAGCGGTTTTCTTCAGATTTTATCCCGAATTCAAACACAGACTGAAGGAGATTGGAGAAGGCGCAAAGATAAGAGGATACGGAATAAGCGTAATTCATCCGGTAAGAACATTTGAAGTATTCATAGTTCCAATGCTGTTCAAGGGTCTTGCAGTCAGTGATACACTGACATGCTCTATTCTGACTAAAGGCATAGAATATCCGTGTAAAAAAACTAGTTACAGACCTATAAGCTACAGATGGACAGATTTCTTTCTTATAGTTTTAAGCATTGCAGTTGCGGGGGTGTCCATATGGAAAAAGATAAAAATGTAATATTCGATATAAGAGTTGAGGAATTTTCGTATGGAGAGACTCCGCAGCTTAAAGATATAAATCTTCAGATAGAGAAAGGAGAGTTCATACTTATAACAGGACTTTCAGGATGCGGAAAGACCACTCTTTTAAGAATACTGAACGGGCTGATTCCAGATTTCTATGAAGGAAAGCTGAAAGGCGATGTCAGGCTCTATGGAAAGAGCATAATAGACTATGAAAAAGGTGAACTTGCAAAGTATATAGGAAATGTATTTCAGAATCCGAAAGATCAGTTTTTCTCAACAATAGCTGAAGATGAAGTTGCTTTAGTTGGAGAAAATCTCGGGATGGAAAGAGAAACACTCAAAAGAAAAGTTCATGAATCTATGAAAAATATGGGAATAGAGAAATTAAAAGAACGTTCTGTTTTTGAACTTTCCGGAGGTCAGAGACAGAAAGTGGCGATAGCGTCATCTCTAGTATATGATACGGATATAATACTTCTGGACGAGCCTTCGGCAAGTCTGGACTATTTCTCTATAAATGAACTCAGAAAAGTTCTTAAAGAACTTAAAGAAAACGGAAAGACTGTAATAGTAGTGGACCACAGGCTTTATTATCTCAAAGATATTTTTGACAGACTTGTATATATGAAAGACTGTACAATCGGAAATATATATAAATCCTCTGAAATCAATGAAGAGATAAGGAAAGAAAACAGTCTGAGATGTCTGGATGAAAAGAATCTGAAAGGGGAGAAACCCAATCTTTCGGAAATAGATATAAAGAAAAGGAAACCAGACTCAATAAATGTTAAAGGAATATCGGTTAAAGCAGGAAAGAAAATGCTGATTCCGGAGCTTACATTTTCAGTTCAGGAAGGAGAATGCATGGGAGTTATAGGGACTAACGGAATAGGAAAGACGACTCTTGCAAGAGAACTCTGCGGCCTTATAAAACTTCCTAAAGGAGAAACCGGATATGCAGGAAATAAAAAAGGAAGACTCAAGAGCTGCTATTTCGTTCTTCAGGACCCGGATTCTCAGCTATTCGCTCATACAGTTGAGCATGAGATAATACCTAAAGAAAGAATGGCTGACGAAGAGTATCTGAAAAGAGCTAAAGAATATTTAAGAAGGGCGGATTTATGGGAAAAGAGAAAAGAGCATCCGCAGGAGCTTTCAACAGGAGAAAAGCAGAGACTCGTTCTTGTGACAGCCTTTCTTTCAGACAGAAGATTTCTGATTTTAGATGAACCGAGTTCAGGACTCGATTATAAAAGAATGAATCTGTCAGCGGAGCTTATTGCAGAAAAATCTGAGAATACACCGATAATACTGATAACTCATGATTCAGAACTTCTGTTTAAAACGTGCAATACCGTTCTGATGATTAATAAAGAAGGATACAGGAAAATAGATGTTAAAGGCAATGAGAAAGAAATAATGGGATTTCTTCACTCAAATTGTTAAAAAAAGCAAAAAATAATGTTAACTAGTTCTCAAAATGGGTATAATAATAATAGAAATTAAAATCATTATCAATGAGGAGGATTGACATGGCTTTTAAATTAGATCCATTGCCGTACGATTACGATGCTCTTGAAGAGGTAATCGATGAAATGACAATGAAAATTCACCATGGAAAACATCATCAGACTTATGTCGACAATCTGAACAAAGCAGTAGAAGGAACAGAACTCGAAGGAAAGAGTCTTGAAGAGCTTCTGAAAAACTTGGATTCTGTACCTGAAGACAAAAGAACTGCTGTGAAAAATAACGGAGGAGGACATTATAACCATACGCTTTTCTGGGAAACTATGACTCCCGGAGGTTCAAAAGAACCTGTAGGAAATCTTAAAAAAGCTATAGAAGATAAATACGGATCTTTTGAAAAGTTCAAAGAAGAGTTTGAAGCAGGAGGAACTGGAAGATTCGGTTCCGGATGGGTAAATCTTGTTAAAAAAGACGGAGAAATTGAAGTTGTTTCAAACCCTAATCAGGACAGTCCTGTAAGCGACGGTTACGAAGTTATAATAGGAAACGATGTCTGGGAGCATGCTTACTATCTGAGATATCAGAACAGAAGAGCAGAATACCTCAAAGAATGGTGGAAAGTAGTGAACTGGGATGTCGCTGAAGAGAGATTCAACAAATAAAGATGAGTTTCAAAGAAGATATATCCGAGATAACAACTAAAATTAAATAAACCAATAAAAACTCTGCAGAACTTCTTTTATAAGTTTTTCTGCAGAGTTTTATTTTTTTATATTAGAAATATCTGTTTTCGTCAAAGTATCTTAAGAAAGGATAAGGATTGTATCCCTCAGGTCTCGTTCCGTTTTCAGAATCCATTCCTACAAACGGAAGCTCTCTTGCAGCCATAATCATTTTTACAGCTTCAGCTCTGGTTATATTGTTGTCAGGAAGCAGAACAGTATAAGGCATCATAGCCTGGTGATATTCTGAATATCTTTCTTCCTGCCAGTATCCGTTCATAATCCCTTCAGTCATCATTTTAGCAAGATAAGTTTCTCCCCAGTGGCCCATATGGTCTCCTAAATCAGGATCTATTCTGAGAGAAATATATCCTCCGGCATCGAGAGTGCTCATGAGCATTTTGGCAAATTCAGCTCTCGTAACATTGTCATAAGGTCTGAATGAGCCGTCAGGATATCCGTCTATAATTCCGGCCTGATTAAACGTGAGAAGATTTTCATCTTCATAGAAATGGCTTGGAGACATCATGATAGAGAAAAATCCTATATTTCTTACAGACTGAAGTTTCGTATTTAAAGGACTCCAGTCGGCAACATCCCAGAATGGAGATATTCCGTCCGGCGGATTTACAATAGGTCCATAGTTATAAGTTGCTATGAAACTGTAAATCAGTCCGGCGCATTCCTCTCTAGTAAGCATCTGGTCGGGATAGAAGCTGGGACCTGCAAGAGACTCTAAAAGTCCTTCTCTTGTAGCTTCGGATATATAAGGATAAGCCCAGTGGCCGTCTATATCGCTGAATGCAAAAGCTGAACTTGCAGGTATAAGCATAGCGGCGGCCAGCGCCAGAGAAACAGCTTTCTTTTTAAAGCTGCTTTTATGTAACTTTTTAAATATTTCATTGAGTTTCATTTTATTTTCCCCCTTAATTAATATGTCTGTTACTTTAATATATACCCTGATTGAGTATGTAAGTATCAGAATCTGAAATTCAGAATAGACAGACCGAAAAGATGTGATTAAATTAATAATAAAAAAGCGCTGAATATTCAGCGCTTTTTTTACTATTTTTCTAAAGCTTCTTTTATATCATACAGAGCATTTACATTGTATTTTTCTTCATCAGAAAGCATTTCATCAATTTGTTTTCCGCTGTTTAAGCTTGAATCTGGATCATACCAGTTTTTAGACTCAAAAAAGTCTTTATTTTCTGAATTTTTGAATGTAAGACCGTGTCTTGCATAAA